>JBCDAG010000328.1:0-8379 GCA_039186165.1 Cyanobacteria bacterium P01_F01_bin.53
CTTTGATGATGCGTCCATCTTCACCGCAGCGGGTTTATGGAACTTCTACCTGATGGCTGCATAATAATTCACAAGAACGGAAGGCAGAGCCAGTCTCTGATATCTAAAACCATCCACTATTTCACAACTTGTCTAATAGTTTGAAAAACAAATAGTTTGAAACGCAAATAGTTTTCAGACTCTTCGTCTGAAGACGCATGCTCTTCAGACAACCGGTAAAGGCCTAGCGGAATTTTTCCCAACGCTTATAGCCTCTAGCGCATATCCACAACCTCGGTTCCCAAAAAACGCCAGGTCAGCGAACTAAGCTGACCTGGCGTTTTTTATTCATTTGTGCACTAAAAGTATGGCATTCTAAGATTCCCTAGAATGCTAAGGCCTATAAACTGCCAAAAATCTGGATAAGTTCTGAATTCTGAACAGAAATGGAGAAATATCAAAAATATTTTTCTCCATACCATAATGTCTTTACGCTTGTCCTTACTGTTGAATCTCTGTTGGGTAGGGCTTACCTGATAGCCAAACGCTTATGGGTAAAGACTTGGGGATGTAACAAATCACACCATACAAAAACTCAGGCAAAATCCTTACCTGAAGTAATATTTTGTATAGATAAATACTTTTTGGGGCTACACCTTTGAATTTGCATCGTTCCTCCCGATTCCTCTTATTGAAGATATATTAAATCTGGGTTAAGGTTAGGTAAATTTACGGAATAAATTCTGAAGCAAGGAACTTATAAGTTGATTATTCGACGCCAGAGTCGGACGTAAGGAATCAAAGCGACATAGCTCAGCATCGCTGTTTCGTTGATATCTCAGGGTTTTTAAGGGTCAAATTTGCAGCATGCTCATTGCGGTTACTCTCGAAAATTTAGGGCTCACCGAGCCAGCACCCCTGTCCATTGCGGCCTTGGTGGTTAATCTACTGCTGGGTGCGGCATGTGCTTATTTGCTCTCATGGCATTACGTGCGCTTCGGCAAGACCAATTCTAATCGAGCAGAACTCGCCCAGGTTTTTCCAATTGTCGTCATGACAACAGTGCTGATTATTTCGGTTGTGAAGTCGTCTTTAGCGCTGTCTCTTGGATTGGTTGGTGCACTCTCTATTGTGCGCTTTCGTACCCCTATCAAAGAGCCTGAAGAGTTGGGATATCTCTTTATCTCTATTTCGTTGGGTTTGGGTCTCGGTGCGGATCAGCGAAACCCAACCTTGTTGGCACTAGCCATTATTTTGTTGATTTTAGCTGTTGTTCGGCGCATCCCTGGAACCCCTCGGGTCGCCAAACACATGATGTATTGCAACATAGAGCTGCCCCTTAAGGGAAGCGCAACAATATCAGACCAAACAATATTAGATCAGGGAAGTCAAACAGGTGCTGGTGATCGTTCTAGTAACGATTACGCCAACAACAATGCCTTTGAACAAATCAGTCAGATCCTAGCCGCCCATACCCGGCTGGTTGATATGCGGCGATTGGATTTGCGAGATGGGTTTTTGCATGGCACCTATTTAATTAACTGTCAGGATAATGAGTCTCTCATGGCACTGCTTGCGTCGCTTCAGCAGCAGTTCCCAGAGGCCTCAGTGAGCTTTGTCGATCAGAAGGGTCCGTTAGGTATTTAACTTCTTTTACATTTGAATCTAGTGGATCTGACTCTGGTGGGCAAATAACGTTGTTATCCCCACGGTTTCTATGTTGATTCATCATGCTCAGACTTCTCAACAAGCTGGCACTCGTTATGGTACGAAGAAATCTTCTTCATTGTCTCGCATTCTCTTGCAATGGATGGGCTTGCCGCTGCTCTCAGCAGTGATTTTGGCCGGTGTAAGTGCCCGCGCAGGTGTTGTTTTAAGTTCACCTGATCAGGCGGTAACTGCTGTGAAGCGTTTTGTTGTTGCTAAAACGCAAGCCGCAGCCTTGCCGACGGTAAAAATCGATGTGAAATACAAGCATGTTTATACGTTGCAACAACAACGTGAGGCGGCGCTGAAAACAGGTGTGGTCGCTAGTGATAAGGAGAATTTTGTTCCTGCAAAGCTACAGTATGGCGGTCGCACAATTCCCATTAGCCTTCGCCTGAGGCCGGGTTCAACAGCTTCTTTGAAGACCGAGCAATGGGCCTATCAGATTGAAGTTGAAAATGACGATCGGCCCTTTGGCCTCAAGCGTTTTTCGCTATACACCCCCGATCCCGAGAGCTTCTTGCAGGAGCATGCTTGGCTAGAGCACCTGCGCAAAGAAGGCCTACTAGCTCGGACAACCCACCTAGCCCAGCTGGATTTTAACGGCAGTGCCAAAGGGACTGTGATTTTAGAAGATGAGTTTTCTAAAGAGCTGCTGAAAGAACAACTTCGCCCTGAAGGATTATTCTTGAAGTATTCGACAGCGGCAGATCTGCCGCCTGTGACCTCGACTCGGGTGGGCCATATTGAAAAGTATTTTGGGTTGCAGCGTCAGCAGGATTGGGCGATCGCGCTGCTTGAAGACTTCCGGGCAGGTGCACTCCCAGCCAATCATTTCTTCAATGTAGAAGCCACGGCGAAATACTTGGCGATTGCCAGTCTATGGCCTGAAGCCAGCGGCCTAGCGGCCACCCAGACCCACTTTTACTACGATCCACTCACCGCAAAACTGGAACCGGTGGGCTTTCACTATCAGCCCAATGCGATCGCAGAACCAACTGAAGTCGGTGCCACTCACTGGGTAGAAAAACTGCTCCAGGATCCTCAGATTGCCGCCGCCTATGCCAAGGAACGTCAGCGCCTGATGAAGCCTAACTATTTAGCGCAGCTACAGTCAGAGCTAACCGATAGCATTAAGGCTCAGCCAGCCTTGCTAAACGGCATCAAACACAATAAGCCCTTGGACGCACTCTGGGAAGGTCTGACTGTACGGCTTGCCCAGCCAGATGCCCTCAGGACCATGATTGGCGATCTTCCCCTCCCTGCCGTCCCCTTTACACCCTGGATTAGCCATGGACGCACGCGCATTGCGCCCACGGTGAAAGATCTCCTTGCCCAGCACCCCTTCCTCTCCTGGTCGCAGGCGACCCAAACGCTCTCGATTAAGTCGGGGGAATGGGCCGTTTCGGGTGATTTGATCATTCCTGAAGGCCTCCAGGTGGAAGCCGCCTCGGGCACACAGCTACGTTTTGAATCCGATGCGATGTTCATCTCTCGCAGTCCGCTCAAGTTCGTCGGTAGCGAGTCCTCACCGATTGTTTTAGGGCCTCAGCGCAAGGTTTGGGGCGGCTTGGAAGTGTGGAATGCGGGGCAGTCCTCTATTTTGGACCAGGTTGAAATTCGCCATACTCTTGGCGGCAGTTTGTTCTATCGTTCGCCGGTGTCGTTGCGGGCTTCTCGCCTCATTGGTAGCGAGGCAAGGGATGGTTTGCGTCTGATTCGCTCGCCCTTTTTAGTCTCAGATAGTGACTTTGAAAGTTTTGTCGATGATGCGATTGACACTGACTTTGCCGATGGCTCCATTGAGAATACTCGCTTTTCGAACATTGGTGGTGACGGTATTGACCTGGGCCACAGCCGTGTTAACGTGAGGGATGTGGAGATGTTCAGGCTGGCTGATAAGGCTATTTCCGTTGGTCAGAATAGTGAATTGGTGGGTGAAGATATCTCTATTAGGGAGAGTGCGATCGCTGTTGCAGCTATAGATGGCTCAAGTGCGATGCTCCATGGCCTGACCCTTTCAGATATTGAAAAGGTTGGTTTGGCTGCCTACCAAGATCGCATGGGGTTTGAGCCCTCTAGGATGGAAGCGACAGGGGTGACTTTCCAAGGCACGGAAAAAGAGGTCTTGGTACAAACTGGCTCTCAGCTACAGCTTAATAAAGCTGAGGTTGATAACGGTGTGAGTGACAATCAGTTGTTGTATGCGCTGGATGTTTTGGAGTAAGGGATAGGCTAGAGGCCCGTGTTACTGGCCTGCCCCCACCTCTCCTTGGCTCCCGTGAATACACAAGTACGAGACTCTGTAATCGATGATCCGCATAGGTTACAGACCCACCCCGTCGCTACGCGCCACCCCTCCAGAGGGGATTTTGCCTGTCTTTGTGGCATCATGTGCTCGTAATAGATCACTTTTATTGTCATTGCCTGAAGTAGTTCCACTCTGGAGGGGTGCCCATAGGGCGGGGTGGGTAAGCAACGTAGGCTATTAGTCAATGTCTCATTAGTCGTGTATACACGGTAGCCTCCTTGGAGGGGATGTACTTCGGGAGTGTCATTTAAGGAGATCTAGTTCCCCTTAAATGACATTGTTATCTCCGTCAGTTATCTCTCTCAAATGACATTGTTGTTTTCATTACTTAACTCTACGTAAATGCAAACTCCCAGCACCCGATACGAGATAAAACTGGTCACCGATGAAGTCAATTTGCCTCGGATTCGGGCATGGCTGAGGTTGCATCCTTCATGCTTTAGTCCGGTTTTTTATGCCCGGCAGATCAACAATGTGTATTTCGATACCCCCCACTTGGATAGCTACAGTGAAAACCTGGCCGGTATTAGTGTGCGTAAAAAGCTGCGTCTGCGCTGGTACGGAAGCGATCCGAGTCAGCTAAAAAGCACGCTGGAACTCAAGTGTAAGCAAAGCTTGCAAGGGTGGAAAGTGTCGCAAAAGTTCAAGACGCCGCTCTCCCTAACCAAAAATAGCTGGGCATCCCTCAGAACCCAAATTAGGCCCATGCTTAACCTGGAACTCAAAGACTATTTTGAACGCTATAGCTGGCCTGTGTTGCTCAACCAATACCAGCGCGAATACTATCTCTCTTTTGATCAAAAAGTCAGAATTACCCTGGATTTTTCCATTCGAGCCTATGATCAAAGGCTGTCACTGTATCCAAACTTGGATCGATTTGTTTTGCCCTCTGGCAAAATGGTGGTAGAAGTCAAAGCTAATAAAGAAGACAAATCCTTTCTCTCTGAAGCCCTCGCCAGTCTGCCACTGCGCGTGGGCAAACATTCTAAATATGCCTTAGCCATGGAAGCGATCCTGGGGTAGACTCACGATCTTGGTGTTGTGGTCTTGTCGTTCGATGTTAATAACCGATGTTTAGATCGATTTTTAACCGCCATTTAACCCTACACCCCAAAAGCTTACGTAGGATTTTTGGGATGGTGTTGTTCTAGATGTTGTTCTAGCAGTGGCGTTAATTCGATCATCAGTAAAGAGATAGCGAATGAAAGAACAAGATGCGGCCCGGAAGAACGCTGCCTGGAAAAAAGCCATTCGACGATTTTTCTTCGTTGCGATCGCCCTATTCTGTGCCGTTAGTATTTTTGCTATGCAATCTAATAATTTTCCTGGTCGCAGCAGTAAGTCATCCACCAGCACACCCTCTGGTAATGGCTCGGGCAATGGCTTGGGTAGCCGTTCTGCACCTGCTCGGGTAGGGCTAGATGAAAACAATATCCCTATCCTCCTGAGCGATCCTTTCTTGCAATTGCCCACCGAAGATTCGGTACAGGTGGTTTGGTTTACCGAATTTGAAGGCATCGAGCACAGGGTGGAATATGGCGAGGGACTGAGTGCTGAAGCAACGACGACCTTGCTAAGCTGCACCCGCGAAGATAGCGACTCACGGGTGCAGGGCCGCGCTTATCCTAGCCTGACTCGCCGTGAAATTTGGCGACATGAGGCAACGGTCCCAGGCCTCACGCCGGGTGCGGAGCCAACGCCCTATCGGGTGATGAGCCGTCATCGCAATCGTAAAGCCGTGACCAGTGACCCGTTCACCCTGGCCGCAGCACCTCCCAAAGGCAAGGCGCTCAACATCCTGCTCACCTCGGACCACCAGCTTATGCCCATGACCCCAGCCAATCTGCAAAAGGTGACTGAAACCATTGGCCGGGTGGATGGGGTGTTTTTTGCTGGGGACTTAGTGAATGTGAGCGATCGCGCGTCTGAATGGTTTGATGATGCTCGCGGCCTCTCCTTTTTCCCAGCGCTCCAGGGTCGCACCCAACACACCCTCGACAAAAATGGCGTGCAAACCACCTACACAGGTGGCGAAATCATTCAACATTCCCCCCTATTTCCTACGTTAGGGAACCACGAGGTAATGGGTCGCACCGCCGCCAACGAAAAGCTCAAAGCAGAATATACCAATACCCTGCCCCGTAATCTCGTCAGTCAGTTTTATCCCACGCCCCCCGGCGAAGATGATGAAGCATGGATTAAAGACCACTCATACAACACAGATACCTACGAGGAAATCTTTTCCCTGCCGACAACAATCCTGCCCGATGGCAAGGAAACCCAAGAATACTATGCGGTCTCGTTTGGCGATATTCGGTTGGTCTCCCTCTATGTCACCCAGGTTTGGCGATCGCCCGCCCTTTCGGCTGATACCAAAGGCCGATATCGGGAACGTAAGGCGACCCTCAGCACCCCTGAGGTGTGGGGCTATGGCCAACATATTTTCCAAGATATTCGCAAAGGGAGCCCTCAATACCAATGGCTAGCACAAGAACTAGCCAGTGACGAATTTCAACAGGCCAAATACAAGATTGTGATGCTGCACCATCCACCCCACACCCTGGGGGGTAACGTCGTACCGGCCTTCACCGATCCGGTCGCCGTAGAAACTCGGGCCGAAGATGGCACTTTAGCCTCGGTGCAGTACGAATATCCCAAGGAGAACGACTACATCGTTCGTGATCTGGTGCCCCTGCTCGAAAGTGCCGATGTCGATCTCGTTTTTTACGGGCACTCTCACCTGTGGAATCGGTTTGTCAGTGCAAAAGGCACGCACTTTTTAGAGACCTCTAACGTGGGCAACAGCTACGGTGCCCATTTGGCTAGCGACAATCCTCGAAAGGTTCCTACTGCTGAGGCGATCGCCGCTGCGGGAGACCTGGCCCCTTTTCGCGAAAGCTATATTGCGACGGGTGACCCTAATGGCCTTAGCCCAGTAATGCCAACCCTCGCCCCTCTAACCCTAGCGGGGCTCAGTGATGAGCCACAAGATGAGGTAGACACGCCACTGCCGTTCATTGCCAGCAATGACATTACCAGTTTTACAATTTTCAACACCGGTAGTGGCGCCCTCAGCAGCTACTATTTCGACACTAGAGAGCCCGGTTCTAGCGTCGTCAAATTTGATGAATTTAAGTTGGGGCAATAGCTGCCCTAGTCCATAGACTTGCGATACATGTCCAAGTCTTTGCCCAGGACGCCTTCCTAAGGCCTTTTAAGACGCCTTGCTAGCAAGGGCGATAAAAGCCCCTTCTCTGCGCCAAGGGCGGCTATGGTACAGCTCTATGCCCACAATCAGGGCTTTGGAAATGGGGGAGCATAGCTGCCAGTACTCCTGTATCAGTCCCTCGTATTCAGGCTCTACATCCAGTAAGGCTTTCTCTGAGCTGTTTACAAACTGCTTGTAGGCCCATAGCCCCCGAGCAAAGAGCCGATCGGCATACTGGGCTAGGGACGGAAAATGCGTGCGTACGAGATAGGCGGCAATCATTTCCCGCTCGGGAATAAACGGACGATCTTTTCTGAGGGTCGATACATTGTGACCATGAATCCCCTGAATGGTCAGCTCTTCGGCCAGGAAGTATCCGGGGGAGAGGCCAATGGCCGCTGCCCGCACGTAGCGATCGGCGGAGGTTTTGACGAAGGTTTCGGTCATGGGCAAAATTTGGTCGAGGATGTCCCGACGGAAACAGAGCCCTGAGGTAGAAGCCGGATAAAAGGGCAATCGGCCCAGGCGAATCTCACTGCGAAAATCGCAAAAACGGGAGCGATCGCACGCTGTTCCCGGAAACGCCAGCGTATTGCCTAGTACCTCAGAGGTTTCCAAATCCTTAAGCTGAATCGTGTGAAAACACCAGCCCACCCGAGGATCTTCGTTAAAGCAGGCCGCAACCTTTTCAAGCTTATCGGGCATAAACACATCGTCGGCATCTAAAAAGCAGACAATGTCGCCTTGGCTGTGTGCAAAGCCCACATTAAAGCTAGAGTCCTGTCCACCGTTGGTTTTAAAGACTGGGTGAATGGCGTCACCGTAGGCCTCAATCATGGCCCGAGAGTTATCGGTAGACCCATCATCTACAACAATGATTTCGATGGGGCGATAGGTTTGGTTTAGAGCACTGTCAATTGCCCGTCTAATAAATTGACCATAATTGTAGTTATTAATGATGATGCTGATTAGGGGGCGGTTCATAATTTGTTCATTTCAGCGGAGGTAAAGCGCGAAATGAGATGTTTTTTCTTATGCAGTTGCTAAGGGATTGTCAGGGATTTTAAATATTTAAGCTTTCGAGTTCTTAAGCCTTTGAGCCAGAAACTACCAGCTTTAGTTATTAGGAGATGGCGTTAGTTATTAAGAGACTTTAGCGCTCCTAAAGTTCCGC
>JBCDAG010000329.1:0-8360 GCA_039186165.1 Cyanobacteria bacterium P01_F01_bin.53
AAAAAGGCTCAAAAATTTTGTCCTGAATCTCTGGGGCAATCGGATAGCCAGTGTTGGCGATCGTAATCCGAACACGCGGTTTATGTTCCGCCCCAGAAGAATCACCAGCAATCATCTCTGTACGAATTTTAATCTCTGGCGATTTAGGGTTCTCTACACGTGCTTGGTCGTTTGCTTGAATGGCGTCAATGGCATTATTCAGAATATTCAAGAACACTTGATTGAGCTGGCCAGGATTGCAGGTGACAAGAGGTAAGTCGCCATAGGTCTGGACAACCTGGATCTCTCGCTGAGGATCGTCTGTCTGAAGCCGATTTTTTAACATAAGCAGCGTACTGTCGAGGCCACTATGGAGATCTACCGTCTTTATGCCGGACTCATCCAGCCTAGAAAAATTGCGTAGACTGAGCACGATTTGGCTAATACGGTTACTACCTGCCAACATCGAATCTAAGACTTTTGGGGTATCTTCCACGAGGAAATCAAGATCAATATCTTCTCTCAGCGCCTCAATCTCTGGATCTAGCTGAGGACACTTTTCATCATAAAGCGCTAATAAACTCAGCAAATCTCCAAAGCTTTTCCGGGTATATTTCAGATTACCTTCGATAAAGTTAATTGGATTATTAATCTCATGGGCCACGCCTGCAACCATCTGTCCCATGGACGACATTTTGGCGGTGTGAACGAGCTGAGCCTGGGTTTTCTTAAGGTCCTTGAGGACTTGTTCTAAGTCTTCAGCCTTTTGATTGAGCGCTTGGGTTTTGTTTGCGACTTCTGCTTCAAGGGTTTGAGAGTAGTTTTCAGTTTGTTGGTATAGACGAGCATTTTCTATAGAAATGGCTGCTTGACTGGTGAGGAGTTGAAGGAGTTCAATGCGATTTCGCGTAAACGCACCCGTTGTCAAGTTATTTTCTAGGTATAAAATTCCAACAAGCTGGCCTTGCTGGCTTACTGGCAAACATAGAACAGATTTTGGCTGAACGGTGATGATATAGGTATCGCCCGCAAACTGTGTCACGGTGTTCAAGTTTTCAAAAACAGCTGTTTCTTGAGTTCGCGCCACTGAATAGACAACGCTGCGAGGAATCTTTGTGTAGTGATCAAGCATGATTGACAGTGTTTTTGACTGGGTCTCAGACTGGGTTTGCTCGGCTTGGGCCACCACCATCCATTGATTGTCCTGAGAGAGAATAAAATGCCCTGTTTGTGCACCAGCATTTTCGAGCACAATCTTCATAAGTGTTGTGAGTAGCGGCTCTAGACCAGTTTCTTGAGAAATTGCCTGGGCCGCTTTCATCGCTGATGGCATATCTAGCCATGCCGTTTGGGTGGTACTGGGTACTTTAATGCTCCCGACTGTATTTGTTGAAAAGGTACCTACTTTCGTTAGGAGATGACTGTTTGGCTGGGCAATGCTCCATGGTAGAGAGCCCACCATTGCTCCTAGTAACTGTGGGTAGGTTTGCTCTAAATGAGCAACTTTTGCTTTTGCCCCCCACCGGATATAGCCGTAATAGGCTTCTTGCATATAGCCTGTGGCAACTTTCTCTTTGCCCCAGGCAAGATAAAATTTGGCGGCAAGTTCATTGGCAAGGGCAGCTTCTTGCAGGTAGTCATTGCTTTTTGCCGATGTGATCGCCTGGTCATATCGCTCAATGGCTTCTGCCCTTTGCCCTAATATCCGACATTTTTCTGCCTCTACTAAGTCAACCTTATGTTGATGATTCATGGGCGCATAAGCCGCCCAATGTTGTTTTAGTTGTGCTTGGTTTTCTGCGACCCTCTCTAGAACTTCAGCCTGAGAAGTGTCTGTATTAGTCGCTGGTTGCGTTTCTGATGTCTCTAAAGCTGTCTCTGAAACTGTCTCTGAAGCGGCCTCTAAAGCAGCCTTCGGTTCAGGCAATGTCAGACTAGCCAGCGCAGCAAGTGAATCGTAAAAATAAAAGACAGCTTCTTCAACGACCCCTGGAAGTACACCTAGATACTTTCTAACCTCAGTTGCTTGGGTCTGCGCAGATTCAGTTTCTCCAAATAAATAAGACAACATCAGTTTGTTTAAGTAGAAAAACAGCTGTGCCACTAAATCTTGACCAGGCAATAGATTTAAGAGAAAGTCTGCTTCTACAAAAGCTCTACCAGAGAGGATAGAAGGTTGTTCCGTTTCTTCTAGAAGATTTAACATTGATTGCTGATAGATGAGACACCAGTTAGCTGTTGTCAGTAGCTTTAGCTTCTCGAGTTCTTCGGTATAAACAGCACTCTCTCGTTCTAGTGTTGACAACGGCTGTGCACACCAGAAAGCATTAGAGCAAAAGACGGCAGCCGCATAGCCAGTGGCGGCTAGATTGCCAACTTCTACAGCGGCTGAATAGGCGTCTCGAAGAATCGGTAAAGACGCGCTAACGTGCGCACTGCGATGGGTTAGGAACATACCTGTAACCACCAGGGTGTCTGCCTTAGCGATTTTGGCATCGAGCTTAGTAATCAGTTGTTGCGCGAGGTTTCCGTAAGCTACGCCCACAGGAATCGCCTTGGCCAGATAGCATGTGAGCAGGCCATAGCTGGCATAGCTGTGGGGTGACCGCGGTGCATTGCCATACTGAATGGAGCGCTTAACCGCTAGCGCTATCAGCAGAGGATACAGCGGGGATCCCGCTAAATAAGCAGCGGGTGAAATGTCCATGGCCATGTCGATAATGGCCCTTTGCTCACTATCTGTTATTTCTGGGAGATCCACCAGCGACTCTATTTTTCTGTCACCAATGAGAACACCAACCTCTTTCATCGCTTGCTGAATATCGTCAGGCGCAGGTTCTGAAGGGAAGGTAATGCCCAACTTTTCTAGAATCTCTTTACCCACAGAAATCGCTTCACCAGGTTTATTTTGAGCTGTTTTTGACCGTGTTTTGATGCGATAAGCAGTAATTTGTTCGAACGGATGGCGGGCTTGAGCAATAACAGCAGAAAAAGAGCGCTCCATGCTGTCAATATCACCGCAAAACCAGGCCAATTCGATGGCTAGGTTGTGGAAGGCAAGGGCCATTTCATACTGTCGTTGCCAAGCTTCTTCACCCAGTAACTGTATCCCGATTTGCGCATGCGCCTGTCCCGCTTGGTAAGCAATTGAAGCTCTAGCTTTACGACAGGCTGTCAGATTCAGCTCGGCTAACTCATCTCGCTCTGGTTGTTCAGCAATTAGTACAATGCCTTGATTGAGCTGGTTAGTCAGCTCAAAAATACGCTCTTCTTTAGCCGCTGACGATATCTTGCTGAGCAACAGCTGACCAATACTGTAGTGAGTGGCCTGCTTTTGTGCTTGAGGAATAAGAGAGTAGGCAGCTTGTTGGATACGATCGTGTAAAAATCGGTAGGCAATATTTTCTGTTGTTTCCCGCTTTCTATCTATTTCTATCGTGTCATTTTTGGGACTCTGTTCATAATAAAACTTGTATGCATCACTGTGGGTTGAGATAAGGCCCTCTTGCATGGCTGGCCAGAGGGCCTCGCTGGTTCGAGCCATGGACTTTTTGCAGACAATGGCTAGGGTCGCTAAATCAAATTGGTTGCCCACACAGGCCGCTAACTTGAGAATTTCTTGGGTTGCCTCAGGTAGTTTTTGCAGTTGCTGCGCCATAAAGGCAACGACATCTTCGCTCAGAGACATCGCTGTAACTTGGTCTATATCCCATCCCCACTGACCTTTCGCTGGATTAAATCGAATACTGCCGTCTTCGTAAAGAGCCTTGAGAAACTGCGCGGTAAAGAAGGGATTTCCTTGAGTTTTGTGACAAATGAGTTCGCTTAAAGGCCGCGATCGCTCAGCTGGGCAGTGGAGCGTATCAGCCACTAGCTGGTTGAGTTCATCAAAGGGCAGTGGCGTTAGCGTCAGGGTAGAAATTGTTATCTCGGCGGCTTTAAGGGCCTCCATAGTCAACAAAAGAGGATGCGCAGACGAGACTTCATTGTCTCGGTAAGCACCTAGCAACAACAGGTGCTGGGTATCTTCCATTAGCAGTTCAATCAACTGTAAAGACGCGGCATCTGCCCACTGTAAGTCGTCTAAAAACATTACCAGTGGATGTTCTACCGTGGCGAATACGGCGATAAACTTGTGAAATAGCCGATTAAACCGAGTTTGTGCAGCTGACCCGGAAAGCTCGGGAGCGGCTGGCTGCGGGCCGATAACTTTTTCTAGCGCTGGGATAACTTCAATTAATACCTGACTGTTTTCACCGAGCGCTTTGAGAATTTTGCTGCGCCATTGGGATAGCTGATGGTCGGATTCTGAGAGAACCTGATTGATCAAGTTTTGTAGTGCTTGAACAAAGGCAGAAAGTGGGATATTGCGATTAAATTGATCGAATTTTCCTTCAATGAAGTAACCGTGCTGCTGGGTAATCGGCTTATGGACTTCGTTGATGACGGCTGTCTTACCAATACCAGAAAAGCCCGCAACCATAATGATTTCAGCACTGTTACCCATAGGGGGTGCAGTGGTATTTACTGGAAAATCTGCTGGCGGCTGTGAGATTCGGGTAAACGCCTCTAGCAAAGCCTGGATTTCGATTTGGCGGCCATAAAGCTTTTCCGGAATGAGAAAGCGATCACACACATCTTGTTGCCCCAGTTCAAAATCAGCGATTGTTTGAGTTTCTTTCCACTGGCTTAAGCAATGTGCTAAGTCGTGCTTGAGTCCTAGTGCACTTTGATAGCGATCTTCCGCATTTTTTGCCATTAGCTTCAGGACAATGGCTGACAATATGGGCGGCAAGGCTGAATTAATCTGATGGGGACTGGTCGGTGTCCGGGCAAGATGGCAATGCACTAATTCCATGGGATCGCTCGCCTGGAAGGGCAGTCTCCCTGTCAATAGTTCATAGAGCGTAACGCCCAGCCCGTAGAAGTCAGTTCGATAGTCAATTCCCCGGTTCATGCGACCGGTCTGCTCAGGCGATAAGTAGGCTAACGTACCCTCGAGACCGCTAGGGTTCTGGATGCCTTGAGTTTCTCTGGGAAGGATTGACGCAATGCTAAAGTCAATCAGCTGAATTCGCTGGCTGTTGGGTTCGATAATGATGTTGGCCGGTTTGATGTCTTTATGAATGACATGATGCTGGCTAACATCGTTGAGAATGTCTGCCATCTGTATGGCGATCGCTAGCGTTTCTGGGAGCGATAGCGAGTGGGTGTGGACATATTGTTGAAGAGAAACACCCTGAAAGTCTTCCATCACCAAGGCATAACTATTCTGCCAGGATTCCAGACTTAAAGACTGAGCGATGCCAGGGATAGGAAGGGATTGAGTAATCGTGTACTGATTGCGAAATTGTACCAAGTCGCTAAGGCTTGGATAGGCTGCCTGTAAAGTCTTGATCACTACTGACTGCTGCGACTTTAGCTGCACCGCTCGATAAACTGACGTTCTAGAACCTTGGTAGATCTGCTCGGTAATGCTGTAACCGGTAATACTAGGAAAAGTGCTAGAGTCGATGCTTGCGATCGGTGCCATGATTCTCAATGGGGGAATTGTTAACAACTTCTACTTTTATAATTCCCCGGAATCTTGGGAGGAAGGTCAACGGATATGGTACATCGCTGGGGCATTGTCAATTTACGATTTTTGACTATGAGTCGACCATAGTAGGAAGCCTCATTCATGAGTAACTCCTACTATGGCCAATGGGTTCGCGCGTGTTCTGGATTGTTTCAACCAAATGAATCAGAACATCTGTATTCAGCTCCAGTAGTTCTGGATGTCCTTTAGGGTCCCCGAGTACTGTACTCGGCACCAGATTGTTCAAAGATGACTTGAGAGAATTTTTTAACTAGCTCCTCTCATTGCAACATCTTAGACAACTGCTGAGCAACCTGTAGTGTTAGGGATAGTTGTTGACTATCTAGTGTTATACTATCGCCAGTTTCACTGAACACTCTTAAGGGATAATTAGCTTAATCCGAGAAGGGGAAAAAAGTTATCGTCTCTTCTAAGAAACAGTGGGATGTAATTGCTAGATCTCGCCCTGAAATTTAGTTGGTTTGAACAATGACTAGAGGATAATTAAATCCCATTCCAGCGTGATCTCAACAATACGCAAAGAAGCCTTGATTTTACTTAAGAGTACGAGGCTGGGTACCACAAAACAGTACAGCTATACATCGTGGGTTTATTTTCCCCAAAGACATCGTCAGGTTACTGCCGACTGGCAAATATTTGGACGATTGCTTTGAAGCAAGTAAGTAGGTAATCTCCCTCTAAGGCTATTTGAGTTAATAGGACGCTATTTCTAGCATAAAAAAAATGGTAGCCATTGTTACATCTGGCGTATATTCGTTTTACCTCTAAAAGGTAGCATCCATTTTTACCCTCGGAACAGGGAGAAAAAAGACTTTCTATCCTTTTCTAACTAATTGGCAGTAGCCTAGTTCCTCTAACTTGCATCGGTCCTGGTCCGGTGAGTTTTTTGTGGTGGTGTATGGATGGATACGAAAAACCCTAGCTCTTGGGGGGGACTAGGGGCAGTTTGTATTTATTTCGCCTTATGAGCTAACAGTACCCAAATCACATCAAAAAAGTAAATAGATAGGTTCTCAGGTCTCTTTCTCCGCTATGCTCAGAGCTCTGCACCATACAGCGGCACCAGAGACTAAGACATGGCCAGGCAAAGTCAAACCCCTAACCCCTGACTAGAAAGTTCACCTCGAAGCAAAACAGCAGAGCAACCATCATCTTGCTATGACGGTTACTCTGCTGTTGGGGAGCAAAAAGGGATAACCATAACGGTCACTTGGGCAACTGCGGTGGCTCGGTCTAACCATAAATAATTTCTAGGCTTTAGGGATTCATATCCTAAGCATCCTAAACCCGGGAGCTACAGACATACCCCATAATAGATTTAAGGGTCGGTTAAAAAAATATCGTCCGGGTGCAGAAATGAGGCAGCCAGCAGCCGCTCTAGTAACACCAACGAACGAACACCCATCACCGTAGAGTCTACCGTCATTGCTGTCACGGCGGCGAGGGGATGATGACGCTCTACCAATTCTGCCGGGACCAGCTGGCCACGCTCATGCCACCGACTGGACCAATAACCATACTGCTTTTCATCGTGCACAAAGCGTGCGGCCATCTCAAAAGAAGACGTCATTGCAACCTCACTTAGGTCAGGGCGCGGCTGGTGCTCTAGACTCAACGTAAACGTAACCGGCGATGGCATGGTGTGCTCATGCACCTGAATCGTGGCGACTCGCTTCCAGGGAGAAGGCTCCCTCAACAAGAAGTCTATCGAGAACATGCTCCCGACATCAACGTAACTATACAAACTTTCACGCAAGGCGGCTCGGGTGAGAGCGAGGACCTCATTGAGAGACGGCATCGCAGCCCCCTATTTCACAACAGCTCAACTCTTCAATCGTTAAAACAGGAATAGACGTTCTGCTCATAGCGACTCCTGCTGATAGTTCACACAACGTCTATCTCGAAACACACTGCCCCCTTTGGAAAAGTCTGCCCAAATTGAGGCAGGATATATGTCTGTATATCAGAATCTCTATTCGGTCCAGGGAAACCACTGAATCCCATCTTTCGAAACCGGATAACACAGAACTGGAGGGACACTCAGGAACTAACGGCGATCCGATAGCACAAACACATTGTCATTGGAACCCGTTGAATAATGTCAGCACGACTAAAAAACAGCATGGCAAAACAAACAGGAGATGGACTAGTGTGCTTTGTTATCCGTCAGAGCACGCATTCGAGCGGATAGGTCGCCGAGGTGTTCGTGGACCGAAATAGACCGGTGCGGATGCTGGGTCAGATAAATGGAGATTTCTTCGTCTAGCCAGTCAGAAATCAGGGCTTGCTGCTCTCGACTCAGGGCCGTCATTAACCGTTTCTCTGCTGGTAATGACGGGGGCTCATCGTTATTAGATAGGGGCTTACTGTCCTGGTGCCAAAACGCAAACTCTCTTTGATAAGCCGATTCTAATATCGCGCGGCCACTCACGGGAGACCAGGCTTCACCGAACTGGAACTCCCACAACGACGGTCCCCAACGACGACAGTGGAACACTTCTTGCTGCTCTGACATCACCTGAAAAAACTGGGCGGTTTGGGTTTTGATATGAGTTAACTGCACGAGAATCTACACCTGCTTGCAATGGCGTGTCGCGGGATTTATGGAGACGACTTGACTGATGGGCTTAGCCCCCAAGGACCTCCCGTGTACACACAACTATGAGAACCACATAGAACCAAGCCCTGAAACCCTTGATCCTTCGTCATAAATTCTCAATAGATGGCAGTTGCTGAGAATTTAACGTGTTCCTAAAACCCTTATATGACAAGGGTTTTAGAG
>JBCDAG010000330.1:0-8359 GCA_039186165.1 Cyanobacteria bacterium P01_F01_bin.53
CTCTGTCCCTTTGAACAACTCAATGGCTTTCGCTATCACGATGATTGGATGCGCAATTTTCTGATCGCATCTTCCCTCAACGGCAGAAGACCGCTACTGAAATCTCCTAACACAAACTAATGGGGAACCAGGTTCATTTTTTGTCTTTGCACAATCGCCAGCGTCAAATTGACGGTGTGCCCAAAGGAATTGATTGATCTTGTATTTAGTGAATATGACACCTAAAGACGTGGCTAGGTGATTCGTTGTTTGAACAGAAGGTACAAAGCGCTCCTGAAAGTCTTCTTCATTGATAAGATGCAAGAAACTATCAGTCTTACGCAGGGCTTTGATAAGGTCGACGCAATGAGGAATTTTCTTGAAATTTGCCTGTGCAAACACCTGTTGCCTTAATGCAGTAACGTAGTTATCTATGCGAGTTGCGAGCGCGTCATCAACCAGTGATGGATTATTGTCGGCTTCCCAAATCGAAACGTCTTTAGGCAAGTCCCTTGCAAGGAGATCTATTTGTTGGCCGTTCTCGGTAATGACGAAATTCTGCGTATGAAGCGTTGTCAACTGTTGCCGCCAGTTGATCCTTGGATTGCCTTGCGTCCCGGTAAACCATTGCCAAGTCTGCTGTCGATGCGACTCAATTTGCTGGTTATTGAGTGTTGAATCGTTGGGGACGAGAAAGTCTTTGTATGTGTAATAGCCGATTTCGTGAACAGGAATCGCGTCAACTGTTACGTGTCCAGCCTTGATTGCACGCATCAAATGCGTTTTGCCTGAACCATTGAGCCCGGTAATAACTGCAAAGTCGGGCATTCTAACAGAGTCGAATACTCCGATTGAATCCAAATCACGTTGATATGAAAGCTGCATTTAGATCGAGCGAATAACTTGTAGTTCAGTATTAGACCTGCTGGATAAGATCCAAAAGTGTGGATTTTACCCTTATTTTTGGGTGATAACGTCCCTATTTGTAGGACTTACGCCGGTTTCCTGCTGTGTATCTCCAGAAATCCAATCCGACACCATTTGCCTATCCGTGCAACTGTGACCCAACAGCCCCTAGACAAAGAACTAGACAAAGAATTTGATAATGATTATCATTAAATGCGTCTTTAATCATTCAGGTAAACCAGTGTGAGCCATCCCAAAAAGGGTCCGTCTTACGATGTTGTGATTGTTGGCGCGGGAGCAGCTGGTATCGGCTGTGGCGTCGTGCTAAAAGAGTTAGGGATAGAGCGCTTTACGATTGTAGACCGTCATCAAGTTGGGGCCTCCTTTAGCCGCTGGCCTGAGGAGATGAGCTTCATCACCCCGTCATTTCCTAGCCATGGCTTTGGCCTGCTTGACCTGAATGCGGTGACCATGAATACCTCGCCTGCGATCGCCTTTCGCCGCGAACACGTTACCGGCAAGCAGTATGCGCTATACCTTGAAACCGCTGCCGAGCACTTTGAGTTACCGATCCAGACCGAAGTAGACGTAAAAACCGTTGAACCCTTGCCCAAAGGTGGCTTTACCCTGCAAACCAGCAGCGGTGAGATGTCTGCGAAGTTTGTGATTTGGGCCGCTGGAGAATTCCAATATCCCAACCTCAATCCCTTTCCGGGGGCTGAGCACTGCCTCCATAATAGCCAGATTCGCTCGTGGAAAGATCTAGAGGGGGATGAGTTTATCGTCATCGGTGGCTACGAAAGCGGCATGGATGCGGCATCCAATTTAGTGGCCCTAGGAAAGAACGTCGGCGTGATTGATCGCTCCGGAGCTTGGGCCGATCCTGACACGGATCCCAGCGTATCCCTATCGCCCTATACTTCGCAGCGATTAGAGTTTGTCTATCGTACGAATCGCTTGGATATGGTGGGCGATACTGCCGTTGAAGAAGTCAAACGCACACCCGATGGCTACGAGGTCTACAGCGAATACAAAAAGTGGATGACGGCCCATCCGCCGATTCTCTGCACGGGTTTTAACACCAGTTTGAAACGCATTTCGCCCCTGTTCGATTGGTCAAAAGGCTACGCAGCACTCACAGAAGATGACGAATCGACCCTTACCCCAGGTCTCTTTGTGAGCGGCCCCTCTGTGCGTCATGACAATCTGATTTTTTGCTTTATTTATAAATTTCGTCAGCGGTTTGCCGTCATTGGCAATGCGATCGCTCAACGCCTTGATATCGATCCCACCCCCCTCGAAGCCTATCGCGAGGCCGGACTCTTTCTAGACGATCTCTCCTGCTGTAGCAACGACTGTGTTTGTTAGAGAGGCTCAAAAATAAGTGACCCAAATGCCCCCGGCTCCTCCCACCCGGCCCACTGCTGTCCTCATCGGCAAAGAAAGTACCGGCAAATCCGCTTTGGCCGCAGCGCTCACGGGGCGTTCTCCTAGCAGCAGTAACCTTCAAGGCTCCACTATCAGTTGCGAGACCTATCAGACCCGAGAGAATGCCTTAATCGATACCCCAGGCATTCTGTTTCGTTCTGACACCGCCGCCACCCGAACCGCTTTAGCGCAACTCCAGGCCCATGAGCGGGTGTTGTTAGTGGTCAAAGCAACACACATGGAGCATGACCTGGCGGATTTACTGCCGCTGGTAGCGGGGAAGCAAGGACTGGTGGTGGTTACCTTTTGGGATAAGGTCAGGGTCTCTGAGTTTACCCGGCAGGTGATAGACCGTTGGGAACAGACGGCCCGGGTGAAGTTTATTCCAGTAGATGCTCGCCATTTAAGCTCAAAGCAGCGCCAACAGATTTTAGCGGCACTCCAGACGCCGACTGTTTTTCCAACTGCTCTTCCGGAACAGTGGCACCCGATTTCAGCCGGCTGGACCATTGAACCCCATCCCACCTGGTTAGAACATCCTCGCTGGGGCAGGGTGCTGGCGGTGCTTTTGTTGTTGTTACCTGCTGTTCTTGCCGTTGTTGTAGCGAATGCAGTGGCAGGGGTGATAGATCCCCTTGTCCAAGCTGGATTAGCTCCTCTGATCACGCTCCTGTCCCAAACGCCATCGCTGCTACGAGAGATGTTAATTGGCCGCTATGGCTTAGTCACGATGGGGCCGCTGTTGTTTGTTTGGGCGGTGCCGACGGTAATTCTCTATGCTCTGTTTTTAGGGGCATACAAGGCGAGCGGCTTGGTAGAACGCATTACCGTGGCGCTGCAACCCCTACTGAGCCCTTTTGGCCTATCCGGGCGAGATTTAGTGCGGGTGATTATGGGATTCGGCTGCAATGTGCCCGCCGTGATCAACACTCGCGCCTGTTCGAGTTGTTCTCGGCAAACGTGTATTAGTGCGATCGCCTTTGGCTCGGCATGTTCTTACCAGTTTGGAGCCACCTTGGGGGTCTTCAGCGCGGCCAAGGTGCCCGGTTTGGTGGTGCCTTACCTGGGCTACTTAACCCTGACTACCCTGATCTACACCCGCTTAATTTCGCCCAAAGCCGCCCGCTGGGCCAATAATGCCCTGATGATTGAACAGCGCACCTTTTTGGAAATGCCCCGCTGGTCTACCATTTGGCGCGAGACTCGGGGCACGCTCCACCAGTTTTTTACCAACGCGATTCCCATCTTTGTAGGGATTACATTAATCGCTTCGGTGTTGGACTGGCTCGGCCTGATCACCCTTCTGGCCGGATGGCTCAATCCCCTGATGGGGCTGTTTGGGTTGCCGCCAGAAGCCGCTCTACCCGTCATTTTGGCCTCGATTCGCAAAGACGGACTGCTGCTTTTTTCCGAACCGGATACCCTAGCCGTACTCACACCCCTACAAATCTTGACGGGCGTGTACCTGGCAGGGGTATTACTGCCCTGCCTGTTCACCGCAATCACTGTCGCACGTGAACAGTCACTGCGGTTTGCGGTGAAGTTGATGGCTCGGCAGGCGATCGCAGCGATCATTTTTTCAATGCTATTGGCCTGGGGAGGTAGCTGGCTATAGCTCACGAAGAGCCTAACGCCCACGGTCAGCGCTACCAAGCTATTATTTCTATCACCACAGGCCCATCTGGTAAAACCAAACGGATCAAAACGATTTGGATTGTACTTTTCGGAGAAGCGATCGCCCGTTTTGTTACTGCAATCCCTCAAAGACGAAGGAAAAACTCATGAGTCAATTCCAACTTTTTGATTCCGTAAAGCTAAAATCAGAAATTCCATTAGAAGACGGTGGCACTGCCCCGGAAGGCTGCATTGGCTCTATCGTCGAAGTATTTAACGATGGCGAAGCCTACATGGTCGAGCTATTTGGCGGCTGGGTAATCGATACAGAAGATGGCGACTTTGCCCCCAGCACCCGCGAAGCCGTAGATTCCTTTATGGAGACTATCGGCGTAGAAACATTATCACCTCACCAAATTCGCCTATTCACCCCTGCAAGAGAAGCTGTAGGCGTACGTGCTCAGCTACTGGCATTGGTTGATGAATTACCTGAAACCACACTCGAAGAGGTGAGAAACTTTGCTGAATCTCTGAAAAGGAAGCAGGCCGAGCAAAGAGCTTCTTGAGCTACTTACTGAACTACATCCATGACGTGACCTTAACGACGTTGTGATCGCGCTCGGCATGAGCTGACCAAGATCGCAAAAATGATGTTGTTGCCCCACCTTGCCTATGTCTCTACCGACCTGTCGTATCAAAATCATCAAAAGCAATACATGCCAAGCCAAGACGGCCAATATCGATGCCTCGGCCCAAAGCGTTAAATTTCCGGGCACTGAGATTGTGACCGTGCAACCCCAACGTGGCCCTGAATCCGTTGAAAGTTATTATGATGAATATTTGGCAATTCCCGGCATTTTAGAACAGATTATTCTTGACCGTGACTCTGATGCCTTTTCTGATGCTTTTATCTTGGCCTGCTGGGGAGATCCAGGACTTGAAGCAGCCCGTGAGATTACGACTAAACCCGTTATTGGCATCTCGGAGGCCAGCCTATATGTTGCCAATATGTTGGCAGCCAAGTGGAGTGTCGTGACGACGCTTCACCGCGTACGGGACATGGTAGAAAAAACAATTGTGAAAACAGGTCTCACAGAACGTTGCGCCTCTGTCAGAACAACAAAATTATCAGTGCTTGAAACAGAAGAAGATCGAGCAACTACCCTGGATGTATTGACTGAAGCAAGTCAGTTAGCGATTCAAGCAGATGGTGCTGAAGCGATTTGTTTGGGGTGTGCGGGCATGAGTGGCTTAGAACAAGAATTGGAAAACCGTTTGGGCGTACCCGTTATTGATGCTGTCGCAGCCGCAGTCAAAATGGCAGAATCCTTGGTGAGCCTGGGCAAAACCACCAGCAAGCAGTTGACCTACCGGCCACCGGAACGGAAGGAAATCAAAGGATACCCGTCCCATTATCAGCCCGATAATTTTTCCTGATAGTGCAGTGTCAAATGGTGTTAACAACGCCTACTGGCAAGGTCAGAGGCACAATCAAGGGCAAATTCTGGGGGGCAAAACCTGCCACTCATCATGTAATAATGATTATCATTATCAAAATATTGATCTACCTCAATTGACCTATGTCGTCCCCATTTGCTGCCCGTACCTCGGTTGAAGAAGTCGAAGAAGGGATGCTCCTGGCGCCTAAGTTTGACGCCCATGGGCTCATCCCCGTTGTCACGACGGATGCGGCAACTGGCGAGGTGCTAATGCACGCCTACATGAACGAAGCCGCATTGCTCAAAACCCTGGAAACGGGGGAAGCTCACTACTACAGCCGCAGCCGTCAGCAGATTTGGCATAAGGGGGCTACCAGTGGGCTGATGCAAACCGTGCAGCAATTGTTGATTGATGATGATCAAGATTGCCTGTGGATGAAGGTCAAGGTCGCTGGGACAGGCGCGAGTTGCCATGTGGGCTATCGGTCGTGCTTCTATCGCCAAATTTCTCCTGGCGAGGGCGATCTGGCGGCAAATCCCCCCTTTGTCCTTACCTTTACAGAGTCGACCAAGACTTTTGACCCCGTCGCCGTCTATGGAGACGCGCCCAATCCAACTCAGCTTTGAGCCTAGGAAAGTATCATGCCGCTGCGTCATCAACCTGCTCCACCCACACCCTGGGATAGCGATCTCGATCAGCCCCAAATTGCTGCCTCAGCCTATGTCCATCCCCAGTGCAGTCTGATTGGGGATGTGCAACTGGGTGAAAATGTCATCGTCGCCCCCAATACCTCCATCCGTGCGGATGAAGGGGCTCCCTTTTACATCGGTGCGAATACCAATATTCAAGATGGTGTGGTTATCCACGGGCTGGAGCAGGGACGTATTTTTGGAGATGATCAGCAAGCCTATTCGGTGTGGATTGGCCACGATACCTGCATTACCCATATGGCCCTGATCCACGGCCCCGCTTACGTCGGGGATGAGTGTTTTATTGGCTTTCGCTCGACGGTGTTTAATGCGCAGGTGGGCCATGGCTGCATTGTGATGATGCACGCCCTCATCCAGGATGTGGAGATTCCCCCCGGCAAGTATGTGCCATCGGGAGCGGTGATTACGACCCAGCAGGCCGCAGATCGGCTCCCGGATGCGACTGAGAGCGATCGCGCCTTCTCTCACCATGTCGTCGAAGTCAATCAAGCGCTGCGGGCCGGATATCGCTGTGCTGACGGTATCGCCTGCGCCCCCTCTTTAAAGAATTCTGCGCCGAATTCGGCCGCCAGTAATGGCAATGGCTCCGGCTCTCGGCCTACGCCTCACAATGGCAAGTTGGCTCCCTTACAGGCAGACATCGTAGACATCATTCGCCAACAACTTCGCCAGGGCTACCACATTGGCTTAGAGTTTGCCGATGCCAGGCGATTCAAGGTGGGATCCTGGCATAGTGGCCCTACGATTACCAGCGCCCATGAAGCTCAGGTACTCACCCAGGTGGAACAGTTTTTGGTCGGTCATTCTGGTGCCTATGTGCGGTTGTTGAGCATTGACCCCAAGGCAAAACAGCGGCAGCTGCAGAAAGTAATTCAGAAGCCAGAGTAAAGCAAATATGCAAATATCCTGATGCATTGGGGCATTTGGGGCATTAAGATCTCGTCAGGTTTTCGACACCCGATATCATCTTTTAGGAATGTCTATGATATTGACTATCCTGAAAGATGCTGTTAAGTATCGAAAGTGAAATCATTTGCCAGTGACTGATTGGATATAGCAACTGGCAAATTTGTTATCCATCCCCAGCAAAACAGCTATGAAGCAGCCCAAAATGAGTCCTGCCATGCCCGTCCGCTTTCGGCGTCGCGCTTTTCTCGCGATGGCGGGGGCAATGGTTGTCAGCGGCAGCCTTTGGAGTTCTGCTGCCCATGCCTACGAGGTCACCGTTTCACCTACCAACCCAAAACTGGGCGATACTATCTCGGTTGTAATCTCCGGCGCTGAAGCGGCTAGCACTGCTCCGGTTGTTTCGGTCAATGGCAACGACTATCCTAGCTTTCCGGTATCCGGCGATCGCTACCGAGCGCTGATTCCCACCAGCCCACTCGATACGCCTGAGCAGCTGACGTTGGAGGTCTCTGGCTCTGGCTCATCTCGCCGCCTAGCGGTAAACCTGGCAAACCGCTCCTTTGCCACCCAGCGGATTTGGCTCCCGGCGGGCAGCGGCGACCTGGGTACCGATTACGAATTTGACCGCGTCGCCGAATTCAAGAGCCTCGTCACGCCAGAGCGCCACTGGCAAGGGGCCCTAGTCCGTCCTAGCCAGGGTTACGTGAGTACTGAATTTGGCGTACGGCGATATTACAACGGCGTGTTTGCCGAAGACTATTACCATCGAGGGGTAGACTATGCTGCCGCCACCGGTGCCCCAGTTGTCTCTCCAGCGGCGGGTTACATCCGACTGGTCGGCAGGGTCGCTGACGGCTTCGAACTCCACGGCAACACCATCGGCATTGATCATGGTCAAGGCGTGTTGAGCATTATGATTCACCTGCATCGCATAGACGTTGCCGAAGGCGACTTTGTCACTGCCGGACAGGTGATCGGCGGCGTTGGGTCAACGGGGGCATCAACCGGCCCACACCTACACTGGGGCCTTTACCTACACGGGGTAGCCGTAGATCCGGTTCCGTGGCGTTTTGCAGGTGTTGAGTAGTCTTTATTGAGGCGTTTTTATATTGTTCTGAATATTGTTCTGGCAAGCAAAAAAGAAAAGGTGGAAAGGGCTAACAGTATTAATGCCAGATTAATACCAGACTGAAGCGCTAATTACCTAAATTTAGGCGGCATAGGATTTAAGGCGGCATAGGATTTAGGCGGCATATTGTGCTGGCAACAGAACTTAACAACACCGTAGGGTGCCCCGCGATCACGCCAGGCCTCTTTTTCGCAACACGACCGATGTTTGATTCTCTCGATGTTGCCTTACATCGTGCCTAATA
>JBCDAG010000331.1:0-8307 GCA_039186165.1 Cyanobacteria bacterium P01_F01_bin.53
GCTAACAAATAGAGCGATGAGCTAGCTAACAAATAGAGCGATGAGCTAGCTAACAAATAGAGCGATGAGCTAGCTAACAAATAGAGCGATGAGCTAGCTAACAAATAGAGCGATGGGCTAACCAGCAAATAGAACAACGCCAAGATAAGGGTTTAAGTCACCGAGTAGCGCGGGTAAGTTTCCCAAAACACACGAACATTTATGGGCACTAACAACGTGCTAGAGTTTGATTCGAGCGGTTATAGCGCGGGTTGCACCAGCGTTTGAAGCCTATCTTTATTTTTTTGAATTAACTCGTGAGAAAGCCGACGTGAGTGACATCAAGATTCCGATCTTAGATCTCAAGCCCCAATACCAGGCCATCAAGGCAGAAATAAAGGCTGCGATTGACAAAGTGCTTGAGTCGGGCCAATTTATCATGGGGCCGACACTCACCCAGTTCGAAACCGATGCTGCACAGTATCTGGGTGTCAAGCATGCCATTGGGGTGAATTCAGGCACGGACGCGCTGATCATTGCCTTGCGCGCGTTGGGCATTGGCCCTGGCGATGAGGTAATCACCACACCCTTTAGCTTTTTTGCAACGGCTGAGTCGATCAGCAATGTGGGCGCAAAGCCTGTATTTGTCGATATTCAAGCCGATAGTTTTAACATTGACCCCAGCTTGATTCAGGCGGCCATTACGCCTAAAACCAAGGCCATTATGCCGGTGCACTTGTATGGCAATCCGGCTGCGATCGCCCAAATCACCGCCATCGCTAACGAACACAATCTAAAAATTATCGAAGACTGTGCCCAAGCCTTTGGCGCAGTGTACACAGGCAAGTGTAGAGACGGTCAGTTAGAGGGCAAAGAGGACATTCACCAAAGCTTAACCGGCAAAAAAACGGGTGCGTTAGGCGACATGGGGGCCTTTTCGTTTTTCCCCACCAAAAATCTGGGGGCCTATGGCGATGCCGGGCTCATCACCACTGACGACGACGATCTGGCTGAACTGGCCCGCAAGCTGCGCGTACACGGTGCCAAGGAACGCTATCGCAATGAAATGCTCGGCTATAACTCTCGTTTAGATGCCATACAGGCAGCGATTTTGGGCGTGAAGCTCAAGTACATCGACCAATGGAATCAGCAACGACGCAAAGTTGCCAAAACCTACAGTCGATTGCTCGACGGCGTAGAGGGTGTCATCACGCCCCACATCGCTGATGGGCACGTGTTCCACCAGTACACCATTCGCATTTTGGGTGGCAAACGAGATGCGGTAAAGCAGGCCATGGCCGAGGCTGGAGTCGGCGCGATGATTTATTACCCCATCCCGCAAGATCAGCTGCCGGTGTATAAGGGGCAGCATCCAGAAAAGAAAGTGAGCATGGCGTTGGGGAAAGAGGTGTTGAGTCTCCCCATTTGGCCAGAACTGGATGAAGCAACGCAGAAGCAGGTGATTGATTCGTTGGTTAAAAGCTTATAGGCTCAAGGGTTCAATAAACCGACAAACTCCCAGCTGCCCTTCGACTACGCTCCCTTCGACTACGCTCAGGGCGCAGCCTCAGCCATTACCGCTGGCTGAGCGTAGTCGTTCGCTTGCGTCGCCAAAGGCGTTAGCCACAACCTACCAGTACACGAAAAGTGACTCTTAATTCAATCCTCGATCCTTAGGAACTTACTTCACGACTGACTCTAGGACCGGCAAGTTTTCTCAGGCCGTTTTCGAATGCCTAGGAATTGTTGAATGCCATGCCAACGCCCGAGCGCAGCAGAGCGATCGCGCCTTAGCAACAACAACGCTTGAGCCAGCAAATAAGCCAAATTCAGCCCCAGGGCAAGCAGTGTGGCATGGCGGCGTAAAAACGTGAGCTTGCTAAAGGTGGCATGGACATATTTGGCATACGAGTCGCGCCCGGTAATGCTCGACACAGCGTGTACCACCAGTGGTTGCGGTGTCACCGCGATCGCCTTTCCCTGCTGGAAATACCGCTCACACAAATCACAGTCTTCGTAATACAAAAAATACACGTCATCAAACTGCGGGCAATGCCCCAATGCGGCAAAATTTAGCACCAGGCTACAGCCACTGACCCAGCGAGTGGGCACTGGAGCCGTCAGCGTCTGATCATCGTTTTCGTTATCGGTGACTGCATGGGACGTAATGGCCCCTGTCCAACGATTGAACTGACCTGAACCAGACCATAGCTCGCCTGACGTATCCAAAACAGGGGTCCCTAAAATGACCGTGTCAGGTCGCTGTGAGATGGCGTCATGGACACTTTCAACGGCACCGGGCAGCAGCTGGGCATCGGGATTCATCAACCACACTAGGGCTTGGGGCGATCGCGCATAAACCCACTGCAACCCCAAATTACACCCGGAGCCAAACCCGCCATTCCCCGACGCATCTAGAACAACAACACCTTCCCCAGCTAGCGCATGAACATCTGGGTCATCCAAAGAGTTATTTACAATGACCACCCCCTGATAAGGCCCCAGTGAACCGAGACCTAATGAACTAATAAGCTCAGCAAGTAGAGCCGCACTGTAATAGTTCACGCTTACAAAATACAGAGGCTGACCTTGCTCAACCACGGCTTACCTTTTGGCGCGTGGCCTTGAGAAACGAATAAGTGCGGCTAAAGACTTGGCGCGATCGCTTCCCTTGCAGCATCGGAGACCGCAGAAACCGCTGCCACACATGGGGGGGCGTAAAGGTATGGGCATCACGCCTTAAGACCTCAACGGGAATCTGCTGTGGATCGGCAATCCCCTTGTCCACCTGATACAACAACGAAGGCCGCACCCACCCCTTCTCGACGGAGTCACGAACGGTCTCACGCGTAATCGCCCCCTCAGAGATAGCGGTTAGCAACGTATCACACCATAGGGAGGCGTAGGGATTCACAACCGAGAGCCAGGGCTGACGGGGCATGTCGGTGTAGTGCACCAGGTCACTGTGTCCGGGGGTATAGCACTCCAACTCATTCCAGCCAGGGGGCAGGGTTGCGGCCTTACGCTTTGCAGGGGCCATTTCCAACACAAATTGCTGGTAGGTCCATTTGCCCTGAATCAAGTCGTTCACCAGTTGAACCACATCCCAGTCCAGCTGCTCGCAGTTCATCAGCATGACGCTGTACTGGGGCGATCGCGTAGAGCCCTCTGGCTCTGGCACAGATAACAAATCTGCCCCAGCAAACGGCTGTTGCCAAAGCAAATCAATATCTTTTAGGACCAGCATGTCCGAATCCAAATAAATCGCTCGACCCTGGTACCCACAGAGCGCTGGGATGGCAAAACGCTGAAACGTAAACGGTGTACGCGGACGCAGTTGCCGTACAGACGGCGTCGGAATCTCAATGCCAGCCGTTTGCACAGCCTCATACAAAGGGGCAATTTGAATTTTCTGCTGAGTGTGCCGGAGAATCGAATAAGTCAGCACATCCACTGCTAAGCTTTGCTCTACTTGGGTCCCAAGATAAATTTTGATAGGGAACATAACCATCTAGAGGCGGTCAAACCGCTAAAGTCAATTCTTTGATTGAGCAGCTTCTATTTGCTCAGAACATTGGTCAGAACACAAAGCATCTCTCGCTACTACGATATAACCCAAACTAAAACAACTGCTGATGATAGCTAAGCATAATGCGTTCGATCTACTGCGCCTCATTTTGGCAATATCAGTGGTTGTGACACATGGATATTTGATAGGTGGCTATGGGGAAAACGACCCGTTAGCATTATTTTCCAGCGGACAAACTAACCTTGGCGAAATAGGGGTTATGGGGTTCTTTGCCCTGAGCGGATACCTCATTACAGCCAGCTTTGAACGATCTAAAAATCTTGTCATCTTTACTTCTCATCGATGCCTTAGGCTACTACCTGGATTTTGGGCGTGCTTAATCATTACTGGATTGGTCCTTGCACCTTTAATCTTTATCACGGAAGGAAGAAGTCTTTCTGATTTTCCATTTTTAGGCTCAAGAGGAGCCATTAAGTACATTATCAGAAACGCCTTTGTTCATATCAGGCAGTGGAACATTGGCAACGTCTTAGATGCTGCGGCGTATCGTGATTCCCTTAATGGCAGTTTGTGGAGCCTGTTTCCTGAAGTCCAGTGCTACTTTTTTACGATTGTTGTTGGTTACTTAGGGCTGCTGAAAAAGTGTCGAATCTTACTCATTGTAATCGCCGCCTATCTTTGCATTTTATTCGCGATAAATGCCAATGTTTCCACACAATATGGGCCAGCTTTTCTAGCCAATGGAGATCAGCTAAAGCTCTATGCTCCCTACACTGTAG
Source organism: Cyanobacteria bacterium P01_F01_bin.53 (assembly GCA_039186165.1). Lineage (GTDB taxonomy): Bacteria > Cyanobacteriota > Cyanobacteriia > Phormidesmidales > Phormidesmidaceae > Phormidesmis. The sequence goes on from JBCDAG010000331.1 coordinate 4,288, forward strand.
GGATGTGCTTATATCTATTCAAAAATCTTGTCGATCTTAACAAAGTCACCCTGTTTATCCTCTTCAGCACCATTATATTGCTGCTCAAAGTTGGAGGATATACGTTGGTCGCGCCGCTAGTACTTCCCCTATTTCTGATTGCAGCATTTAGCAAGTTTAAGGTCCGGTTGAACGTGGATTTATCCTATGGGATATATATCTACAGCTTTCCACTCCAGCAGTTAATTCATCACTACTTCAAAGCAGGCATTTCTGTTGGCTGGTTTCTGATTCTTTCTATTGTCATTTCCAGCTGTTTTGGCTGGCTCAGCTTTCAAATCGTCGAAAAACCTTTTATGAAAGTAAGACGGTGGTTAGATGCCAACTATTTTGCGCCTAAACTGCTCGACACTTCTCTGGATAAATCCTAAAAAGTACACCGCAAACGTTATATCCTCCAAAATCCTCTATCCCAATTGCTGAGATGAGATGATGCGATCGCACACCTCTCTAACAGCCCCCTGTCCACCGCCTTTCTGAGTCACATACAAAGCACAAGCAATATTTTCAGGCATAGCATCGGCAACTGTCATTGGGCAGCCTACCGCCTGCATAACAGGCAAGTCACTAAGGTCATCCCCCATACTCGCAACCTGATATAATTCGATATTGAGCTGGCTGCACAATGTTTTTAGGATGGCAAGCTTGTCCTTAGCGTTAATGAAAACATGCTCCACATTGAGCCTGGCCGCCCGATGAAGCGTTGCCTCAGAAGAATTAGCTGAAATAATCGCCACTTCCACACCAGCGCGGATCAGTCGCTTGATACCCAGACCATCTTTTACGTTGAATTTTTTGAGGATCTCACCAGACTCTGTGTAGTAGAGCCCGCCATCTGTCAGGATGCCATCGACATCAAGGACGAGTAGTTTAAGAGTCGCTAGTTTAGCGTTGAGAGCCTCATCAGATAGTGACATAGCCCGTTCCTTAATTTATGAAAGGTTGCTGGATGAAAGGTTGCTGGATGAAAGGTTGCTGGATGAAAGGTTGCTGGATGAAAGGTTGCTGGATGAAAGAGTGCGTTTCCAAGTCTTGAATAGCGTACCGCACCCCGTACCCAAACGCCCCTCATCAAACCCCTCAGAGAAACATCTAAACAGCTATCCATATTGACACTGTAAGGACTAGCAACCGTTAATCCTGGTAATATTATGATCTGCCTCTTTAGGGGTCTTATCCATTTACTAAAAAGCAGTACACGTGAAGCGTTTTACAGACATCTTTCGTCGAAAATCCGTTGTACTGCTGTTTGTTGATCTCATTCAGGACTTAGACTTAATTGTCCCTATCGCCATCGGCCTACAGCAGCGTAAAGAGCTAACGATCAAAGTTGTTGTTACTGACAGAGGCCTAGCAAAGTCTCCTCGCATTCGGTCCACTTTTGCTGAGTTAGGGATTACAGTCACCCCGGTAGTTTACAAATCTGTTTTCAAGGGCAACCAACCTTCGCTAAAGGGGATTCATGCGCTCATCACGGCGTCAGAAACAACCGCAGGTCCTCATAGAGCCGCCCATGCCCTCACCAAACGGGCCAATAAGGCTGGAATAGCCACATATACGTTGCAGCATGGCTATGAAAACATTGGACTCACCTATTCTGATTCAACCTATCCCTTAAGCGACATTACGTTTGCTTCTCAAACTGTCTTCATCTGGGGACATCATTCTCACCTATTAGACGACATATCGGCTGAGACCCGCAACAAGTGCGTCAGTGTAGGGTGTCCGAAAAAGGCACGCCCTTTCAACACATTGCCCACCCTTGAACATGCGGGAAGCCACCTAATTGCAATTTTTGAGAATTTACATTGGGAAAGATACAGCCAGCAGTATCGCCAACAAGCCCTGGATGATATCGCTACAGCAGTACACAATTTTCCTGACATCACATTTTTAGTCAAACCTCACCCTGCAGGGCTATGGCTCACAAAACAAGAACAGGATCTGTTGCCATCAGCTCAGAATCTCATTGTTATTAATCCGCAAGATAAAAAATGGCAAGCCTTTACATCACCTGCACTAGCGGAAATCGCCGATGCTGTCATTTCGACACCGTCTACAGTTGTTTTAGATGCAACCCGTCTTAATACATCGGTTGCGGTCATCGGATACGACTTATCACTGCCCATGTATTCACCTTTACCGATTTTAAAAGAGATTTCTGATTGGAACACATTCATAGAAGACATTTGTGGGATATCAGGTGGAGTATCAGGTCTAGACAAACTGAAACAGATCACGCAAGCGTTTACCAAGGAGGCTTTAATCGAGGGAGATGGTGTTAGTCGGATTCTTGATAGGGTGTTGTTGGACATTGCTCGATAAAGCATCCTTCCTGATAGCTCATTTTTGTAGGCAGAGCTCATGACAGTAACCTTTCAGCTATTAACTTCTGACACATCTGTTCCTAATTCTGAAGCGTTCTATTGTGTTGAACCTTTTCGTGGAGATTTTCAGAGTAGTAAGCTGACAAAAGCCATCACGCCACTAGCCTATTCATCGCCCCCAAAGGCATTTGTCTGGCAGGACTTGATTATTAAACGCAGCCGTAAAAACTGGGTGCCTTTCCAATTACAGTGGCCCTACGACGACGACCTCCTCAATCAGCAGGTGAGTCATGCTGGCCGATGTGCCATTCGCTCAGACGTTTTACACCAGCTCTACCAGGAGGGCCACATTAAGTCTCTCAAGGATACTTCAGCCGCACTAGCCTACCTTGGTAAAGACGATGCTGATGAGGTTATTGAGGTCACCGATATCTTTCGATACGTTCGAAATGAAAAAGATGCTTGCTATCAACCAAAGGTTCAACTGTTCCCTGAGGCTGTGGCTACCAGCTTGAGTGTGATTGTAAATTATCGCGATCGCCCAGACCTCATGGAGCAGTGTTTAACCTCGCTAGCCAAACAAACCACGACAGCAGCACTAGAAATACTGCTGGTAAACAACCAATCTACGCCCGAGAACCATCAGCGGGTGAAGACGTTGTGCAACCAACTGTTTCCCAACGACGTAAAGGTGATTCACCTCAGCTACGATGCACCATTTAACCACAGTGCCCAAACGAACCTCGCCGTAGAAGCCTCCACCGGTGAGGTGCTGATTATGCTCAATAACGACGCGACCTTACTCTCGTCGAACACGCTACAAACGCTTGCTAACTGGGCCTTGACACCCAATGTTGCCTCCGCTGGAGGACAGATTATTGGGAAAAGAGAGCGACTGGTTTCGTCAGGCATAGAAATTTTTCCACCGGACAGAAAGCATGAGGGCGGCATTAGAGAATCTACAACCGTCCCATTAGCCAATACCATTCGTCATACCGCAGGAAATACTTTCGCCTGTGCCGCGGTTGCCCGGGCAAGCTGGGAGAAAGTTGGAGAACTCGATGCAGCCACCTTTCCAACACAATACAACGATGCCCACTTTCATATCCAAGCCCTAGAGCAAGGTCTAAAACATCTCTATATCGGTCATATCAAGGTTTATCACCAACCAGGCCAATCAGAACCTAGAACCCGAGAAGAAGGTGCAAAACTCCTTCAAAAGCTGCGGTCAATGTACCCCAAGCTTCAACAATACGCTTCGATTAGTCCTACTATCTCCAAGCTAAGCGGCCCCCTATTCAGTAGGGTCATCAATCCCCGACGCAGCCTCCAAGTGTTCACAGCCTATAGAAAACTGCAAAAAAGATTTCGAAAACTGTTGGCATCATAAACAATCTCTTAACTCTATACCTGCGGAAAGAATTCACTAGAGATAAAACAAAGACTGTTGAAAACACATGCAGAAATAGAACTTGCCAGCTTGGTTACAAGAGATTTAATACAAGAGGCCCAAGCACAAAAAGAAAAAGAAAAATGAGTCCTACTTTGGCCAGCCCCAGAGATTAGCTTTGCCTGCCTCAAAGCCTGCCCGAAACCCATCGGGATCAGCTTTGACAGTGCGACACATCTCGCCCCCGTCATCTCAATGTTCGAC
>JBCDAG010000332.1:0-8296 GCA_039186165.1 Cyanobacteria bacterium P01_F01_bin.53
GACCCCAAAAACTGGACAGGTGGTTAAGTTCTGAAATACTCAAATAAATCAGGAGCAATTCATGAACCTACCATCGTGCCCAGCGTCACTACGACTGAAATGAGTAGAATCATGGCGAGCATTGGCGGTTCCCTCAAGTGAAGTAGTATGGGGCTCTAATTTTTTGTCGTTCTGTTGTAAGAGGGCATAGTCTAAAATGTTTGCCTTCGATTTTAGATGCTCTAGTGCCTTAACAATTTCCGATGATTTAGGAGGCGCTGTTTCTGTTTTGGATTGATTGAGTGCTATTGCAAGACTGTTGGTGACCAGTGATGTTTGCGTGGCCAGTAGCTCACCTTCTCTCTTGAAGTAAGAGGGCAATAAAATAGCAGCTTCAATGGCCAGTAAGCTACCGAACACCCACAAGGTGATCTGTTTGGCAATGCGTGATTGAAAGGCGGTGCCTAAGTACGAGTCAGACATGGGGGGTGAATTTCTCGGTCGTTTTGCTTTTAGTAAGACCTAAGACTTGACGCAACAGACCAAGACCTTGACGTATCGAGAGCCATGCTGACTATAGCCAGCATGGCTCTCGATGCGAAGATTCTCGTTTTGAACGCTTTACTGGTTACGTCCGATATGGAGAATGCCTTGCAGTGCTCATCATGACCCTGCTTATAGCAGTCGGTTTATGGCGGTCGGTTTATAGCGGTCGATAAGTGCGGTAGTTCACATTCGGGAAGATATTGTCGATCTCTTCTACTTTCTCCAGCCAGCCAGAGTCGATTTGCTCGGCGCGGATATCTTCCCACAGCTTGTTGAATCTCATCAGGTGAGATTTTGTGCGTCTAATGGCATAGGGCACCATTGTGCCCGTACGCATAATGAAGGCCCAGTCGGAAGCCTGTGCTAACAGCAACTCGCGGGAGGCCTGATTGAGGGCTCGCCATTCTAGCTCATCAGCAGGCTCGCGTTTGGCCAAGTCGATCATACGCTCCGCAGCCTTATGCAGGTGAGGGTAAATCCAGGCATTTTTCTCGTTGAGCCAGTACTCGTGGAAGCCTTTGTAACCCCAGCTTGATTGAGAGGGTCGGGCTACCTGCTGGGTAGGATTTCCCCTGAGGTAATCCGCTAGATGCGTCATGTCATAGGTCCCCTGATCATGCCAGCTCTTGCGGAAAAGGTAGTCTAAGAACCAAGGGCCTTCGTACCACCAGTGGCCGTATAGTTCGGCATCATAGGGTGATACAACGATAGGCTTGCGCTGCATCATGTTGTGCAAGTTGCCGATCTGACGCTCACGGTTTTGCATGAAATTTTCGGCGTGCTCAGCCGCCTTTTCTTTAGCCCAGTAAGGGTCATACCAAGATTTATCTGAGCCGGCGATACCTTTGCCCGTAATTTTGTGATACTTAATGCCAACGTTTTTTCGTTGCCCGTTTGGCATGATGTAGGGCTTAATGTACTCGTATTCAGCATCCCAGCCGAGGTCACGATAGAACTCGCGATATTCAGAAGCACCTGGGTAGCCAACTTTAGAGGACCATACCTGCTGGGAGGATTCTTGATCACGACCAAAGGCTGCGACGCCAGCCTCGGTATAAACGGGGGCGTAAGCCCCGTAGCGAGGGCGCGGACGCGCATATAAAATGCCGTGCCCATCTGTGAGGAAGTAACGCAGTCCGGCATCTGCCAGCATTCGTTCTAAGCCTTCGTAGTAGGCGCACTCTGGCAGCCAAATGCCTGTGGGACGTCTCCCAAAGTTGTCTTCGTGGCTTTGGCAAGCGACTTCCACCTGAGACCATACGGCCTCGGGATACATTTTCATCAGCGGCAAGTAGCCGTGGGTGGCGCCGCAGGTGATGATGTCGAGGTTGCCGCTTTCTAGGTATTGTCGAAAGCCTTTGACGAGGTTGCCGCTATAGTGCTCCCATACCTGGCGTACATGGTTAAATTCTTTGGCGTAATACTCAGCCAGATACTTGATATGGCCGTTATGGGCATTACGCTCAATTTCCATCTCTAGCAGCTCTTCTAGCTTGCTGAGGTGTTCGTCATAGCGCTCTTGCAGCAGTGGATCGCTTAGCATGGCCACCAAGGGTGGTGTCATGCTCATGGTCATTTTGAAGTCGATACCGTCGCGTTTGAGCCCTTCAAACATGGTGAGCAAGGGCACGTAGGTCTCAGTAATCGCCTCAAACAGCCATTCTTCTTCTAATACAAAGTCGCTTTCAGGGTGGCGAACGAAGGGAAGATGGGCGTGGAGGACGAGTGCAAGATAACCAATCGACATGGGAGATGCCTACGACAAAAACTTCGCGCACAAAAAGCAGCAATCTTATGGAGTCGGAAACATCGCATGGTTGTGATGCGATCCCTACATGCTTGACGAGGGACCCTTAGATGCACCCATGGCAGGGGGATCGCGATGAAGCAAGAACTACATAAAGATTTAAGCTTGCGCTTAAGTGATTGTACGGCAAAAGCTTGTACAGCGATAAGTCGATCTCCGATAGTCGTTATAGAGCCTGCCTGAAGATTTGTCTGAAGACCTTTTTGGGGGCCTAATTTGTCTATCGCGAGCAGCTGGCATCGGTGCGATGTGCTACTAATGACTCACCGTCTTCTGCGCGCCAGCGCATCCAGCCTTCGGTGACGGTGGCTCCAATCAGAGGAGTGCAGTTAGCGGTGGGGCGAGTGACTTGTACCAGTATCCAGTCACCTTGCACGGCCTTGGGTTCAATCAGGCTATCGGTGGGTACGAGACTGAGCATGTTATTGGCTGATTGGGGCTGCGATCGCAGTGGCTGCGCTTGGCTTTTATCCAAAAACTGAATAGAGGCCTGGTTACCAAGGTGATCTTCCCAGCTCTCTAGGGTCAGTGGCGTATCCCCTAGGGCGAGCTGTGAGGTATGTGCCCAGGCGCTGCCATTTGAGGTGTATTGCACCTGGAACCAGCCATCGTCGCGAGTTTCTAGTACAGGGAAGGTGTGTAGGTTTTCATAGGGGCGCACCATAACAAAGCCTGCATCGCGGCCAATCGCTAGGTAGTTTTGTCCTTTAGGGATAAGCCAGCCCTCATAAATCCAGCCCCAATGCTCACCGCCGGGGGTGCCATAGAGTGGCACAATCGCTGATTTTAGCCAGTCCACGTTGTCAGTGGCAAAGCCCTCTACATTGCTGGGGCGTAGGTGCCCTACGCTCGTGGCCATATCGGCGCTCGTGGAAATATCTGTAATGCCGGTGATGAGGGGGGAGAAGGGTTCCGGGGCTGGGGTGGGCGCGATTGGCGGTGGCACCGCTGCTGCCGTTTTGACTTGGCTGTTAACTGGTGACTCTGATGACTGATTCTCTAAATCCGCGGCGTCTAGTGCAGTGGTTTCTAGATCAGTGGTAGCCTCTAGCTCCCTAGCATTTAGTGAAGGGGTTTCGCGGTCAGTGATGTTGGCGAGGAGACTTTCTAGCGAGGTTGTTGTTTCCTGATTGGCGGCTGTTTGCTCTGTTGCTACCTCGGCCCAGCTGCCCTGGGTAATCCCTAGGGTAAGGGTTACTGCGCCTAAGGCTACGCCGCATACCTGCTTAAAACATCTCAGCGATCGCTGGGGTTGGTGGGATCGAGAGTGAGTGATAGGAAGCACAATCATGGAACCTGCCTGAAAAAGTGACATATCGATAACCTTTGGCTCGTGGGATCCTCAGTAGGTCGAGTGATTATCGTGTATTAGTATTCACCTGATCGTAATGATATCCATAGAGTTTTAAGCAAATTAATATAAAGATCTTCTGGATCAAATTGAGGTGCCATTTAGACGTTAGAGTTTCGCGTCAAAAAGCGATCCAAGGAGATGACCAGAGGGGATGGGTGCTCGGCTCGCCTAACAGATTTTTTAATCAATTGAGCTGACACTGAATTAGGCCAGCCAGGGCACCTGATTACGTGTCGATTGTTTGAGGTCAGTACTTTTGGAGTGACTTATTTTTGTGGCCAAATTTAAGGCTACTAGCGCATTTTGCCTAAGTTACTGACCAAATCCTGCTGCATCCGATCGAGATCGGCTTCTACTAACTGAAGAGAATCTTCTAGCTCACGTTTCAAGCTGTTTTCTAATTGTCCAGGATTGGGGCCTTCTACATCATCTCTTAGCAATTTTCTAAAGGCTAAGAGTTGGGCTGTTTTAAGAGAGAGTTCTGTCGGCACTTTAAACGCTGGCAACACACCACTCTCTTCCCAATTTTCTCCTGTTGCCATGCTAATGGCTTGCCCTGTTGGGATAAACATCCAAAAGTGATCATGTACCCGGAATCCAGAGCCTGGGTTGGCTCCGCCCGCTGTCGTTTCGCCAACAATAACTGCTCGTTTCAGATGTTTTAAGTTGTAGGCAAACTCTTCTGCGGCTGAAAAGGTTTCGGGCCCAATCAATATGTACAGTGGCTTGTCGAGATATCTTTCTCCTGTGACATGGGGCAGGGTCCAAGATTGTTGTCTGCGCTCTTCTTTGGGCCAATATAAATCCGTTAAATGCACCGAGGGATAGGCAGGTAGGAAGTAGCTTGTGAGCAGCGCAACCATGCTTGCTGAGCCGCCGCGATTATGCCGTAGGTCAATAATCAACGCACTGGTATTGGATAAAAACTGCATTGCGGCGGCAGCAACCTCCCCAGCAAATTCGGGGGGCTCAAAGCTAAACAGTTCCAAATACCCCACATTGCCCCTTAGTCGCTTGACTTGGTTAAAGTCAAAATTGCGCAGTGCACCCTGACGCCTTTGTTTTTCAAGCTCTTCCGGGGGGATCTCCGTTTGCGGCTCTAGGTGGGGCAGCACTGCCGGGCTAAAGTACACCTTCAGGTGCTTATCTTTGCTCAGGGTTTGTAGCTGGGCTGTTAGGGTTTCGGCTAGCTGGGAGCCACTGTTTACGTCCTGGTAGCCCTCGGCTGCAAGGCGATCGCGCACATCTTTTTGTATCTTCTGGGCCACCTCTGGAAACGCATACTCATCCAACTTATCGGCAATTGCCGTGAGCACCTCTTCTCGTAGTGCCTCATTCAAAGGCAAATCATAGGCAGGTTGGCTAGCTGGGTTTGGAGTGCTCATGGTGGTGGTACTAACTGAGGGCGCACAACTGGGCGCGTAAGTGAAAGGATCGACTAATATCAATGCCTGTCTAACTTACAGTATTCGCCCGGCCCTTAGGCCTCCACGGCACAAAACTTCTCTACGATACGTACAAACGTTTCCACGCCCACGCCTAATACGGTTTCATCAAAGTCAAATCGAGGATGGTGGTGTGGATAGTCCAAGCCCTTTGCCCCATTCGCCGAGCCTAAAAAGAAATAACACCCCGGCACAGCTTGTAAAAAGAACGACACATCTTCGCCACCCATTGTCTGGCATTCGGGCACGACGCCCGCAGGCGTTTCGACCACTGATAGCGCGACAGATCGGACTAAATCTGCGATCGCCCCATCATTCACCACGGGGGGATACAGCTTTTGATAATCCAAGTCATAGCTTGCGCCATGGACGGAACAGATCCCCTCAAGGACCCGGTCAATTCGTTCGGGAATGAGGTCGCCATAGTCGGTATCAAAATACCGCACCGTTCCGCTAAGGTAAGCACTATCGGCAATCACATTGACCGCAGTCCCCGCCTTAAATTCGCCCACGGTGACCACCGCTGACTTTAGTGGGTCAATGTTTCGCGATACGATGGTTTGCAGTGCGTTCACCACCTGTGACCCCACCACTACCGCATCTACGGTTTGTTGGGGAATGGCACCGTGTCCGCCTTTTCCCTGAATGGTGCAGGTGAAAAATTCAGTGGCTGCCATCATCGGACCACTGCGCACGCCCAAGGTCCCAAGGGGAAGATTGTTCCAGATATGCAACCCCACTAGCGCGTCTACATCTGGGTTTTTCAATGCCCCGGCGTCGATCATGGGCTTAGCACCGCCCGGTCCTTCCTCGGCAGGTTGGAATAAAATTTTCACGGTGCCCGCAAACTGGTCGCGGTGCTCGTGGAGATATTTGGCCGTGCCCAGTGCGATTGCCACATGCCCATCATGGCCGCAGGCATGCATTTTCCCGTCATGGAGTGAGCGATAGGGCACGTCATTAAGTTCCTGCACCGGCAGTCCATCCATATCGGCACGGATGCCTAGCACGGGTAGCTTTTCTAGGCCTTGTTCGGTGCCTTTCCCAGTACCTTCAATCAGCACCACGAGGCCAGTTTTGGCGACGCCGCTGCTGTGGGTAATGCCCCATTCTGTGAGGCGATCGCTAATAAATTTTGCTGTAATCTCCTCTTGAAATCCCAATTCAGGCCGTTGATGCAGTTGCCGTCGCCAGCTAACCAGCTCGCTTTGCAACTCTCGAATATCAGGCCGTAATGCCGAAAAATGATCAGTTAAAGGCCGTGAAAGTGTCTGCATAACTCCTCTTCAGCAGTCCTTCTATCTTGACAGATTTCCTTAAAACCGAATGCCTGAAAAAAGAAAAGACTTGAATCTGCTGACGCGTTGATGCTGACTTAACCAACGCTAAAGCCGTCAAGCATCACGCCCAAAAAGCTTTAGGCATGAGTTTTTCCAAATTCAGTTGTGCGGCAGCATCGGCAAGCAGCTCCTTATCCTTAATCTGTCTTAAATGGGGAAGGGTGCCCAGCACCGGGACGTGGGTCATCGATTCAATCATGTCTACCGGGGCCCAATTTTCTAGCTGCCCTTGGGTGCAAGGTTTTGTGCAACTCAACACAATGCCTAGTAAATTCACCTTTTTTTGACGGGCGAGGGCAACGTTAGCAACCGCTGCTGAAATGGCCCCTAACTTCACGGGGACCACTAGCACCGCGGGCAGCCGCCACTCCGTCGCAATATCTGCTACGGTGAGCTCCTCTGTAATAGGTGAGCCCAAGCCCCCAGCACCTTCTACCAGCACCCAGTCGCGGGTAGCTTCTAGCTGAGAGAACACCTGCCAGGCATAGGCCAAATCTACCCTTTTGCCTTCCATCGCGGCGGCTAAGGGCGGAGCCACGGGCGTTTTGTACCACAGTGGGTTGAGCTGTTCAGGGGTTTGGTCAAGATCAAATACCCGGCTGTAAAATTCGCGATCGCCTGTTCCGGACTGCACCGGTTTACACACCCCCAGGCGATATGCCCAGCAATACCGTTGCCAGTAAGCAATCAGCGCCGCCGTGACAATCGTTTTCCCACTATCCGTATCTGTTCCGGTTACCAACAATGTCGCCAACGACCCTACTCTCCCAATGCTTTTAAAAACGACAGACAACTCAGAACGACAGACAAAGGCCGCTTTTGGGGTATGGTGTTTTCCCAAAAAATAGTTGGCCCACATCCACCGGGGCAAAACCTGACCACATGGTCACTATTCGCCCAATGGTACCTGAGCGCTCGCCTCAATTTTGAGGGTGAATTCTGAGTCTTGATTGGCCCTGACATCAATGGCGTAATCTCCACCAACAGGTAAATAACTCTCCCACCAAACAACGCCACCCGCATCGGCCATCATTTCACCGCCAGGCATGAGCACATCAAAACTCACTGGTCCCTGGGAGGGTTCTGTAATTTTCACTTTCATGATTTGCCCTTCTCGAGCATTCACAATGTAGCGACGAATGGTGCCAGGCCCCACATTATTGGCGACCAGTACGCCCTCTGAGCCCGGTGGGAAAGAGATTTGCTGCGTTTGGATCTCTGGCTGTATCGGGACTTCTGGCTCATCAGGGATAACAGGCGGCTCTTCAGGTTCGCCAATGCCGCCGTCTATGGGGTTTTCGGGCTCAATGGGTACTTCGGGTTCAATGGGCTCTTCGGGTTCAACCGGTTCTTCGGGTTCAACCGGTTCTTCGGGCACTGGTAGAGGACTGAGCGTAACATCTAGTCGATAGTCACTGCTCGGTACGCCTCGCACAGGGCTGAGCTGAACCTTATATTCACCATCTTCTTCGAGGACGCCTTCCCATTGAGGTACACGGTTGGCCCGACGCCCGATAGCTTTACCGTTTGGACCAAGGACAGTGAGCAGAACGCCTTCTACCGATTGTGAGACTGTTAGGGTTTGGCCTGCTTGGGCGACCAGCGGGTAGTTCACCTTGTCACCCTTACGCATGTTGCCTTCAACCGTTTTTTTTACACCGGGTTCTAAGGCAAGCTGAGGTTGCTCATATTCCCCGGGCTTGGGATCGGACTGGGTGGGTGTAGGCGTGGGTGTGGGTGTGGGTTCGCTGCCTACCGGCGGTAATGAGGTAATGGTGGGTTCGGGAACGCCTGTGGGTTCCATATTTTGAACGACGGCCCAACC
>JBCDAG010000333.1:0-8287 GCA_039186165.1 Cyanobacteria bacterium P01_F01_bin.53
CAAGATACGAGTGATAGAAGCGGCCGATTCTAGGCAGCGCAGTCACTTTATGATTCCTAGTCAGAGACTTTCGGTAGGGCATCCGCCTTTGAGGCGGTCACACTCATCAAGCCACCGGCTTTGCCGGAGGTGTCTGACTGCATGGAGAGCATTAGTAATTTAGACACCATCGGCGTAGCAACAGAAGTTGGCGAAGTTGTGAAGAAGTTGGCGAAATTGTGAGGTTCGAAAAACGCCGTAAGTTATCGGTAGGAAAGGGCTTGGCGATGTCTATTTTTGTAAAAAACATGAAAAAAGAAAAGAAATCGATTAATCTATGGTTAAGGGAAATAAAGTAAGGGTAAAAACAGGAGAGCTGTTGAGAGTTTTTGAATTAGGCAAAGCTGGTTTGTAAAGCTCATAATTGAAAGGAAGGTCTTCTGCAAAAAGATTTTATCGGTAGCTTTTTGGGGCTTTGTGGCCTTGGACTTTGTGGCCTTGCTAGAGAGTTCCGCTGAGCCTCATTCTCTTTTTTATAAGAAAAGAAGCCTTAACAACGAGGGGTAGTGCGAGTGACTAAACTCATTATTCAGGGTAGAAACCTTGAGATTACTGACGCCATTCATGACCATGTGCACCAAAAGCTGGGTAAGGTTATGAACAATTTTAAAAACTTGGCGACTAAGGTTGACGTTAATTTGTCCGCCCCTCGCAATGCAAAGGGCGCCACCCAACAAATTTCGGAAGTGACGGTTTATGCCAGTGGAACCGTTATTCGTGCCGAAGAAAACCATGAAAATCTCTATGCCAGCATTGATTTGGTGGCTGATAAGCTCACCCGTCAGCTGAAGCGCTATAAGGAGAGGCTTCAGGGGCGATCGCAGCGTAAGCAAGTGAATAAGGAAGCCTCTTTTATCAAAAATCTGAAAGGTGACGCTGTGCTGCCAACAGAGTTGGCCGAAGGTCGAACGCCTGAGCTGCCTGCGACCGTCGTGCGCAGCAAGTTCTTTGCCATGCCGCCGATGATGGTTCAAGAGGCCTTAGATAGTCTCCAATTGATTGACCATGACTTTTACATGTTCTGTAATGCGCAGACCGGTGAAATTAATGTCATCTATGAGCGGAACCATGGTGGCTATGGCGTTATTCAGCCCCATAAGGTCGGTGTAACAGAAGAAATTAACGAGTAGAGAGATATTGCCAAGCTGCCATCACCTGGCCAACGGCAAGGTCGCTATCATTTTGTGGTGTACGCTGAGGCCAGTAGGGGATGAAACCTTCTGCGCTAAGGCGATGAATGACGCTCTCCGTGAGGTGTGTGTTTTGAAAACAGTCGCCCGCCAAGATCACCTGAGAAATTTGAGCCCGCCGGGCCATTTCAACAATGATTGCTACAAGCGTATTGTGGAACTTAGCGGCGATCACTGGGGTCATCACCGCATTTTGGCAGTCTTCTACAATGGCCCTAACCATGGGTCGCCAGTCAATTAGGATCGGCTGAGAATGGTTTTCTCCTCCAGTGCTGTGGCCTTGAATATCGTCGTTTTCAATAAAGACAAAGGGATAAGCTTTTTTGACCGGAGATTGTGTGGCGGCAAATTCTAGCGTGAGTGCGGCCTGGCCTTCGAAGCTAACGACCTGTTGTAGGTTTAGCAGTGAGGCCACGCCATCGAATAGTCTCCTGATGCTAGAGGTTGCAGGCAGGTTTATTTTGTTGGTCAGTATTTTTCGTAGGACCACTAGCTGGGTAGCTTTAAAAGCTTGCATAGGTGCTAGGTCAGTCATTTCAAAGGCGGCTTCTCCATAGCAGCTGTAGAGTAGGCCTAAGGCTGAGCGCCGGGGTTCTAATGTACAACAGTCACTGCCAGGCAGGTAATAGGGCAAAAAATGCGCTAATTGCGTCAAGCCTTGGGCGGTTGCAGTTAAAAATTCTCCACCCCAAATGGCATCGTCTGGGCCTTTGCCTACTCCATCCCAGGCAATGCCCAGGGCAGGTGGCTTAAGCCGATGTTTGGTAATGCACGAGAAGATGTGAGCATAGTGATGCTGCGTTGCAATAGGGTGAACCCTCTCGTGACGGTTGCCAGTGGGGTGCTGATAAGGTGAGGGTCGCGAGGTGAGGGCAGCTCGCATTAAGCCGATTTCATGCATGGCTCGGGGGGGACGCTATAGGGAACTTGGTAGTTGGTGAAGAAACGTTCAATGACCCTAAGGGCCTGATCGCAGCCGTGCTTAGCAATGGAAGAGAGCTGTTCCCCAAAGGTAAACCTTTCACTTGGGACCTGTAGGAGCCATGCCTGGGGGGCATGGCCATAAATGTGTTCGGTTAGCTGGAGTAAGCCTCGCACATTGTGGATCTGGCTGTGTGCTGCACCATGTAATGGGCTGGGGCTGCTGTGTCTGTGGCTAAATCTACTCGTTAGCTGAGTGCCATGAGTGCCTAAGGTAATGGGGTCTAGCTGAACGTTGCGAGCACAACTCTCTTCTCCACAAGCATCTACAAAGATGACATAGTCAGCCTGTACTATTTCAGTGGCTAACTCGGGCACGAGCTTATGGGTTACCAAGGCTTTTACGCTGGGCAAGTGCCAGTCGGCAACTGCTTGGGCCACTTTCGCGCCAATGCCATCGTCGCCTCGCAGCTCATTGCCATAGCCGATGATCAAAAAGGAATATTGAGCTGATTTTTTAGGCGTGAATTGGGTAGATGTCACCATGAAAGTCTCCTGTGTGTACCTCACTACGGACCTCATTATGGAGGGGCAATAGCCTGAGAATAGAGGATAGACATGAGGAAACTATGAGGATCAATGTGAGGCTCGATGCCGATGATGCTTAAACGCTTGCCGTGACACCCTGCTGCAGGTCCTCGTACACCTGCCATGCGAGGTCGCATTCCTGTTGTATTTGAGCTTCTGCATTGTCAATGATGCGTGCTTGTAGTAAGGCCGACTGAATACTGAGGGAGAGCTGATCTTCCGGTGGGGTTGCTAGGGTGCCCTTAACCAAAATATCGGTGACAGAAACAATGCCTAATAGCTCATTGGCTTCTACGACGGGCGCCCGGTGGATGCCCGCATCTGAGAGCCGTTGAGCGGCTTCTTGAATAGTGATGTGGGCAGGCATGTGCACGCAGGGCCGACGCATTAGGCTGCCGACAAAGACCATTGAAGGGTTTTTGCCTGGGGCCGTCACCCCATAAACAATATCTTTTTCGGTGATGATGCCGTAAGGGCCATCGTAAAAGGATTTTTCGACGATGAGCGATCGCACCTGCTTAGCCCGCATAAGCCAAATGGCATTTTCAATGGTCGCGGAACTGCGAATAACGACAACAGAACGGGTCATAATATCTCTGACTGTTAGCATCGTAGACCTCCTTTATCAGAAAGAATGCTAGAGAGAGACTCGAAGAGAATGCCAGCCAGAAACGTTGACAGTGCTGAAATGATTGACTGACCTAATTTTATGGATAGAGAGAGTGGCTGGTTTGATTGGCATAATTGAGAACTCTCTTGTTGTAGATCAAAACTTTGAGAAAATTGTGAGGGAGAGCGCCTATCCGAACAGGCTGTCATGTTGTGGTCGCGCTTATGGGGCACGTTTATGCTTTTGTGACGTTCTTTTGTTTCGATCACAACTGCCTCTAAACTGAAATTATGATTTCTCACGGTCATTCATCTGGATTTCTATGAAATTTTTACTGGTGGAAGATGATCTCGCCTTTGCTGAGAGTATAAAGCAGCTACTCGAAACGCACTACTATTCAGTGGACTTGGCCACTGACGGTAAAATGGGCGAGGAAATGGCCGATGTTTTTTCGTATGATTTAATTCTGTTGGATTGGATGTTGCCAAAGAGAACGGGCATAGAGGTGTGTCAGGTGCTCAGAGATGCGGGCGATCGCACCCCGATTATTTTAATGACGGCCCAGGATAGCGGTGCCAATGAGGTGGCTGGGCTAGATGCTGGTGCCGATGACTATTTGATGAAGCCCTTTGGTTTTGAGGAGTTGCTAGCGCGTATTCGAGCCATTTTGCGTCGATCTGAGGGGATTGCCTCCCCGATATTGACCTGGGGTGACCTGCGGCTGAATCCAAGCAATGCCCAGGTGAGCTGCTGTCAGGGCGACGGTGAACCGATTTCTATTCCCCTCACACCCAAGGAATACGGTTTGTTGGAAGTCTTTTTGCGCAATCCGAATCGCATTTTTAGCATGGATGCCCTTATCGATAAGGTGTGGTCCTTTGACGATACGCCAACAACGGGGGCTATTCGCACCCATATCAAAGGCCTGCGCCAAAAAATGAAAGTTGTTGGGCTTAAGGAGGTGATTGATACGGTGTACGGCCTGGGGTATCGTCTCTCACCTGTTGTTGCTGTGGTTTTACCGCATAAAGCAGCGACAGAGCTGCCAGTGCCGCTATCCAAACAAACTGCCAACACGACTGGTGAAAAGGTTGCTACTCATCAGCCTGCTGTTGACAGTGCTGCTGTTGACGGTACTGCCGTGGATAAGGCTACCATCGAGAAGGCTGTCGCTGAGAAGCCCACTGACAAGTCTACTGTTGACAAGTCTACTGTTGACAAGTCTACTGTTGACAAGTCTACTGTTGACAAGTCTACTGTTGATAAGTTCGTTGCTGAGAAGCCCATTGCTGTTGACAAGGCTGAGGCCGTTCCATCCGCCATTCCCGAAATTGATCTTTTGGCACTGTGGCAACCGGTTAGCGCAAGGTATTTGTTACGTGTAGAAAACTTGGCTAAGACACTGAGGGCCCTGTCCACAGGCGTTCAAAAACCGGTTGAACAAGAGGATATTGCCACCGAGGCTCATACCTTAGCGGGGTCGTTAGGAAGCTTTGGCTTTTCTGCGGCAACGCCTCAATGTCGGGAGATAGAGCGCATTATTCGAGACTATGACAACTTGGGAAATCAGCAATTGCAAGCACTTACGAAGGCGATTACTAACGTACAACAGATGCTAATTGCGGTTGACCCGGTCGTGCCCACCACGATAAAAGCGCCGACTTTAACGCAGGCCTCTCAGGTCTCTCAGTCCCCTACGGATGAGCGCTCGCTCACACCCTCTGTGGCTAAGCTGCTAATTGTTGATGATGATCCGGCAATTCTGACGCTATTGGAAGGACTGTTGCACAACTGGGGACTCCAAATTCGGTTGTTAAACGCTCCTCAACAGCTTTGGATGACGATGGAACAGTTCGACCCAGATATGGTGGTGCTAGATGTTGAAATGCCTCACCTGAGTGGCTTTGATCTGTGCCAAATGCTCCGTAATGAGCCCCGTTGGAGTGAGCTGCCCATTCTTTTTTTAACTGCCCATACGGAGGCCGAAACCATTCAAAAGGTGTTTTCCATTGGGGCCGATGACTACATTCGCAAACCCATTGTGGCTGCTGAGCTGATTGCGCGGGTGCTGAGCTGGCTAGAGCGTGCCCGCAATCGTAAGCTCAAAGCAGAAGTGGATAATCTGACTGGCGTTGCTAATCGCCAAAAATCCACCCAAGAAATTACGCGACTGCTGGGCCTTGCTGAGCGCTATGGGCAGTCGTTTTGCTTAGCCGTTATCGATATTGATAGCTTTAAGCGAGTGAATACTGAGCATGGGCATGCGGTGGGTGATCGCATTCTTCGTCAGTTTGGAGCATGTTTACGAGATTCCTTGCGAGATGAAGATATCATTGCTCGTTGGGGAGGAGAAGAATTTATTGTTGGCCTATATGGGGTGGACCAGGACGAAGGCAATCACTATTTAAATAATTTTTTAAAAGACTGGCAAACGCTATGCAATAGCCAAGACCTGTTCAGTCGCGGTGACAATGGCTGCGATAACAGTGGCCGCGATAACAGTGGCCGCGATGACAGTGACCGCGATGACAGTGGCGAGTTGAACATCACTTTTAGCACGGGCATTGCGGTGTATCCCAGGGATGCTACCAATTTACAAGCGCTATACCAGGCCGCAGACAGGGTTTTGAGTGAGGCTAAAGCTGTTGGCCGCAATCGGATTTTGGCTGAAGCTTCGTGATTCACCATGATATTTCCCCTCTTATCCCCTAAGATCCTCACAAGTTTCTGATAGTTCTCGATTAGGGTGGAGTTTGTTCAACGTTATAAACAGGAATTCGTCTCCTGTTGCTGTAGCCGTTAATGTCGTTATTAATGTAGCTGTAGCTATTGTGGTGGTAGCCAGAGGTGACTAAAAAACAATCATGCTCGAAGATCCACAAAAGACTAATGATTCTCCATTAGAGGTGCCTAGTGGGCATATTGATGACTTGCAGCATGTTGTCACCACCTTAAAGCAAGAGGTGGCAAAGCTTCGAGCTGAAAATAAAGCGTTGCTAGATGAGAAAGCCAGCGCAAGACAATTTTCGGCGAGCAGGGCTGCGCCATCACAGGTAACCTTACGTAACTGGCTAAATATCATTTCAATAGGTCAGAATCCGGAAAAAAATCATGATGCCCTGGCTGAGACGAATAAAACCCTTAGCCGAACGCTTCAAGAGCTCCAGAGTACGCAGCAGACGTTAGAGCTGACCAATGATGAGCTTGAAAGGCGAGTAGAGGACCGCAGCAAAGACTTAATCCGTGCCGAGCAACGCTGGCGCAGCCTGCTAGAAGAAGTCCACTTAGTGGTGATTGGTCTTGATTGTGACGCTAGGGTTAACTACGCCAATCCTTTTTTCCTTCGGCTGACGGGCTACAGCCTTGAGGAGGTGTTGCAGAGATATTGGTTTGAAGTGTTTGTTCACCCTAAGGACTCTCAACATACGTATGGGTATTTTCGGCAATTGATCAATGATGGGGCGTTGCCCCTGCGCTATCAAAACGCGATTGTGACGCGCACAGGCTCAGAACGTATGATCGCTTGGAATAATGTCGTGTTGCGTGATCGCACAGATACCATCATTGGCACAATGAGTATTGGTGAAGATGTTACCGAGCGATTGGCCGTGGACCGGATAAAGGGAGAATTTATTTCTGTTATCAGTCATGAATTGCGCACGCCTCTCACGGCAATTCACGGGGGCATCCAGATGATTGCAGGCGGGCTAATTCCGAGTGAGTCTGCCCAGGGGCAGCAACTATTGCAACTCGCGGCTGCAAATTCTCAGCGATTAGTGGGCCTGGTGAACGACATTTTGGAGCTGGAGCGATTGGAGTCTGGCCAAGAACTATTAAAAAAAAGTGTATTCAATTCGCAAACCCTGACCGGTCAGGTGGCTGATATCTTTATAGCCATGGTCAAAGAAAAGGCCAAGGAAAAAGGCAAAGAAAAAGACATTGTGCTGGAGGTATCTGATCCGGGGATTGAGATGAAGGCCGACTGTGATCGCCTAGTGCAAGTGTTGACTCACTTACTCGATAATGCCATTAAGTTTTCTCCTGAAAACGGTACGATTTGGCTGAGCGTAGAACTTGATGGCGACGTTGCTGACAAAGCACTTGTTCACGAAGACGGTACGAACCAAGGTGTAACAACAGTACGCTTTAAGGTGAGGGATGAAGGTAAGGGCATTCCCGTCGAGGAGCTTTCAGAGATATTTGAGCGGTTTACCCAGGTGAACTCTTCTGATTCGCGTGAAAAAGGTGGAACTGGCTTAGGGTTGGCAATTTGTCACAATATTATTAATCAACATAACGGTAAAATTTGGGTTGAGAGTAGCTTTGGCAAAGGCAGTTGTTTTCAGTTCACGATTCCGCTGGGTGTAAAAGACTGTTCGTTGCTGAGGAGATAATGACGTGAGTCGACGAATTTTACTCATTGATGATGAGGAAGCAATTAGTATTATTGTCACGGCAACGCTGAAGGTAACTGCCGGTTGGCAAGTCCTCTCTACCACATCGGGAACAGAAGGCATTGCGATCGCTCGGGCCGAACAGCCCGACGCAATTTTGTTAGATGTGAGCATGCCCAAGCGAGATGGCACAGAAATTTTCCAGGCCCTACAGGCTGAGCCCATAGCTCAAAAGATTCCCGTTATTTTTTTGACGGCTAAAGCGCGAGACTCTGAACAGCGTTTACTTAAAGCGCTCGGCGTAGACGGTCTTATTCTCAAGCCTTTTAATCCAGAAACCCTTGCCACACAAATTAAAACGCTGCTGCACTGGTCTGAATAGAGTTGTTGCCAGTGGTGGGCAACCTAGCGCGCCTCTCCCTCCCTATGCCCTAACAGCGTAGCCCTATTCAACAGTGCCTTTGTCAAACATGAATGCCTCTATAAGTGAGTGCTGATCTCTTGGCCAAATAATGAACGCCCCGGCTCAATGACTTTAGCGTCCA
>JBCDAG010000334.1:0-8262 GCA_039186165.1 Cyanobacteria bacterium P01_F01_bin.53
CTGAACCTGACCAGACGAAAAATTTGTCCCCAATGGAACTACATTGTTCATCCTCGCAGTTCCTCCGCCCAGATATCATGAGTTTATTAATTTACAACCACTAAGAAGGTCCAAGTGCCATCTGTTTTGGCCTGTTCAATCTTTTTAAGTCCCGGTGGCTCTATCAGGCCTTGCTCGGTCAACTTTTCGACCCGTGTTTTGTTGAGCTTGGACCATACGCTTTTGGGTCTGCGGGGCGATAGGAGCAGCATGGTGCGATTTTCATCGAGTTTGCGAGGACGGCTATCAATCCAGCCAAAGCAAAGGGCTTCTTCTACGATGGCATCGTAGGATACATAGCGATCGCCCGTGTGTTTTTTGTAGGTGATTAGCCAAATACTGTCTTCTTTTTGATGGTGCGTTTTGAGCCAGTCGCGCCATGCCTGACGACTGGTGACTTCAACGCGCTCATATTCTTTCATCGTCATCCCCCTGCTGCATGTTTGCTGGCTTTAAGTAAATCACCTTAGCTTAAGCACAGAATTAATGTGATTCGACCGTGACTTAGCAGTGAAAATACGGAATTTTGTTCCTTTGTAATACCGTATGGAAAATGCGTCAGAGGCATATTGGCGATTGTGATCTTTGTTAAAAACATTGTCTAATTTTCAAATGTTTTCAGTGTTATAAGCAGTCTGAAAAGTTTGATGTATGGGCAATATTAAGTGAATGTACGCCAAATTTGTATTTGTTTTATACCAATATTTCAGGTGGCAAAGCAGCAGGTCTGAATCCCATATTTGGCCTATTCATTGCTATTTACCAGATATTTGTCGAGCTGAGTAAGCACCATTTTGAGGTCAATATCCTTAAATTTTATCCAAATTCCCTCTTTTTCAGCTTTGTAAAAGCTTTTCAGGAACTTGCGTGATTTCTCGATTATGTACTGGGTATTAAAAAGAACATATTGGTCGTAAGTATATAGGCCTTGGCAATAAGAGCTCAGTCTTTTGCGCCTAGGTGGATTGCTTGCAGAGCACCTTCTCAAACAACAGTTTTTCATTCCATTCATGATTTCAGTTCTCTGAGCATCTGCTGCCCAAGCAGCTGTGCTCAGGCGGTTTTGACTGCTTAAAAACTGTTCTTTTGAATCTCTTGAATACTTCATTTAAACGCTTCACGGTGGAGATATATCGGTGCTTTTTACAGACAGCTCTAATACGCATAATGATGGACTGACTAATCAGGACATATCTCAAGGTATGGTGGCTGATGACACTGCGCCTTTGGGCTCATTGCCTGGGTTGGGCTCATCTAATAAGCTGCCGACGTTTCGTGTAGAAGCTGAAGATATGTTGCTGACTAACTACCGTGTAGAGCATATTGAATTTGCTTCTAATCAAATGGTGGCCAGCTTTTGGGGCGAAGAGAAAGGTGAATCGGGTAGCGTATCGACCCTGTTTGAGGGGCCATCGGGAACGTACGATATTGTGTTGGGCTATTTTGATGAAGAGGGGGGCGGTGCCAGGCTAAATCCCTTGCTCAATGGACAATCTTTGGGCGGAATTAAGTTAGACCAAAAGCTAGGCAGTAACCTTGCCACAGTTGATACACTGGTCCGCCGAACGGTGAGTCGTCGCACGCTCCAGACTGGAGACAGGTTTGAGGTTTGGGGGGCTGAAGAAGCTAATGAGCATGCTCGGATTGACTATATAGACTTTGTTCAAATCGCGGCTGCGGTCGATCCTGCTGACGTTGATAATACGCTGCCTGCGCCTATTCGGATTAATGCGGGTGGTGGCGAGTATATTGATAGCCTCGGGCAGGTCTGGCGGGCCGATCAATTTTTTGACGATGGAAAGACCGCCTTTAAAAATGTGGCTATTGAAGGCACGGAAGATGACTACCTCTACAGAAGTGAACGCTACGCTAAAACGCTAGATTATTCAGTTGAGGTTGCCAATGGTACCTACGATCTCAACTTGCTCTTTGCTGAAATTTATTGGTCAGGCGATGGCCGCAGAACTTTTGACATTGAAGTGGAAGGGGAATCGATTATCCAGGGCTTTGATATTCATGCTCAAGCAGGCAAATTTAACGCGTTTAATCAGCAGGTAAAAGAGATTTTGGTGACCGATGGCCGCTTGGATATCTCGATGACGGGTATTCAAGATAAGGCAAAGCTCGCCGGGTTTGAGATTTTTGCGCTGCCGCCGGAGGGTGATGCTGAGCCAACGACACCCACTGACCCGGTTGCAGAAGGGCCGCAGCCTCGGCATGCAGGTGCTACGGTTCGCTATATTACACCGAATGGTACTGGGGATGGCTCTAGTTGGGAGCAGGCCGCTAGCATTGTGAAGCTCGATAACTTGGTAGAAGCGGCGGACCCTGGTGATGAAGTGTGGATTGCAGGTGACTTGGGTGAGTACGATGTTGCCGGTAAGCGCGTTACCTTTAGCGGGGGTGGTTCGGCTGAGTTGCCTATTTATATTCGTGGGGTCGCCTCTGGGTTAGCGGTAGGTGCTGATGGTTTGGCGTCTGATGGCTTTGATTCTAATGATTTAGAGGCTGATGGCTTGGGGGGGAGTGGTCATGATGTGCCCTTGTTTGTGGGCGATCGCGCTGAAGACTGGAGCCCTGGAAAATCTAACGGTGGCGAACTTTTTCGCCTACTCGATGGCGCAGACCACCTACACTTTTCCAATCTAAATTTCAAAAATATCGGCAATGGCGCTTTCCAATTAGGGGGTGATCTCCAAGACATTACACTGGAAGATATGACGGCTCACAATGTTCGTCGGTTTGTTGAAAATAATGCGATAGGCGACGCCGAGAGTGCGACCGTGAGCGATCTGACGATTCGAAATGTTGATGTTTTTGGGTTTTCAAAATCGGCCATTCGCCTACAGTACAACACCCACAATGTTTTGATTGAAGATGTTCTGGGCGACTCTCAGCACCAAGACGGTGACCGATTCGCCATGGGTGTGCACCTACAAGGCACCGTGAATAATGTTGTTCATCGCCGGGTCACCATGAACAATGCCATCCAAACCAAAGACCATTCTCAGTATTGGAATGCGGATGGTTTTGTGACGGACTGGGGCACCTATGACATCACCTATGAAGATACCTATGCCGCTGGCAGCACCGATGGTGGCTACGATCTAAAGTCTCAAAATACGCTCCTGATTCGAGCTGGGGCCGCTGATAATAAACGCAATTTCCGCATTTGGCGCGATGCCACGATGATTGATGTTTACAGTGATGATCCGCTGCGCCGGGGTGGGACGGGTACTGATGCTCATATTCATGTCTTGGGCGAGGGTCACGTCACCTTAGAGGGGGGCACGTTTACCGGTAAACAGTCCATTGAAAACATCATTTTTGATCTGGATGATCAAGGTCGCATTGTTGTTAGGCATGCGGTGATTACCGATGACCTTTACACCTTGTACACCGGAAATAGTGATCACCTTCAGTTACACAATCTGCTTGAACCGTAATTTCTGTTTCTTTTCACCCTTGCCCAAAATAGCTTTCTAAAGCTGGCCGAGTCTCCCGGCCAGCTTTTTTCTTGCGGTGCCCTGTGTAAAGTGCTCTGTGTGAAGTGGTCTGTGCGTAACGGTTTCCCTGCCTTTAGCAAATCCACTGAAAATAGCGTACACTTCTTCACCTAAATCGCTCTGAAATGGTGTATCTCTAGGGAAAATATGCATCATATACGACTCTATTTTCCGCCTATTCTCCTGTTCGTCATGCGCCTAAAATCCTTTATTTCTCCCATCAATTCCTTGTTTAACCCGCTGTCACTGCTGGTTACCAGTACCTTGCTGACTACTGGGTTGTCCTTTTCTACGGCAATTTTTCATCCCTGTGGTTCAGCGGTCCAGGCCGCTCGAACATTTGGCACGGATGGGGCAGACGGCTCTCAAGGATCTGCTGGGGACGATGGCCGGGCCGGGCGTGACAGCACGATCAATGCGACGGGCATGCCGATAAATGTGAATTTAGAAGGCGGTGATGGTGGCAATGGGCAAAGGGGGGATGATGCCTATCGCCCTCGCTGTGGCAATCAGCCGAACCAGCCCAGCCATGACTTGGAAGCTGCTGATGGCGGTGATGGCGGTGATGGTGGCGATGGTGGCGATGGTGGCGATGGCGGAAATATCACCGTGTACTATCAAGATCGCAGCGCACTGCGGGCCGTGTATGTAAATGCGGCGGGTGGCCGTGGTGGCATGGGCGGGCAGGGGGGTCGTGGCACTGATGGCTGTGACTGTGATGAAGATGATTGGACTGTGACCACCTGCTCTGATGGTAACTGTGACACCGAAGGCTACGACTGTAAGGACGGTGATCGAGGGAGTCATGGCCGTCGTGGTGATAGGGGCAAAGAAGGTGAGGTTGGCCGGGCGCGACTGATTCAACACCATGAATCATTGGGGGAATCGTTGGGGGAATCGTCGGGTGAGCTGTTGGCTGGGGATAATACCCATGAGGAAATTGTTATCGCGGCTGTTGATGCCTCTCCCGTACAGCTTTCTCGAAATCTTTGGGAAACGCGCACTGGTGCGAAGTCTCTATTTGCGATTGGGTCTACGATTAGTGATGAGTATGATGAATATGTGGGCCGTGTAGAAAAACAGTTTCAACTTGTGTGGGATGCCCAGCGCCCGCAGTCAGAAGCGTCTGGTAGTTTGGATGTTGCCTTGAATGAGCAGGGCGAACTACAAGTGACTTCACCAGAAGAGCTTTGGATAGACGGTGAACTTTCTAGTACTGAAGCGCTGACAACGTATCGAGTCAATGGTGCGGTGCTTCAATCAGAAGCAGTGCAGCTCACCCTTGGGCGCAATAGTGGTCGGGGTGATGACTTTGTTGTCAATGTAATTGATACGGCTAATACCTCTGACTTGGTGGATACGCGTTTTCATCTGCGCTACTACACGGATGAAGGCGATCGCAGATCTCGCTTTATCTCTCGCTATGATGCAGCGATTCCTGATGACCTTGTCACGCAAGACTATAACCGTTTTTCCGTTGCCCTTGGCAAGCTACCGATTAGCGCAAGATATCTACAAACTGGAGTGCCAGTCAGAGTGGAACTCACCGTTATGCGCTCTTATGCGGGTAATAGTGCAGAGCAGGTTTTGAGCTGGAACGGGCAACTTTAACTAAGAAATCTATTCCGGAACAGGCTAACTGCACTATGTCCACAAGTAGGCAAAAATCCGTATCACTATCTTACTTGTGGGCAATTATGACGCTTACAGGATGTTTTTTGGCAATTTATTCCAATTTCATGAATGATGTGGCTTTACTAAGATACCAGCAGGCCAATGCAAATAATGAAGTTAAGCTTATCATTAGCTTGATTACGTATGGTGCGATAGAAGGTATCTGTCTTTCAGGTATGCAGGCAGTTGCGTTGATTTTAGCTAAGAGGAGTAAAAAGGCAGTTAGGTGGTTCATCACCCAAACAGGAGGAATGGCAATAGCCATGGCATTGCCGATGCTAACGGCACTCGTTTTTCAACAAAACATTAACCAAGATTTTCAGACCTTTAAAATATTAGGCTGGCAGATGTCATGGGTTGTTGCCGGTCTCTTGGCCGGGACCATGCTATGCCGTGCGCGAAAGCCTCGAATAGGATGGATCTTGATAAATTTGGCGACCTATTTGTGCTTGGTAATTCCTATACTCATGCTCATGCTTCCCTTTTTCTGGAGTCCACCATTAGGTGATGCACCACCCCTCACCTTGATGGGATATCTTTTGATTGCATTGCCCTTAATGTTTGGTGTATTACTCAGCAGCTACTTTTTCAGGGACTTCGTTAACCAGCCCTCTTCATAATTGTGGAAGTCGAAGTGCAGTGTGGTTGTAATCCAATAGCATGATAAAAGTATGCGAGCCTAAGAGTTTATTCCCTACATTATTGTTTTTTAAATTTCTATAACAGTTTTAGTGGGCTCTCTTTTGGTGAAAATAGCCTTTACAACTGCAATAAGCCTAGCCACCCTTTCTTTTTCTTCGGCTGTATTCGACAGCCCTTGGCCGCCTCTTTTTGACTCGAATCGCCTAAGCCCAGTTCTTCACTCAGCGGCGCATCGTAAATGCCGGGTGTTTGATCCTTGGCTGCGGCTTCTATTTGTGACTTTTCTAAAAAGCGACTTCCTCGAAAATCTGCATTTCCCAAGTGCGCGCCGGTAAAGTTTGCCTCCTCCAAATTCGCGCCTTTGAAGCAAGCATTTTGCAAATCTGCGCCTTGAAAATTTGCCTGACGCAAGTCAGCACCCTGAAAATTCACACTGTCTAAATTGGTGACACTATCTTCCAAACGCGAGAAATCACTGCGATATAGGTTGGCCTTGCCCAGGTAGGCATTGTGCAAGTTCGAACCTTTAAAAACAGCTTCTTGCAGGCGAGCCCCTCTTTTCTCGTTTTGCCCAGGCCATTGTTTCTCGGGTAGATTCAGCGCGCTCAGCTGCACATCTATCAGTTCTACATTAGAGAGTAGCTCACCTTGTTCATTCAAAAACTCCAAAGCTCTGCGCTTTCCGCCCCCTGCATTAAGCCCTGATCCAATCGTCTGCCATCTTTCATCAATGAGCTGCGATCGCCGCTCTTCCAGTCCGGTGACGAGCTGAAAAGCACTCACAATAATCGCTAGTGAGGCCAAGCTTTGAAAAATCCGAACGATGGGTTCTAGCCGACTGGTTTGGCTAGCCAACTGCTCAATAAAATCAGGTGTCCGCTCATCTTCCACATACACCTCAAATAGCGACATATATTCCTTCGCTGGGAAGCCATGCTTTTCCTCAAAGACCTTAGCCTTTTGTCGTAGCAAGTACGCTCTGTCTAGTTTCTTTGTATGTCGATAGAGCTCATTGAAGTCAGCAACCAGCTGTCCGTATAGGGCAGAGTCTACAGATGCCATTTCTTCCAAATTTCCAGAAGTGGGCGGGTTGTTTTGAGGTGAGGTGGAATTGGGAGTCGGTGACATAAGTCTGGGAAGAGGCCTAGAGTCAATACTTATCGGAGCTAGGTCATAAAGGCTGTGCGCAAGGTCACGAGACTTTATACTTAAGTGTTTGCGGGAGACTGACTCATTTATTGACCTCATATCATGACCGACGTTCGCTTGACGCTCAACACGACCGTACCCACTGATTGCACCCAGGTTGGTCGCTGGCAGTTTTGGATTGATCGGGGCGGCACCTTTACCGACATTGTGGCCCAGCGCCCAGATGGTTCTACCTGTGTGCATAAGCTGCTTTCTGAAAATCCCGAACGCTATATTGATGCGCCGATTCAGGGGATTCGTGAGCTGATGGGGATTGAGGAGGGTGAGCCGATTCCCTCGGAAAAGATTGCCGTGGTGAAAATGGGGACGACGGTGGCGACCAATGCTTTGTTAGAGCGGAAAGGCGATCACTACCTTGGAGGAAACTTTGCTTCAGAAAGATATAGAGATAGATAGAATATTCACAAAATACTCATATGCCCATGTAATTGTTGCTATATCTTGTGAGCTCCGTTAGTCTGCCCATGTTCAATCTGAGACCATGGCAGAAGCAGTTTGTCTTTGATCTCATCTCGAACCTCCTCGCTGACGACCCCTTGAGTATTTAAGAGGGAAATAAGAAAAATATTGGCGTTGTAGTAACGATGTATTTGCCTTTTTTGTCCTTCAGGATAGTGGGCTATGTCGCGATACCGAATCATAGCGCTGCGTAATTCCTCAATCCACTGTGGATCATGAGAGCGCCACCATTCATAGAAGTCATTCCAATTATTTGAAGACGGTAAGGCTTCTCCAAGGGACTGTATCTTATTTTTAAGCCTAGGCTCTCGGATAAGCACTTGAGCCAAGTCTAATGCATACTTTAATGCAAGATTTCGATTTAGGGTTTGTGATTGTTCTAAATTTTCTATTTCATGGTTACGTGCTAGCGCCACATCTCGGTCACGATTTAATATAAGAACATGAATAAGATCTAGTGCAAGGTATAAACCTGGATGATTGTTGAATGTAAGACCTATAGCAAGGTCTACAGTCAATTCAAGCGCAGCGTCTAATGCAAAATCTTTCTCTCTTTCTCTCTCCAATGCTCGAACCAAAGCGTGCGCAATATCTAAGTTTTTATTTTGAATTTTTCTTTTGATTATCCCATTTTTGTCTAAACGAGTCTGAAGTGCCTGTTGTTCTAGCATCCGAGATAAGTTACAAGCACTGCTTAGAGTCTTTTTTTGGCTAAACTGGTTATCTTGCATAC
>JBCDAG010000335.1:0-8178 GCA_039186165.1 Cyanobacteria bacterium P01_F01_bin.53
ATCGAAATCCGAATCGCCGATGGCCGTGATGCCGACCGGACCGAGCACGCCGGCGAAGCGCGCGCTCGCCTTCGTGCTCAGTTGTTTCACGAACCAAGGAAGAAGTTACCAAAGAACCGTGCATTGCACTAAAGAGTGAACCACCGAACACGCCAGCTACGCCGAGCATGTGGAAGGGGTGCATCAAAATGTTGTGCTCTGCTTGGAATACCAACATGAAGTTGAAGGTACCGGAGATACCCAAAGGCATACCGTCAGAGAAAGAACCCTGACCCAAGGGGTAGATCAAGAACACTGCAGTTGCTGCTGCTACGGGAGCAGAGTATGCAACACAGATCCAAGGGCGCATGCCCAAGCGGTAGGAAAGCTCCCACTCACGACCCATGTAGCAGAATACGCCGATGAGGAAGTGGAAAATTACCAACTGGTAAGGGCCGCCGTTGTAGAGCCACTCATCCAAGGAAGCTGCTTCCCAGATAGGATAGAAGTGGAGACCAATAGCGTTAGAAGAAGGTACAACAGCACCAGAGATGATGTTGTTACCGTACATCAATGAACCTGCAACAGGCTCACGGATGCCGTCGATGTCGACGGGAGGTGCTGCGATGAACGCAATTACGAAACAAGCTGTAGCAGCGAGTAGTGTAGGGATCATCAACACGCCGAACCAACCTACATAGAGGCGGTTCTCGGTGCTAGTAACCCACTGACAAAACTGCTCCCACAACGAAGCGCTTTCGCGCTGCTGTAGAGTAGTAGTCATTTTATGAATCCTTTAGTTTTCTAGGTACGAGACGAAAGCCACAAAAAAAAGATGTCCTTCGCCTATGAACTAATATTAACGAGAATAATTATTTTTGTAAAGGTAAATATACCTTTTGGGTGAGTGTTTACTCATTTTTATGGACCGCTTTGACTCATCAACTTTAAGCGTTTTCTCTATTGCTCAAAAAGCTGGAACGCTATCCTTGATTGAGGTGTGGCTTTTTGCTCGTCGGGTTGGCTTTTGCCTAATTATTTTGAAATGTAACGCAAGCGGACATTTTAGAATCTTGTTTTTCTCATGAGCCATCCTGGTTCTGTTACGTTCTGCTCTCGATAGTGTAAATGTACTGAATCTTTTGCTGAGTTTATTGAGTTTAGGTATTGGCCTCAGGGGCTCCTAGGTAAATAAAATCGGACTTTTGGTTAATGCTGTTACGGTGCACTTCTGCAATGAGACCTCCCGGATAGGTGTCACTGCGACTACCATTAGGAGCCTGCAATAGGAAGATGATCTTTTCAATCTGCTCAAAGTTGGGCGGTTTTGGTAAGGCTTGCTGCAGTAGCTGACGGATGACTCGACGCTGAAGGGCTAAGGGGGCTGCATTGAGTGGCTGTCTCAGAATGCCCCAGCGTGGCGTTCCATCGGATGCTTTTGAGGTTGTGATTACCTGTCGATAAAGCTGACTGGTTTGTTCGTTGAGGTAGTGTGTGTCAGCAGCTGTGATCTCACAGAGTTGTGCCAGTGCCTGTTCTACTTTTGGGTTGAAGTGTTCTTGCAGGTAAGGCAAGAGTTCTTGGCGAACGCGGTTGCGGCGAAAGGCGACGTCTTGATTTGTGCCATCTTCCCAAATCGGTAATTGCCGCTGCTGACAAAACTGGCCTGTGTCTTCGCGGTAAAAGTCTAGTAGCGGGCGGACCAGTTGTATGACAGGTTTTTGCTCGTCGATGGGGCGTTGCCAAGGAAGGGTTGCAATACCGTCCAGACCGGTGCCGCGAATGAGATTGTAGAGTACGGTCTCGGCGCGATCGCTCAGCGTATGTCCGGTGACCACAGCCGTATATCCCTCTGTCCTGGCTAGGTCTGCAACTATGTCGTATCGCCAAGCTCGTGCGCTGGCTTCAGTCCGTGCGGGGTGATCTGCTGTTTCTATCCAGGTCGGTAGATTCCATTCCTGACCGAGTTTTAAGACATGGCCTGCATTGTCAGCAGAGTCTTCACGCCAACGATGGTCACAGTGAACGATGGCTAAAGACCAGTTCCACTGAGGACTTAAGTCTATTAATAACTGAGCCAAACAAAGCGAATCTTGTCCTCCGGAGACGGCTATCAGGATAGGAGTGTGTTTAGGGAGTAGGTTTCGTTTGCGCAGTAAGGTGTGAAGTCTAGCGTGGATTAAAGACCAGGCCATAGCACGTACCTTGAAGAAGAAATGAGTTAAGAGGATATGACGGACACAAGACGAATTTTAAGGTAGTGAACTGAAAGTTAGTGAATGGTGAAATCCGGTATGTGTGAGGGTTATGTATGAGGGGTGGCTGAAACAAAACAGGCTGAGAACAAACACTCTTAGCGTCCGTTCTCAGCCTGTAAATCAACTATCAACTACAGAGCCTCTAGGCCTATGGAGAGGCCCTGGACACCATAGGTTAAGTAGGGAGTAAGTGGTTGATTAGTCTTTGGTGATGTCGTCTTTGATATCAGCTGCTGAATCCTTAATTTGCTCAGTGGCTGCGTTGATTCGCTGCTTGGCGCGGTCGAGCCAACTATCTGGATCATTGCCCTGGATAGTGGGCTTCTTAATGCCATCAATGCCCCCCTGAACATTGCTCTTGACATTGTTAAGTCCACCCCTAACGTTTGAGCGGAGACCGCCTAAACCCCCTTGGGCTGAGCCTTTGATACCGTCGATGCCGCCTTGGACACTGCCTTTGACGCCGCCTTTGACATTGTCAATGCCCCCTGCAACGTTGCCTTTGACGCCCTTGGCTGAGCCCTTGACGCCATCAATACCACCGGCAACATTGCCTTTAATACCATCCAAGTCCATGGTGATATCGCCTGTTTTGTTTTTCATGCGACCGGCAAGACCTGCTCCGGCAGCCGCTGCACCCCCTGCTAGCGCTGCTCCTCCAGCAACAGTTCTGCTGACGCCGCTGTTGATACCTTTTCCAGCCGCACCGACAGCTGCGCCGATATTACCCGTATCTACGTTCCCATCGGGGATATCTCCGCTGCGGAAAGTGTTGTTTCGAATGCGGTCATCATCATTGGCGTCTGTACTCGCAAGATAGCCAGTGTCTTCTTCTGTGCCGCGTTTGCCCGCTGCCCACAATAACAATCCAAGGCCTGCAAGGGGGAGTAGTAGCCACCACCAACGCCCCCGACCTGCGGTGAGATTGCCAGTGTCAGTGCTACCGTCAATGCCAACGTTTCCGCCAGCATTTGCTGTCCCGTTTGCATCAGCCCCGGCAATGATATTGCCGTCAGCATCAATGAGGTTGCCATTGGCATCAAGGTTGCCAGTACCTGCTGCACTTGGCTTGCTATCGGTGTTATTGCCATCAGCATTGGCGTTATCAGTGGCGGCATCTGCAGTTGTTTTAGCAGCACCGTCAGCACCTGCATCACTGCCAGCTTTGGCTGCATCGGCGGTGCCACTGTCTCCGGTGCCCGCTGTGCTACCTGCGTTTGCAGAGGTTGTACCCGTTACGCCATTGGGCAGGATGCTGTAGCCGCTGAGATTAGCCCCTTCCAGTGCCGCTTGGCCTGGATTGCCGGTGGCGTAGCCTAAGAATGCAGTTGCTGCTGGTGAAGCGCCTCCGTTATAAACGAATGCATAGGGTTGGGAGAAGGGATAGCGTGGATCATCCGGCAGTGTTTTGTGTAGCTGGATGGCCTTGATGTCAGAATGCTCAGATAACTGGCCGACTAGGGCGTAACCAATGCCGTCTTTCCCAAGCTCTTTAGCCAGTGCGGCGGTGGAGTCTTCGCCGAGCTGGGTGGCATTACCACCTGTTTTAAACTCAGCCGTGGTGAACACGGGGTATGGTTGCAAGGCTTGGCGTGTTTCACTCGCATCAGGACGATCAATTAGGCGAATAGGGCCAGCGGTACCGCCTACCGCAGACCAATCGCTAATTTCTCCTCTGAAGATTTGGGCAAACTGAGCGCCGGTGATGCTTTGGGCGAAGGGATTATCTTTGCCGACAACAATGGCGATTTTTTCGCGTCTGACTGGAATGGCAACCAATCCTTTAGCTTTCTCTGCTTCAGTGAGCGGACGGCTAATCGCTGCTAGATCTGCATTGTCGTTAAGAACGTCTTGAAGCGCAGCGTTGGCATCCTTTGTAGTGATCGCGACTTCGCTATTGGCGTACTGACTTTCAAACCCACTACCCAGTGCTTCAGTAATGGCGTTCATGTTGTCAGAGCTGCTGCTGACGCGAACTTTAGTTCCTTTTGCTACGGAGTCAGGGACTGAGAAGCTCGGCGTCACTGCTTGTCCTACCACAGGAGCTAGTAGAGAGGCTTTTGACTTGGCGGGGATAGCACAGGCTAGAAGGGCTGCTACCGTTAGTGCAGAAGCTATTTTGCGATTAACCATTATTTAATAACACCTCTGTAGGTGAGACAACTTTGAAACCAGGGGGGCAGCAGTTCGAATACCTGCTTTTATCGTCCAAAAATCACTAATTTTTAAGCGGCTGGATGATATTTCGTGCACCTTATACGTTAGGACAGCTTTATCAAAAGCTTGCTTGAATTTATCTTTTCTTTAAACCAACACGGCTCGCTTCCTGCATGAGGATAAGGCCTTCGTCATGTTGAGGAGGCACTCAGTCGCTTCTCCGTGAAACTCATTTGTTTGGGTGCTTTTCAGTACCCATTTGAGTGCCATGCTTTTTTCCGTTAGGTGTTTGTGAAGGATAGGTTGAGCTTGTTTTGTCGCTACCTTCCCAATAAATGGCTAAATGGCTGTTTTTGTTGCGTTTGTGTATGAATGCTGAGGGTGGCTGTATCAATAGATCTTGATGAATCTGATACATTTGGCCACGCGCTATTTTCCATAAAGCAATAGTGTTCTAAGATGACCAAGACTTATGGCTTGGTTTTGTAGCCTTTGAGGAGTTGTGGTGGCGTTGCAGTTAGTTTTGCTGTTGCAATTGGTCAGGGCTCATTTGCGTAAGGTTTTTAGTAGTTAAGGCTCTCGACTCTATATCGACTGCTGAGGGTGTCGACACATGGTTCCAGATTTTTCTTCGTCATCGGATAATCCACCGTCAGATGAAATTGATTTTGATAATTTTATTTTGGAGATCGAGCCGGATCCTGCTTCTGTAAAGGAAGAGGCTGTGCAGACGAAGCCAGAAAGTAACCCTAATTTGCAAGTTCACTTTAAAAGTGAGCAGGGCCGGTTACTGTTGTTGTTGCCTCCAGCGCCTGAAAAAAGCCGTAATCCTGTTCATTGGGAAGACCTTAGGCAGCAGTTGAAGCAGCGGCTGAGCGGCGGAGAGCGATTTTTGCATCCTCATACGCCTGTTCATCTGATTGCCCGTGATCGCCTGTTAGACTCTCGGCAAGTGCAGGAAATAGATGCCCTGCTTAGTGAGTCTCAACTGCCGCTCAAACGAATTTATACGAGTCGTCGCCAAACGGCCGTGGCGGCTGCTACAGCGGGCTATTCCGTAGAGCAGCAAACGACGTTGGGGTATTTGGGGCAAGGGCAGGAGGCCTCCCGGCAGGCCTTGGATGAACCACTGTATTTGCAAACGACATTACGTTCTGGCATTGAAGTTCGGCACCGAGGCACGGTCGTTGTCTTAGGGGATGCCAACCCCGGTAGCTCTATTGTTGCTGAAGGCGACATCTTTATATGGGGAAGATTACGCGGGGTTGTGCATGCCGGGGCAGGGGGAAATGGCCAGTGCCGTATCATGGCTCTGCACATGCAGCCCACACAGCTGCGCATTGCTGATCAAGTGGCCCGTTCGCCAGAAGATCCACCTCCGCAATATCAGCCCGAGGTAGCCTATATTGGCCCTGACGGTATTCGCATTGCGATCGCAGCTGAATTCGCTTTAGCTGACTTAGCGACTCAGGAATCCGCCGAAGACACACCCTAGGAAATCCCGGAAAACTCCAGAAAACCTTTAGAAGAAAGCCCATGAGCCGCATTATTGTGATGACCTCCGGTAAAGGAGGTGTTGGTAAAACTACTTGTACCGCAAACCTAGGTATGGCCCTGGCAAAGGCCGGGCAGCGTGTTGCTGTCGTCGATGCTGATTTTGGCCTCCGTAACCTTGACTTACTGCTAGGTCTTGAAAACCGCATTGTCTACACCGCCTTAGATGTCTTGGCTGGAGAGTGCCGTTTGGACCAAGCCCTAGTTAAGGATAAGCGCCAGCCCAACTTAGCCCTGCTACCCGCTGCCCAAAATCGTTCCAAAGAATCCATCAAGCCCGAGCAGATGAAGCGCCTTATTAAGGCACTCACTAAGGTCTATAACTTTGTGCTGATCGATAGCCCTGCCGGAATTGAGATGGGTTTTCGCAACTCCATCGCGGCTGCTCGCGAGGCTATTATCGTCACTACACCAGAAATTTCAGCGGTTCGAGACGCTGATCGAGTGATTGGTTTACTAGAGGCTAACGACATTAAAGCGGTTCGACTGGTGATCAATCGCCTCAGGCCTGCTATGGTGGCAGCTGAGCAGATGATGTCTGTTAAAGATGTTCAAGGGATTTTGTCGATTCCTCTGTTGGGGGTTATTCCCGACGATGAGCAAGTGATAGTTTCGACGAATAAAGGGGAACCCCTTGTCTTAGAAGAGAACCTATCCAAAGCAGGCGTTGCATTTACAAACGTTTCACGGCGGCTCCAGGGCGAAAAAGTTCCACTGATGGACTTGAGCATTCCGCAGGAAAGTTTCTTTACTCGACTTAAGCGGCTATTCGGAGTGTAGGCGTCCCAACATACCGGCGACCGACTTAGAATGGCGACATCACGGTGACTAACCCTATGACAATTCCTATTATCAGCGACATCCTAGAACGATTTTTTGGCCCGAACGAAGATATTCACAGCCGCGATGACGTCAAAAGGCGGCTTCAAATTGTGTTGGCCCACGACCGGTTAGCCCTTGATCCACAGACGCTGGAGATGATGCGTCAGGAAATTATTGCGGTGGTCTCTCGCTATGTCGAAGTGGACTTTGAATCACTAGAGTTTTCTTTGGCGACAGACCAACGGGTGACAGCTTTGACCGCAAATTTGCCAATTCGGCGGATTCGCCCTTTGGGACGTGGTGCCGATCAGCCCATTGCGCCTGATGAAGAAGCGAAGAAAATTGAGTTGGCTTCTCAGTCAGAAATTATGGCTTTGGATGCTGAAGAGGCAGAAGCTGCGTTGAGGCGCTTTGAAGCCGATAGCATTAACGCTCAACACCCCAATCTTATCCATGCGCCTTTAGATATTGAGCGAGATGAGGATGAGCCGGATAGTGGCGACTTGGCCTTAGATGAACATGTTTTGACTTCGGATGCTAGCAAGGGTAGCTTGCTGGACCAGGCTGAAGAGGCTGTAGCTCCTAAT
The DNA here is from genome assembly GCA_039186165.1 of Cyanobacteria bacterium P01_F01_bin.53. GTDB lineage: Bacteria > Cyanobacteriota > Cyanobacteriia > Phormidesmidales > Phormidesmidaceae > Phormidesmis. The sequence continues at coordinate 7,358 of JBCDAG010000335.1, forward strand.
AGTGAGCAAGAGGTTGAAATATTTGATGCGTCAGCACCCGATGTCCCAGATATGTCTCTTCCTGATGCCAGCGTTTAGCTCCGTCTTTGATTTTAGATTTACCTGTTAACAAGTTGATGCTTTGAGCATTTGCTGGTCTTAGTTTTTATGGAAGCTGACTAATAAGTCATTGTGAATCAGCCATTATTTTGATCAGCTATTGTCGGGATGCCGGTTAACTTGCAATGCTGTGATCTTTTCTTTTTCAGCTTTTTTCAGCTTTTTTTAGCGTTATTGATATAGCGTGACCGAAGTTTATGTTAAGGTTTTTAACGTTGCTACCTGAAAGCTATTTTGGTAGCCGTTAGGTCTTTATTCGCTATATATTTTCTTGCTGAGCCCTATGAATAGAAGGCTTCAGGAATTTTTGTTTGTCTTATTGCTATAAAAACACTGTTTAGCAATCTCTGTTTTTCGTCTGCTTTTTCAGATGTGTTTCTGAGAGTACAGCAATCTATCGATACATCGCTTATACTTTCTTTAGTAAGAATAAATAAAAGTGGAAGTGCTTAAAATGACTGACAATATGCAAAGTGTCCCCTTGGGCTCTAGCGCTGCCGCTGCTGCTCTGGAATCTAAGACCCTAGGAGTGAGTGCTACTCGTTACTACAAGCCCGAAGCTCGTATGGGGTTTACACCTTATGCGGAGCTGTGGAATGGTCGGCTGGCAATGTTAGGTATTTTTGGCATTCTTGCCTTTGTCGCTATCTAGATAGCGTTTCCCTGCGATACGGCCATCCAGCTGAGCGAGTGCATCCCGATTGCTGGAGTTCACAAAAAAT
>JBCDAG010000336.1:0-8161 GCA_039186165.1 Cyanobacteria bacterium P01_F01_bin.53
AAACCAGGCTGTATGACCTCTCCGGCAATGAGCTATCCGCTTTTGAGGGCTCGTTCAGTGGCTTCAGTGAGGATGGCCAACGGCTGGTGACCTCTTCTCGTAGCGATGGAAAAACCAGGCTGTATGACCTCTCCGGCAATGAGCTATCCGGTTTGGAGGGCTCGTTCAGTGGCTTCAGTGAGGATGGCCAACGGCTGGTGACCACCTCTCGTAGCGATGGAAAAACCAGACTGTATGACCTCTCCGGCAATGAGCTATCCGCTTTGGAGGGCTCGTTCAGTGGCTTCAGTGAGGATGGCCAAAAGTTTGCTGTGTATTCTACGAAAGAACAACTTTCTCGCTTTTATAGTTTGTCAGGACAGTCGATAGGTCTTGCGCTCAAGGGTAACTTCAGCGAATTTTCTCCTAATAAGCAGTACATCGTGACGGTTGTTGCCAGTGAGGATATCAGCCTAATTTATGATACCGCAGGTACCCTACTGGCCGAGTACCCAGGGTCTGTATTGGGCGGACGAGGTGATGGTCTCGGCTTTACGCCAGATGGGACTCAACTCATCACCAAATCAAAAGATGGTCTTTACCATGTTTGGCAACTCGATTATGGTCTAGACGACCTCCTCTCTCGTGGCTGTAAGTGGGCAAGGCCCTACTTGCAGGCTAATCGAGACACAGAAACGAGAGCCGAATTTTGTTTGACAGATTATTGATGGACTCGCACGCAAGATACTTTTGCTACAAAATGGACCATCACATCTTCACCACTAGCAAACAGGGAAAGTTGCTAGTGGTGAAGATCAGCAAAGCTCTTGCTGTGGATCTGATAATCCCCACGTTGTTCCAATCGACCTTTTCCCTTCACAATTTGGCGATTTGTCCGAACACTTCGGCCTTTTGATCAAACAAATCGGCCTTTTGTTTGATCAAATCGACTCTTTGTTCAAACAAATCGCCCTTTTGATCAAACACTTCGGCCTTTTGTCCAGACAAATCGCCCCTTTCCCCTTATCCTTCTCCCCTTCCCCCGAACATTCTCTATCCATCCCCGCCCATGTATAGAAACCCTCAATGATTATCGTAATTCCCACAATCCAACCGCCCTCTTCTTCCCCCCTTTATCCAAAAAACTGTAATTCCACAGAGACTTTGTTGTAATTTTTCTTCCGGAGATCGGGAATTGTGAAGATACGCTGAAAAGAAACAACAACCTTTCAAGCCACTTCTCAAACCTATAACCTCAAAAAGGAGACCCTTATGGCCCGTCCCAAGAAAAACTCAGTTGTGTTACAAACCGCAGAACGTCGCCTCTCCGGCATGAAAACCATCGACCCCAAACTCGACCTTGGCGGCGGCTGCACCACCAACAATATAGAAGCCAAAGTAAAAGACGTTCGTAAAAAACTCGAAAACTACAACAGTCTCCTCACCACCGTAGATGCCGCAGCCAACGAGCTAGAAAGAGCCGAAAAAGAACTCAACTACTTGAGCGTAAAAGTACTACCCGGTGTGGCCACCCGCTACGACAAAGAAAGCGATCAATACGAAATGGTCGGCGGCATAAAACCCAGCGAACGAAAGCGGCCAAGACGTCGAGTTGCGGTCTCCGTGTAGCCCGCTCAACAATCAAACCGTTCAAAAGCTAGCCTGTGCACTTTGCACAGGCTAGCTTTTGCTACACTTTCACTATTCCAAGACTACGCTCCAGTGGATCCGTTCACTTTTTTCAGCAGAGCGACAATTGATAAAGTCGGCACCGTGGACTGCACAAACCCCTTTGCATCGCGAGTCAAAATAGCATCCAGACCTTGATCGACAGCACAGGCAATTTGAACGGCATCCTCAAAATCAGTCAACCCAGAACTTAATGCTGATTCTAAGACGCTCCGATTTACAGGGCAAATTTCCAAAGCTGCTAGGGTACTCGAAACTGCTAATCTTGCCTGTTCAATGCTCTTTGTGTGCTTCCGTGCAATATAGAAAATATCTGTGAGTGTAGTCGCCGTCATGTAACCCGTGACACTCTCCAACGCAATTGCTTGAAACAGCCGTTCCGCATCTTGAAAAAAGGGCTCGCGCTCCAGCAAGAAATCTAAAATGATATTGGTATCAATTAAAACCCTCACGAAAGATATTTCTCCGCTCGGCGCTCTTCCAGCATTATTTTCACAGCCTCATCAGTGGGTGCCTGTTGCTCTATTTTGAGTAGTCCCCTCATGTGTTGAATGGCCTCAGTACGTTGATTCCTCTGAATCGGTGCTTCTTGCAAAGACTCGATAATAGCGCTTGCAAGTGCTAAGCGTTCGTTGGGAGGTAACTTGAAAACTTGTGCTTTAAGTTCCTGCAGAAGCATGAGAACTCTCCTATTTAAGATAGGTGTCTGTAATCAGTATGAACGCTTTTGCTCATCAACGTTCAGGAGCCATAGCCGCTTTAAAAAATATCTAGCGAATTTATTCCCTGACTTGGACCCATCTAGAAACTTTTACTTTCGATGATGACCTTGCCCGTGCCCGTGTCCCCTGACGCTAATCGGTTTAAAATATCGCCATGGGAAATACTAACCGTGCCGATATCGATCACTACGAAACCCTGGGCCTCTCCAAAAGCGCCAGCCAGGACCAGATCAAGCAGGCCTATCGAAAGCTGGCCAAGCAGTTTCACCCGGACGCCCAAAATAAAGAGGGCCAAACTCAAGGCACGGCCCACGACAAAATTGCCCAGGTCAATGCCGCCTATGAAGTGCTCGGTGATGCCAACGAACGGCGTCAGTACGATGAGCAACGGCGACTGAGCGTAGAAGCCGCGGCCAGCGATCGCGCAAATCGTGCCGCCAGCGCAGGCCATGCCGGAGTCCAATACCGCAAAAAACGCAGCAGCTCTGCCTCCCAAGCCTCCATTGAGCAATGGCTACGCAGCGTTTACAACCCCACCGATCGCCTGATCGGCAAAATCATCAAACCCCTAAAAGCTGAAGTGAGAGCCCTCTCGGCAGACCCCTTTGATGATGAGCTGATGGAAGTATTTACCAACTACTTAGAAGACTGCCGCGCTTCCCTAGAGAAAGCCCAGGCAAAATTCAAATCCATGCCGAATCCAGCCGGGGTCGCCAGCGGCGCAGCGAATCTCTATTACTGTCTAAATCAGCTAGAAGACGGGTTGGAAGAAATTGAGCGGTTTACCTATACCTATGACGATAGCTACCTGCACACCGGGCAAGAGCTATTTCGGATTTCGGCGGGGCTGAGGAAGGATGCGAAGGCGGATATTCAGGCGGTGTTGTGACTACTCTGCGAGAAGGCAAAGCCTACGGCTACGCTCAGCCACCGATAGTGCTCGTCTCCTGAGCGTTGAGATCTAGTCACCGAGGGCTGAGCGGAGTCGAAGCCCGGCTGTTCCCAGCCAGTGGAAAGCGCAGACACCGAGGGCTGAGCGGAGTCGAAGCCCGGAAACTGCGGTCAGAGTTGCTACAATGGTTCTTTGGTTTGCTTAGGTCTTCCTAAAGACCTGTTCCCCTCCAGACTGGTTTCATCATGGCCCTTCCCATCGTCGCAATTATTGGTCGCCCAAATGTGGGCAAATCGGCCCTGGTGAATCGCTTCGCAGGCGGACGACAGTCTATTGTGTACGACCTTCCTGGGGTGACCCGCGATCGCACCTATCAACCCGCTTTCTGGCAAGACCGCGATTTCCTCGTCGTCGATACCGGCGGCCTCGTCTTTGATGACGACACCGAGTTTTTACCCTTCATCCGTGAGCAGGCGATGACGGCTTTGGCCGAAGCCTCCGCAGCGGTGCTGGTGGTCGATGGTCAGTTTGGCCCCTCCGAAGGTGATAAGGAAATTGCCTGTTGGCTGCGCGTGCAAAAAGTGCCCGTGGTGCTGGCTGTGAATAAGTGCGAATCGCCTGACGAAGGCCTAATTCAAGCCGCACAGTTTTGGGAGCTAGGATTGGGTGAGCCCCATGCAGTCTCGGCCATTCACGGTAGCGGCACGGGGGAACTCCTCGACGCACTGGTTGAGCACTTACCCCCCGCCGATGAAATTGAGGTGGAAGAAGAATATCGGGTGGCAATTGTTGGACGACCCAACGTGGGTAAGTCCAGTATGCTGAATGCCTTTGTCGGTGAAAAACGCTCGATTGTGAGCCCTATTTCTGGGACGACACGGGATTCGATTGATATGACCGTGACGCGGGGCGAAGGCGAGGATAAAAAGCGCTACCGCCTTATTGATACAGCGGGCATTCGCAAAAAGAAGAATGTGAACTTTGGCCCGGAGTTTTTTGGCATTAACCGGGCCTTTAAAGCGATTCAGCGGGCCGATGTGGTGCTGCTGGTGATCGACGCCCTCGATGGCGTGACTGAGCAGGATCAAAAGTTGGCCGGGCGCATTGAAGAAGAGGGCCGGGCCTGCGTGATTGTAGTCAATAAGTGGGACGCGGTTGAGAAAGACTCCTACACCATTTATGAGTTTGATAAAAAGATTGAGGCGAGGATTCACTTTTTGGGCTGGGCAAAGCGCCTGTACGTGAGTGCGCTTACGGGCCAACGTCTGCCGAGCATTTTGGATGCGGTGGATGCCGCGGTAGAACAACATCGTCGTCGGGTGACGACCTCGGTGGTGAATGAGGTGATCGAAGATTCGGTGAGTTGGCATACCCCACCCACGACGCGCCAGGGCCGCCAAGGCAAAATTTACTACGGCACTCAGGTGCGATCGCAGCCACCTTCCTTCACCATGTTTGTGAACGATCCCAAGCTCTTTGGTGAGAGCTACCGCCGGTATATGGAAAAGCAATTTCGTAAGAATTTGGGCTACGATGGTACGCCGATTCGAATTATGTGGCGCGGTAAGAGCCAGCGCGACTTAGAGCGTAGAGGCCCGCAGAATAATCCCAACCGGGCGATTAAGGTTAAGTAATCAGATTCAAGAAGTCAGTAGGCTCAGTAAGTAGGCGCCAGAAGCATAGATGGATTTATTGCGATCGCTGCCCATTGGTCTGTATTTAGAAGCACCCTATACCTGGCTACACCGCATTGATGCGCGGGTTAAGGTCGCATGGCTGCTGAGCCTATTACTCGCACCCGTGTTGGCGAGTACGGTGTATCGAATTGCCATTGTTGTTTTTTTGGTGTTGCTGACGATCAGTGCGGGCATTCCGCTGCGGGTGTGGCGGCAGCAAATGGGTTGGCTCTTGGTGTTAGGCACCATCGTCACCCTGTTGCTCCTGGTCATGCCGGACGGGATTGCCGTGACCCAGCAACCTCGTCTGCCCACAGCGCAGTCTCTAACAGCCTGGCCCGAAGACTCCCTTCCCCCCGAAACCCTCCCGGCAGTACCACCGGCCACCAGCTACAAGTACGACATTGTTGATTTTCCGATTATGCAACGCCCTTTTAACTTGGGCATTCATATCACGCAGCGATCGCTCCGCATTGCGATCAAAGTCAGTACCCTGCTGTTCACGCTGATCTATGCCACCACGTTGTTTTTGCTGACGACGGCCCCCGAAGAAATTACCGAAGGGATTGAGGAATTGCTTCAGCCGCTGAGGAGAGTGGGCATCCCAGTCACGGAAATTGCCCTCACCCTCACCTTGGCGCTCCGATTTATTCCGCTGGTGCTAGAAGAAGTGCAAAACCTTGTGCGCTCCGTGCGCACCCGTGCGATTAAGTGGCAAAAGCTCGGGGTGCGGGGAGCCATTCAGATTTGGCTGATGGTGTCCGAGCGCCTGACCGAAAATTTGCTGCTGCGGGCCGAGCAAATTGCCAGTGCCATGCAGGTGCGCGGCTTTACCGAACCCAATGCGCACCGGGTTGTGTGGCATCGGTTGAAACTGCGCTGGTGGGATTGGTTTCTGTTGGCTACTTTGGCCGCATTTTGGTGGGGCCGCCTGGTGTTTGGAGGCGTTGCTTGAGCAGCCCGTTAGAGCCCACGATACCGACGATGAAGCCTGCTTTGAAGCCATGCGATCGCTACTGTTGGCGGCAGCTACCGCTGGCCCAACGAACGGGATCAAATATTTTTGCAGATTTGTTTCGGCCACAGTCGTTTCACTCGCAGCAAATCGCTACCTTACTAGAGAGCCCCTATCCCCTGCCGCCAGACTCTTTACCTGAGCAGGCTGAACTCATGGCGCGCTATTCCATTTGTGCGGGATCGCCTCGGGTGGTTGAGGGGGAGCCCCAGCTATGGACGCCAGCCCTGGGCCAAATTTTGCCGCTGTTGCGCCAGATGGATGCCCACAAGCTTCAGTCATTATCCCAGGGGATCGCTTGTGGCGAAAAGGGTGTCCCTGACGAAGACTTACCTTTTATTGGCGGGTGGTTAGGGTGGCTAGGCTACGATTTCGCCTGGGAAATAGAGCGCTTGCCCTGGCTAAAAGAAGATGGACTTCCTTTCCCGGTTGCGTTTTGGTACGAACCGGCTGAATTTGCAGTGCTCGATCATCAGACCCAACAGTTGTGGTTAGCCGCCGAAACCACCGCGGCCCTCGATGGGATGGTGGGGCGTTTGCTGTCAGCCCCTGCCAAGTCTGTTTCTGACCCAGTGGCGACTAACGCTACCAGTAGCGATCAGAAACCACTTCATTCTGAAATTTCCTCTATATATATAGATAAGGTTTTAGATCGCTCGAACGAAAAAGAGGCCCCTATCGACAAAGCGTATCGAGCCGACACTGTAAGTCAGTCTCTCCGTTTTGAAACACCGCAGGCCGACTTTGAGGCCGCCGTGCAGCAGGCGAAGGAACATATTCGAGCGGGGGACGTGTTTCAGGTGAATCATTCCCTGCGGTTTCAGGCGCAGACGCGGGTGCCGAGTTGGGAGGTTTATCAAAAGCTGCATCGCATTAACCCCTCACCCTTTGCCAGCTATTGGCATACCCCTTGGGGCTCGGTGGTGAGCTGTTCTCCTGAACGGCTCGTGCATTTGCGGGATGGTGTCGCCCAGACGCGTCCCATTGCGGGGACCCGACCTCGGGGGAAAACGATGGCAGGCGATGGTGCGATCGCCCAAGAGCTAACCCAAGATCCTAAAGAGCGTGCCGAACACATCATGCTAGTGGACCTAGAGCGCAATGATCTTGGCAGAGTGTGCGAATGGGGATCGGTGCAAGTGAATGAACTGCTCACGATTGAACGCTACAGCCATGTGATGCACTTGGTGAGTAACGTGATCGGCCAGCTACACCCAGATAACTTATCCGCAGACCTGATTGCCGCCTTATTCCCCGGAGGTACGATTACCGGCTGCCCCAAAGTGCGCTGTATGGAAATTATTGAAGCCCTAGAGCCAGTGCGGCGTAGTTTGTTCTACGGTTCCTGCGGATACTTTGACCGGCGCGGTCGGTTAGATCTCAATATCTTAATTCGGACCCTACTCATGTCCCCGAATTCCAAGCCCGAACCCGACAGTCAATCGCCTGTCCAAACCGTTTGGGGGCAGGTAGGGGCAGGTATTGTGGCGGATAGTGAGCCGACGAAAGAATGGAGAGAGTCTTTGCAAAAGGCCCAGGCTCAACTGTTAGCTCTGGGGCTGTAGCTTTTGCCAGCCATGGGTTTCAGGGGCTCTCTACAGTAACAGTGACGCTTAAAGTCATATCCATAGTTACCCTACTGATTAACCCTGGTGATGATCTATACCAAAAGAACTTATCAGTGGTTTGTTGCGATACTACAGGGGCAAAGTCGCTTTTCCGGGTATTCTATTGAAAACGCTATAAACCCGATATTCAAATAGGTTGTGTCAAACGACATGCCGTCGGGTAACGTTACTTTAAAGCCATTATTTTGCTTACTCTCATCACCTGAGTTCTGAATGAGTACTGAAACCTACCTCAATCATCCAAATTTTGGCTTACTCTTCAGAATCTGCCTTGTTGGTGAGGGTCAAGAGCTATTTGCAACGCTTTACGCGCACCGACTGTTCTTTTTGGTTACAAATGACACCAGTGGTATTTCCTTCGAGCCCACTGGCCGTGTAGAAGCCAAGCAGATGATAGATCAGCGCTTACGGATGATTCGCCGCACCGGTCAGCAAGCAGAGTACGATCAACTACAAAAGACGTACAAGCAAGCTTTCTAATCCATGCCTGCGGAATCTTCCCTCGAGATAGACGGACCCGTTGATACAGTTTCAGGTCCTGCAAACAGCTCAACTCATGC
>JBCDAG010000337.1:0-8077 GCA_039186165.1 Cyanobacteria bacterium P01_F01_bin.53
TGTTGTTGTTGACTATGACATTAATGACTATAAAACAAAGCTAGAGTTAACCCAGCAAAAGTTATTTACAACGATTGTGGCCGGGTTAAGGGCCTACCGCGATTTAAAAACGTTGGAGCAAAATCAAGTTGCCCTCGAAAATCTCAACGCAGAACTGACTAACTTTAATAGCAATTTAGAGCAGCTTGTGTCTGAGCGTACAGAGCAGTTAAGGCAAGAAATTGAAGTGCGTGAAGAGGCCGAGGAAGCCCTTAAAATTTATGTCCATGCCCTAACCCATGATTTGCGAAACCCGGCCGCAGGGATGACCAGCGTGCTGCGAGGTCTTCTAAAACGACAGCAAACGGATGGAGAGTCTGCGAGTGTAACCATTCCTGTTTCAATGTTAGAGCGGATGACGGCTGGCTGCGATCGTCAGCTCAAGATGATTGACGCGCTACTCGAAACCCATAAAGCAGAGCTTTGGGGCATTTCTCTGCAACCTAAACCTGTTGCCTTAGAGGCATTAATTGCTGACGTACTAAAAGAATGGCAGCCTGCTTTTGAACAGTATCGGGTGAGTGCGAAAAGTCAGATATCGCCTAACCTGCCAAATATTAGTGGTGATCGCCACCAACTCTGGCGTGTTTTTGAAAACCTGATTGACAATGCTCTAAAGTACAATGCCCCAGGTCTATCTTTAACCATTCAAGTTGAGTTAGACACAGCTCGATGTCAGATTCTTTGTACCGTACAGGATGATGGTAAGGGGATTGCGCCCCAACTTTCAGATACCCTTTTTGAGCGGTACCATCGGGGTGGAGCTGCCTCTCCGGTTCAAGGGCTGGGCCTTGGGTTGTATATTTGTCGTCAAATTGTTGAAGCCCATGGCGGCACCATCGGCTATAAGCGTCAATTGAATCAAGGCGCGTTATTTTGGTTCACCTTGGCTTTAGATGAGTGAGTATTCCTTTATAAAGTATTCCTCTGTAAAGGCCCTCTCGATAAAGTATTCTTTTATAAATATTTCCCTGAGTATTTTCTTAAAATACCTCCAGACATTTCGCAATAGCCTATGACCGAGCCCTCTCGTTTAGTGCCCTTACGCATTGTCTTCGTGGGCTCATTTGTCCTCCAACTGTTGGCGGCTGTCGGGATCATGGGCTGGTTGTCCTTTCGATATGAACAAGAAACGATTAATGATCTTGCGACCCAACTGCGTGTCGAAGTTTCTAATCGGGTGGAAGAGCGGCTAGATGACTATTTGGCTGAGCCCCTTCAGGTCATGACCCTAAACCTTAACGATCTACACAACGGTCATTCAGATTTTCAAGACTTTGAGGATATGCGAGCGCAGTTATACCAGCAGAGTTTTGTCTTTGAAGGTATTGATCAGGTCTATTTAGGCCGGACAGATGGTGAGTTTATTGGTGTGGCTCAATTGGAGGATGGGAGTCGGGTGGCAAATGCGACCCGTGCTACGGGAAATCTGAATACCTTTGCCCTTGATTCCGAAGGTGACTTGGGTCAGCTTTTGAGGTATAAGCCCTACGATCCCCGATTGCGTCCTTGGTACCAAGCTGCGGTGGAAGATGGTGAGGTTGGTTGGAGCGATATTTATACCTGGGCTAGCATTAATACCTATGGCCTGACCCTCTATGGACCTTATTTTGATGAGCAGGGACTTTTGCAAGGGGTGTTGGGTATTGACTTAAGCCTAAACAAAATCAGTGACTTTCTCAGCGGGCTTCAGGTTGGTGAAAATGGCAAGGTTTTTATCATCGAACCCTCTGGTGAACTGGTCGCAAACTCAGCGAATTTACCCTCTTTTGAGGACGTGGATGGGGAACTACAGCGAGTGCATGCTTCCGATATCGCCTCTCCTCAAATTCAAGCCACTGCGCACCATCTGTTAGGTGTGCGTGACGCCTCAACAACACATGAGCATTCAATAGATGATGCACCGCATATCGAACAATTTACGTTCACAGCAAATGGTCAGCGGCAGTTTGCGCGGGTTACTCATTGGAACGATCCGTTAGGTCTTGATTGGCTGATTGTTGTGACGATGCCTGAGTCTGATTTTGTTGAAGGGGTTCGGGCCAATAAACGCATCAATCTTGTGATGAGTGCGATGGTGCTCATGGCTTCTATTGGGTTTGCGATGCTGGTTGCTCACTACATTAGTCATCCGATTATGCGTATGAGTCAAGCGAGTCAGGCCCTAGCTAAGGCTAGCTTGCATAAGTTTTCCACAGATCAGCTGCCAACTACGTTAAAGACTTCTTCTATTAAAGAATTCAATGGATTGGCGATCGCATTTAATCGCATGAGCCGGCAGCTACAGCGCTCTTATACCCAGCTAGACGACTATTCACAGTCTTTGGAAGTTAAGGTTAAACAAAGAACACAAGAACTCGAAGGGGAGATTCAAGAGCGTAAACAAGCCGAAGTTGAAATGCTTCAGGCCAAAGAGATGGCCGAGGTTGCTAATAAAGCGAAGAGTGAGTTTTTGGCCAATATGAGTCATGAGTTGCGATCGCCCTTGAATTCCCTGCTGGGGTTTGCCCAGCTGATGGCCCGGAGCGTAACCCTTCCCCCTGAACATCAGGAAGGTGTAGGGATTATCAGTCGTAGTGGTGAGCATTTGCTCACGCTCATTAACGACGTACTCGATATTTCTAAAATTGAGGCCGGTCGCACCATTTTGAATCCTACGGCCTTTGATCTTCATCTGCTGCTGCGCGATCTGCGTGAGATGTTTCAGCTAAAAGCGGATGAAAAACAGCTGCACTGTTATTTTCACTGTGCATCGGATGTGCCTCAATTTATTCAGACCGATCAGAGCAAGCTCCGACAGGTGTTGATTAATCTCCTAAGCAACGCCATTAAATTTACCCTGGAGGGAAGTATTACTCTGCGGGTAGAAAAATTGGATAAAGAGGCTCATGAATTGCCCACGGTAACGCTTCAATTTGCGGTGGAAGATACCGGTATGGGTATGGGGGACGATGAACTACAACAGGCCTTGGAGCCGTTTGTCCAAACCAAATCGGGTCGATTGTCCCAGGAGGGCACGGGGTTGGGCTTGCCGATTAGTCGTAATTTTGTGCAGATGATGGGAGGCGATCTTTTTGTAAGCAGTCGCTTGGCACCGGATACGGCTAACTCGCACCTGCGGGGCACCACGGTGACCGCAACGATTCAAGTGTTGGTGGTGGACAAAAAACAGGTAGGCGATCGCAACTCGCGCCGCGTACGCTCGCTAGCAATAGATCAGCCCAGCTATCGCATTTTGGTGGTTTATGACAACCCAGACACCCGCAACTTGTTGATCACACGACTCGCCCCGGTTGGTTTTTTGCTTAAAGAAGCCGTCAATGGTCAAGAGGCTGTTGATATTGCTCAGGACTGGCATCCCCATCTGATTTGGATGGATTTGAGAATGCCAGTGATGGATGGTTATGAGGCTACAAAATGCATTAAAGCCCAACCTAATCCGCCATCGATTATTGCCCTCTCTGCCAATAGTGGGCTCTCAGAGCAAGCTGCAGCCCGCGCTGCCGGATGTGATGATGTGATGCTCAAGCCTTTTCAGGTGGCTGATGTGTTTGATGCGATCGCTCAGCAGCTCGGTGTAGTCTATGAGTACGATGATGAGCTCTTACAGGTAGACTCAGGATCACCTCAGCACAATGGAGAACAAGACAGTGGAGATCAGCACAATGGAGAGATTCCTTTACCCATTGCGTTGTTGCGCAAACTCCCGCCTGAGTTGCTGCAGAACTTAGAGGCGGCTGTTCTTTGTCTCCATTGGGATACGATCTCGCAGCTCATTGAGAAAATTAACGAAACTGAGCCCACCCTTGCCAACGCGCTGTCATGGGCTGTTCACAATTTTCAATGCACCCATATTACGGAGGCTATTCAAGCAGCTAAGTCAGTAGCTGAGAGTCCGACTCACTCATCTAACTCATCTAGGCTAACGTCTGTCACCCATGATGCCGCTGCTGGTGTCGCTGTCCAGTCGGCGGGAGAGTCCTCACCATGACGATCACTTGCTCACTCACTCATAAAGATGACATGGTCGTCAAAAAGCCCAACATTTTGGTGATTGACGATCTCCCTGACAACCTTCGTCTGTTGTCAAAGGTGTTGACGGCTCAAGGGTATCGCGTCCGTCCGGCCATTAATGAAGCTTTAGCGCTTACGGCGGCCCAGCTAGATCCGCCTGATTTAATTCTGTTAGATATTAAAATGCCGGAGATGGGTGGGTATGAGCTGTGTAAGCGTTTTAAAGCGGATACTCGTACTTGTCATGTGCCCGTTATTTTTTTAACGGTTTTGGATGATGTTGTTGCGGTTAAAAAAGGCTTTGAACTCGGTGGAGTTGACTACATTACCAAACCCTTTAGAACAGGAGAGCTGCTTGCGCGTATTGATAATCAAATTCGGTTGCGATCACTGCAACAGCAGCTTATCGAAAAAGAACAGTTCCTTCGCACCGTTTACAACGGTATCGCTGCTGCCATCACGCTGATCGATGTTTTAGAGGATGGCACATTTCGCATCGCCCAAGTTAACGAAACGGCTTTACAACTGTCAGGTCGAACTCGCCAGGAGCTAGAAGGTATTGATGTGCAATCGCTCTTTGCCCCAGAAACCATTCGTTCAAATTGCCAAGCATGTGTTGAACAAGGGCTGCCTGTCACCTATGAAATTGCTGTTCAAGGGCCCAAGGGTGAGAACATCTGGCTGTTGACAACCCACACGCCGATTCGCAATCCTCAAGGCAAGGTTGTTCAACTACTCGCGACCAGCATTAACATTACCGCGCGTAAACAGGCTGAAATGCAGCTGGCGGGAAGAACGCAAGAACTCTCCCACGCCCTCGAAACTATTAAGGCCACCCAGGGAGAACTCGTCCGCACCGCAAAGATGGCGGCCCTTGGTAATTTAGTGGCAGGGGTGGCCCACGAGATTAATACGCCGGTTGGGACGGCGCTGATGAGTGCCTCCACCATGCAAAATGGTACCGAAAAGCTTGCGGCGGATCTGCGGGCTAACGGCATGCTCGATCGCACGGCCTTTGAGGACTATCTCGACTTAGCCACCGAGTGTAGCTATCTGGTGATGGTGAATCTACAGCGGGCTGGAGAACTCATCCAAACCTTCAAGCAGGTTGCGGTCGATCAAACCAGTCTTCAAAAGCGAACGTTCGCCCTCAAGCCCTATTTACGAGAGGTGATTTATAATCTCACCCCCGATATCAAAAGTACGCCTCACCGCGTTACCCTCTCCGGTGATGATGCTATTACCCTACATAGCTATCCAGGGGCCTTTGCGCAAATTATTACCAACCTTGTGGTGAACTCTTTAACCCATGCCTACCCAGACAATCGGCCTGGCAACCTGCACATTGCCATTCACGAGTGTTCGGCCTCATCCAATGAGAGTTCTTATGCTAAAGGAGATAATACTCAAGGGGATAAACCGCCGAGAAAAGTCATTATTAAATACACTGACAACGGTTGTGGCATTCCTGAAACTTTCCGCAGCAAAATATTTGAGCCATTTTTTACCACGATGAGGGATCAGGGAGGGAGTGGGCTTGGCCTGCACCTGGTGTATAACCTCGTGACCCAGAAGCTGCGAGGGACAATTGATGTAAGTACAGCCTGCGCGGATGGCTCCCTGGCCAAGGCACATCACGGCACAAAATTCACCATCACCTTGCCCAAATAAGCCCAACTATGGATGCTGGTGCCTGCTTTTAATGCAATTTTGCACAAAAAACTACCCGATTGGAGGGTGTAAACCCTCTAATTAGTGCCTCTAAACCCTATAACTGTAGGATGCGGAAGAGCGGTCTTTCTTGCGAGACTTATGGCAATGAGTATGGCTTTACGTTAACGTTAATGCCATGTTAGGGGGCTGCACTGGCATTTATGGTGATGTTGGGTTGCTGTCTCAACAGGTTAAACAATTTTAAATCTGTTGTTGGGACGAATACGTTAAAACGAAAATTACCGTGGAAAACAGAGATCGTTTAATCCAGCCTGCCAACCTCACACGCTCATCAAACACGATTGCCGATATTGGCGAGCTGGCACTGATTGAACGGCTAAAGGACTTTTGCGCAAAAGGGGCCATTGGTGATGATGCCGCCATTATGGATGTGACATCAGGCTACAGGCTGGTTGTGACAACTGACATGTTGACTGAGAACGTGCATTTTAGCGGTTCTACAACCCCGCCCTATTCGGTGGGTTGGCGTGCTGCCGCTGCAAATTTGGCAGATATTGCGGCGATGGGGGCTGTCCCGACCGGTATGACCGTGGGCTTGGGGTTGCCTGGACACACCCCTTGGCCCTGGGTAGAGGAACTCTATCGTGGGATGTCAGATTGCTTAAAATCTTATGGTGGTGAGATTTTAGGCGGAGATCTTTGCCGAGCTATGCAGCGTACCATCTCGCTCACGGTCACCGGGCAAGTGCTGCCCCATCAGGCCATTCGCCGTAGCACAGCCGTGCCCGGTATGACCGTCATCGTCACTGGACCCCACGGTGCTTCTCGTGCAGGGTTGGCCCTACTCTTAGAAGAACTCGAGCTTGGCTCTTCTGATGGCTCTTCTGATGGCCCTTCCTACAGCAGCTCTCCCGATAGCCTGCTGTACCAGGCCCAGACCTGGATTAAAGCTCACCAGCTGCCCACTCCCCGGTTTGATGCCCTAGCCGCTCTGCACCAGTTAATGGCACAATACAATGCGGATGATTACCCCACCATTAGCGGCATGGATAGCAGTGATGGCCTTGCCAATGCACTCTTGCAGATTAGCTCTAGTAGCAAAGTTGGCATGGATATTGACCAAGAGCGTATCCCCCTACCGACTGGATTGAGTGCTGCTGTGGGTTCAAAAACCGCGCTAACATGGGCCCTTCACGGTGGAGAAGATTTTGAACTTGTGCTTTGTCTCCCTGTTGAACTGGCCGAAAGATTTACTCAAACACCTTTTGCAACGGCGATTGGCACGACTACCGATACGGGCATTGTGAATCTTCTCTCGACCGATACGAATACGCCAGAGACTCTCCTTGACCATAATAGCTTTAAGCATTTTTAACCCTTTAAATGGCTAAATCTTTCAATCTATCAATGGTTAAGGTCGCTGTGGTAAATCCTGTTAAGCTCTCAATCCTTCGATTGATTAAACACTAGAACGACTTCCAGCGAGAAAAACATAGAATCCTCTCCACACAAGAAAAAACTATGGCACTTATCAATATTGGATTTGGCAACGTTGTTGCTGCAGATCGCGTTATCTCCATCGTGAGTCCTGAGTCTGCACCGATTAAAAGGATTGTGTCTGAAGCACGTGATCGCGGCTATCTTGTCGATGCTACTTACGGTCGGCGAACTCGGGCCGTGCTAATCACTGACTCAGACTATGTCCTCCTCTCATCGGTTCAGCCTGAAACAGTTGCGCACCGCTTTATAGAGCAAAAAGGAAAGGGATAAATATCGAGGGATAACTATCGAGGGTTACATTGGTTTTTTCTCTGAGTTTTCCGTTGGGGGCTTTTGTCGATAGCTAGAGAGAGCCAGTCTCTAAAGAAGGCAGCGTAAGCCAATCTAAGGGCTCCCTCAGCACCAAAAATGAAACGCCAATGGCACCATAAAAGAGCTCCAAATTGATACCTGTGTCTGTGTCTTCCACATGGCCTTCACCGCTGAAGAGGCGATGGGTACGGTATTTGTGGTAGCCCTTGATGAGCTTGTCAAGGGTGACAACCTGTCGATAGCCTGGCTGGTATAGGTCGGCATCGAGCTGGGGCAGCAAATACCATGGGCATACCATCATACGGTGGTGCGCATTGTGATAACCAAAATTTAGCAACAGCAAATTTAGCCAGGGCCATTGGCCTGGAAAGAGGTTTGAAAAGGTGTTTGCTTCTTCATAGGCTCCCGTGTACACACAAGTACAAGAAACCGCTACATGTCTTGCTATGGTGTGGATATCCGTTGGAAATGGAGGCCCAGTGTAGCCCTATGACTGCCCATAATAATCCAATAGCGATTTATAGCGCTCACCGACCAA
>JBCDAG010000338.1:0-8056 GCA_039186165.1 Cyanobacteria bacterium P01_F01_bin.53
CTCAAAATAGCACTATAGATACCTTGGTATTTTGGGATGACTTTACAAAGCTAAGTTCTATTGGCGGTACGTCTACGTTGCCTGATGGTAATCTTTCGTCTAGCCCAGCTGCCCGCCATAATTGGGGCGATAATTCTGCAACTGGTTTTGGTAATCGTCGGTTTATTGATACCTATGTGTATGGCGATAGCACCATCGTGACCTCGGCCGCGATTATTGGTCCTAATGATACACCTGTGGAAAGGGACTATGGGGATGCACCGGATACGGGGGCTGCGACACCTGATATTACGAATTACACAACGACTGAAAGTCAGGGTGGACCCAGTCATATCATTGTGCCTGAGTTGAGCATTGGTACAGCACCGGATGCAGACGATGGTACCCAGCAAAACACCGATGCCGATGCCGATGATGCGAGCGGTAGTGATGAAGGCGCTATTACCTTTGGTGCTCTCTCTCTCTCTGATTCTGACTATATCCTGAGTAATATTGCCGTTACTAACACGACCAGCGATCCTGCCTACCTGACGGGCTGGATAGACTTTGACCAATCTGGCACGTTTGATAATGATGAATTAGCGACAGCGACCGTTGCCGCTGGTGAGACAACCGCTACTTTGGAATGGAGCGGCACTGCGACTAACCCTATTCCGGCAGATGTCGTTTCAGGAACAACCTATGCAAGATTTCGCTATGGCTCTGTGAGTGGTTTAGGGCCGACAGGCGGCACGATTGATGGTGAAGTAGAAGATTATCAAATTACTATTGATGCTCCAGCCCCAAGTTTAAAGTTAGCCAAACGAATGACAGCGCTGAATCGAGGGCTGACGGGTGAGCAGTTGTTTGATACGAGCTTTGTGGATACAGGGACCGCGAATGATGATGATAATGCTGTGAACTGGCCAGGTTCTCCTCCGGTGGCTGTGACCATTGGTAGTGGAACCGTGGAGAGCTATATTGCCGGTATTGTTGATGGCTCATCGAGCGGTGTTTCGGTGAGTCCTGGTGATGAAATAGAGTACACAATTTCGTTTTTATCGGATGGCGATGTGGCGGCTCAAGATGTGTTGATATGCGATCGCATCCCAGCCAACACCACATTTGTAAGTGATGCCTTTAATGGCAGTACGCATGCTGGGCCTGGCACAGGTCCTCGTGGAATTTTGCTGAACTTTAATAGCGTAGAAGTGGCCCTGACCAATGCGGATGATGGCGATGAGATTGCCGATACGGGCGCGAATGACGGGGTTGGCGGCTATTACTTCCCAGCGGGGGTAGACCCTAGCACCGCATTCCCCGGCATTACCGTGAACTGCGGTGGCACCAATGACAATGGCGCTATCGTTGTGGATGTTAGTGACGTTCCCTTTGCCACAGGAGAGGGCACGCCCGCTAATTCTTACGGCTTTGTCCGCTTCCGTGCCGTCGTTGATTAAGGTTGGGGCAGTCACGCTTTGCGTGAGTAGCTTGCGTTGGCTGGGATGAGGTTTCTGTCAGTGATGCATAACCCTAAAAGCTGGCTTTGAGTATGTATTGGTGCGCCTGCGGTGCAAAATAATAGATACTGAAGTTCGGTTACAGGCCTTTTTATGCAAGAAACTAATGGCAACAACTGATTTTTGGCAGCAGGTAACGACCTTTGCAGAGCAGACGACCCATGAGGTGGGCGCGCAGTTACTGGGTGCTTTTGGCAGTGCGACGGCTGAGCAAAAGGCTGATGGTAGCCTGGTGACCAAATACGATAAGTGGGCCGATGCCGAATTGAGCGATCGCATCAAGCAGGCATTTCCTGACCACGGTGTGCTGAGTGAAGAAGCCGAGCATACCTTTCCCGGTACGGATTGGTGCTGGGTGATTGACCCGATTGACGGCACCACGAACTTTACACGGGGTGTCCCCCTGTGGGGTGTGTCATTAGGGCTGTTACACAAGGGTACGCCGGTGTTTGGCCACGTGTACATTCCGCCGCTAGGTCAGCACTTTTATGGCTTTTGGGCGGGTGAGTCTGGCCTGGAGATGCCGAGCGGTGCGTTTGTCAATGGTGAACCGATTCAGACGGCATCGGATGCGCCGTCGGGGTCGCACTTTTTTAGCCTGTGTGCCCGCAGTATGAAGGTGTTACAAAAGCCCTTCCCCTGCAAAATTCGCATGCTGGGTGTGGCGACCTACAACCTGATTACCGTGGCCTCGGGTGTGAGCTTAGGCGCTGTGGAAGCGACGCCAAAGATTTGGGATATTGCGGCGGTGTGGGCGATTACCCAGGCGGCAGGCGCGAGCTGGGTGCCTCTCGATGGCAGTCAGTCGTTTCCGTTAGTTATGGGCCAAGATTACAGTACTTTTCCTTTCCCTACGCTGGTGACGCGGCCTGACTTGGTGCCCAAGTTTGAACCGTTGGTCAGCGTGATTTTGCCCTAAGTTTGCCATCGGTGTATCTGCTCAGTGTGTCTGCTTTATCAAAATAGTTATGGAATGATCATCGTTCCCAGGCTTGGCCTTTGGGTCGGCTCCAAACTCTTTGGGTAATTGCCGAAGCCTTTGCCCATATTGGGTTTCGGGCATATTAAACCAATCAGTGCTTTGATTGGTTTTGCCCAGGGGATCGTTTATGTTTTTGCTTCGTTCGCAATGGTGGCGATGGACACAGGTGTGGGGCCGCTGGCCAAGGCTGTTGGTGTCGTTGCTGTGTGGACTGTTGCTCGTGCTGAGCTGCGAGCTGGCCTGGTCACAGCCTGTTGCGGATGAGGTTGTCGGGGATAAGGCTGTTGCGGAGGAGGTTGTCTCGGAAGAGGCTGCTGCGATCGCCGTCGAAGACGGTGCTGAAACCGTCGATTTGACCGTATATGTAACCCATAAAGACGGTGTCTCTTTCTATTTGAGCTATTACCCGACTGAGTTGGATTGGTCTGAGGTGGATGTACCTGGGAGCCCTGAAAATCCGGTGCAGGCTGAAAATCCGATTTTGCCAGAAGGTTTACCAGAAGCCTTTCGAGACGAGGCCAATGCGGCGACCTTAACACAAGCCATGCAGACGATGATGGGCTGTAGTTCTGAAGATGTAACGACCTCTTTTGACTACGGTTTCTATCTTTCCGGGCATTGTCCTGCGCTGACCTCTGCTGGTTTTCGGTGGGGCGATCGTATGAATCTTGCACCCTTACTCTCGGCGCTAAAGGCTGCTCAAATTGATAATTTACAAGTGTCGTTGCAACTGCCAGATGTTGGCACTCCAGTTGTAAATCCACCTGTAGAAGGGATTGTTGAAGATCCTTTGGGGAACGTCGAAAAGACTTTAGAAGATGAGTATGGGACGTTTGGTTCGGCCTGGATGGATCGTTTTTTCCCAACTTACGAGACTTACAACATTGATGTTGCTAACCCTGCGCTGACACAAATTGACTATAGCTATGGGTTTGGTCGGTGGCAGGTTCTTCTGCGGGGGATCGGTCTAGGGTTAGCGTTGTTGTTGCCTGTGGGTCTGTTTGTCTGGCTAAGAGGGCGGGTGTTACGCCTGCACGCGCAGTCTACGGATAGCACGCTGTGGTTTGGCTATCAGCGGAGTGTTGCCTGGATAGAGATTGCCACTTGGGCGGTGTGGTTCATGTTGTTTTTTGGCACGGCTGCCTCAGACTGGTTTCCGCTGTTGTTACCGTCTGCGGTAAGTGCCCATCCTTTGTTTGGCGTTGTTGTTGCGCCGCTGGTGATTGTGCCGCCGATGTTGGTGGGTTTGGCCTCGCGGATGCTGTCGTATCCGGTGATGAAAGAGATTGGCCAGTTAGACTACACGCTGCCTGAGATTTTGGCCCAATACGTGGCTTTTCAAGGGGTGATTATATTGCCCACCCTGTTTTTCCCGTCGCTGGAATTGTTTGATGCTGGCTATGGCGTGTTGGCGCGGGTATTGCTGGTCGGTATCGTGATTGTGTTTTTGATATCTATTGTCGCTATCAAGCGGCTGCAAGATATGACACCCTATGCCATTACCACTGGGGAATTACGCGATCGCCTGTTTGCGCTAGCCAAGCCAGCGGGCGTAAAGCTTCAGAACATTTATTTATTGCCGATGAGGCGATCGCGTATGGTGAACGCCTTTGCCGTGAAAAATAACACGGTCATGGTGACGGACTACCTCCTCAAGCAGCTTAGTAAGGACGAAGTGGATGCCATCATGGCCCACGAGCTAGCCCACTTGCAGCTGGGGCATCCGCGTAAGTTGCTATGGCAACTATTAATGTCGTTGGTGGTGTGTTCGTTTGGTCTAGCCCTTGTATTTCAGCTGCTGCTGTGGTTTGTGCCATGGCTCGATATGTTTCAGATTCCGTTGATTGTGGCGATCTCGCTGGGTTGGTTTTATTCCACCTCGCGGCGGTTTGAATATCAGGCAGATGCACAAGCGGCCCTGATGACGGGAAATCCGCAGGCGTTGATGGGTGGCCTGGTGAAAGTAGCCCGTTTGAACCGCACGCCTTTGCAGTGGGGGAAGCTGAGTGAGTCGATGATGACCCATCCGTCTATGCAGCGGCGGGTGATGGCCATTGCTGAACGCTACGATGTGTCTGCTGCTGAGGTCGATGTGCTGTTGGCAGAAGCCTCTGACGGTGCGCCTGTTAGTAGCGTGTCTGTTGATAGTGTGTTTGCTGATTTGTCGGATGATTGTGAGGTTGCCGATGGTGAGCGCTATGACGTGAATTTGCTTGATCCGGTCGGTGAGACGTTGCCGCTGTTTTCTTCTGAATTTAAACAGAAGGTGGGTGCGCGGCTGGGCTGGCTGATCATTTTGGGCTTTGCCGTGGCAGCCGTGTTCTTAGGACGTTTGGTGCACTTATTGTCGACGCCTGGGCTGCAATGGTTGGGATATGGGCTAGCAGCGGTCAGCTTAGGTTGTTTGTATCGTTACTTTTTGAACGTTGCGCCGGTTTGGGGCTACGGCACGCTGGCAGATCAGCTGGCTGAACGCCTGCGATCTCAGGGCTTTACACCTGAGGACGGTCAGTTCGTGGGTTTTGCGCCCTGTGATGATGAGCGAGCTGAGCTTAAAAGCTATGAGGGGCACTGCAATTGGGATGTTGGCTTTTTGTTTGTGAGGGAGGCGCGACTATGCTACATCGGAGAGCAGCTAAAGTTTGCGCTATCACCGAGCCAGCTGACCCGCGTGACGGTGAAAACAGATACCGCTAGCTTAGTGCCCAGTTCGACGGTGGCGATTACCTGGCAAGACGAGCAGTTAGCGAGCCATACGTTTACCTTGCAACCGTTGACGGCAAAATCTGTCATGCAAACAACGTCATTATCGACTCAGTTACAGGCGACGATTGAAACCTGGCAAGCGGAAGCAGGGCAAAATTCAGGACCAAATTCTGGTGGGAGCACACATGCTTTGTTTGAGGCGCTAACGCCGCCAGTATTGGGCAATGTAACCAGTCAGTCTCTCCTGACCTTTAGCGCCGGGATGGTGGTGAGTACTTGGCTTGTGTTTGTGGTGATTGCTTGTGCGATCGCTGCAATGACGGGCAGCTTATTTCTGAGCTGGCCGCTAACGGGCTTTATTTTACTGATGGCAACGGCAGCTGCCGGGTCGCAGTGTTGGCCTCCTTTGTACCGTGCTCGCCAGGCTAAGGCAACGGCCGTGGCCTAACCCCTGGTTTAAAAAACTAGACCTAAAAGCTAGTGGAAGAAAAATTGGTAGAAATTTCGAGGCAAGGGACTTCGTCGATGCTGACCCGCCCCATGTCGAGTGTGGTGGTGTCGATGGCCCACGCCTCTTGTTTGCTTTGGGTGATGTTATCGATATCGGTAGTGACCTTTACCAGTGCTTGATCGCGGTTCATTGCGCCAGTAAAGGCCTGAGTATATAGCAGTTTGCCTTTTTCTGGGTGAGTTAACGTGCCCGCACTCTCGCCTGTAATTTGCTGTTGGTCCGTCAGGGTTAGGCGCATGCTCAGCCAATTTTCGCCATTCTCTTTGTGGAAGCAATATTGGCCAGGTGTGAGCGGTCGTCCTGTTGATTGCGCTGAGGTTGGCGGTCCTCCTGCTTGCTTAGCCTTAACATGTTCTAGGGTGTAGCTGGCCATGCTGGGCAAAGTGCCCCCTTTTGCAGACTGTCTGTCTGGGGACTGTGTGGATGAAGACTGCACAGCTGAAGACTGTACAGTTGAGGGTGGTGTGGCAGGCTGGGTTGCATTCGAACCCTGTGCTTTGGGAGCACTCTTGCAGCCTGTGAGCAACAGGAAAGCAAGGCTCAAGCCTACGCTGATAAGCAAGGGCTGGTAACTTCCGGAAGGGTTGGAGCGCCGGATACGGGGGAATGGCTGTGATAATTGAATGCTCATAGCTATGATGACCTGCCCATGATGCATGGTGTAACTCAGGTTGTAACTCAGGTCTAGAGAGTGCCTGAATGCTTTTTGATGTATCCGTAAATATTAACGGTGGGCTTCAGGGGCAAAAAACTTATGAAAATGGCATTCTGTCGATGAATATCTGCCTTTCTTGGGGATAGCGAGTCCCTAGGTATTACAGGGATTACGACGAGTGTCTTTGGTTACTGCTGGTGGGTATTTCTACGCTATTTGTTAGTCGTGGCGGTATACAATTTCTTAGCAATTCATCTTTTTTTAAGAGAACTGATATGACTCTCAATATTGGAGATCCCGCCCCAGATTTTTCCATGCTCGATGCCGATGGTAATACGGTGAGCCTGACATCGCTAAAGGGGCAGCGCGTTGTGATGTTTTTCTATCCACGGGACAACACGCCGGGCTGTACCAAGGAAGCCTGCGCATTTCGCGACGTCTATGCCGACTTGCAGGCGAAGGATGTGGTGGTACTGGGGGTGAGTACCGATAATGCCAAATCTCATACTAAGTTTGCGACCAAGCACGATTTGCCATTTCCACTACTGGTGGATGAAGAGGGCGCTGTGGGTACGCAATATGGCTGCTATGGCCTCAAAAAAATGTACGGGAAAGAGTATATGGGCATTACCCGAAGCTCTTTTATCATTGGTCCAGATGGCACGTTAGAAAAGATTTATCGCAAGGTGAAGCCAGAACCCCACGTTGCAGAAGTGGTTGCCGATATTGATGAGCTAACGGCTGCGTAGTTCTAGTTGTATGGTTCCAGGTTGTAAAGTTCCAGGTTATTTAGTTCCAGCTAAGTGGTTTGTGTCGCTTTTTTATGCCTGCTTTTTGAGTAAGTGGGTAGATGTTCGTAATAGTCGGCGTATCATGGCGTACGGGTAATGATCTATGAAGTAGGCATTGTCATAGGCCCGTATTGTCTGTATCCGGGAACCTGATGCTGCATAATAGTGGCTGCCCTCTTCCCGTCAAAGCTCCATGTCGAAGATTTTTCATCCTCTTCGAGCGCTACGTCCAGTCCGTACGTTACTTGGGCTGCTGTTGCGTCGTCCGATCGTGGGTGCCAGTGTGATTCCGCTGCTGCCCAGTGGTGACATTGTGCTGGTACTGCGTCGGGATAATGGTCTGTGGGGGCTACCGGGCGGCATCGTCGATTGGGGCGAAGATATTGCAACGGCTGCGGGCCGTGAACTTGCTGAAGAAACGGGGCTCAAGTTGGTTTCGGTGGGTCGATTGGTTGGGGTGTATTCTGCCTCGGGGCGCGATCCTCGCTTTCACTCAGTCTGTGTGGCGTTAGAAGCCCAAGTAGAAGGTACTTTTGAGTCATTTGATCTCGATGAGATCTTGGAGGTGAGATCTTTCCCGGCCGATGAACTGCCGATGGAAAAGATGGCCCATGACCATACTCAGCAGCTTAAAGATTACTTCTCAGGGAAAACGGTGCTGGCATAGAGCTGAATAGTCATGGCGCTTAAATAGTCATAGCGCTGAGTAGCTTGGTGTTAATGGCATGCTCTGCAAATGATGGAGCTTGTTTATTTCTGGCGATTGTACTCTGGAGCTGAACAGTGCGAAGTTTCTGTTGAAAGATTTGGTTCTCCCTAAACAACCAAAGGCGGCTCCAGCCTCTTGTCAGGTGGCTTAATCTTAGACGCGAGTAATTTAGGCAGACGTAGAGCGGGCGTGCTTTTCGATAA
>JBCDAG010000339.1:0-8048 GCA_039186165.1 Cyanobacteria bacterium P01_F01_bin.53
ATGCTGCCAAGTTCATTCAGTTGGATGCCGCGAACGGTGTGCAGTGCTTTCAGCACTCAAACTCACTGCACTAAAGCTGCAATTTGCATCTGGTTAGCTCAGCGGACCGTAGTATTACTTAATGAATACTTAAAGTTTACACACGTTCTCCAATGTGTGGGTATTTGTACTATCTGGTACTTCGCGGTCTACCCGTTTAAGAGTATTTAACCTGGACCTTTAAAGATTGAACTTTAAAGGTAAAGACTGATGGTTTGGGCCTGATTGGTTTAGGTCAGGTCAGCCATAAAGGCGCAGCATTTTTATGGGTTGCAAAAAGGGGTATCGCCACTTCTTTCAATGCCTATTAAATAGCCATAAATAGCCCCATTAAGCGCTCTGTTTAAAAATTCGCTTTCTCGCGTGATACGACATGGAAATCCCCAGTACGTTCATCGTTCGTCGACCTGAGACGGCGAAAGCCTCTGAAGAGCTCGACTTTAGTAAATACTGGCAAGCCGTGCAGCGACGCTTTATTCCAGCGGCCGCGGTCGGGACCTTAGTGCTGGCGTTAAGCGCAGCCGCCATCGCACTGCAAAAGCCCAGCTATGAAGCGAGTGGGAAGCTGCTCATTCGACCTGATAAAACGCCTACCCTGACGGGCTTATCACCCGATGCCGCCCGAGAATTTGAGCCGATTACCATTCAAAGTAATCCACTCAAGACAGAAATTGAGGTTTTACAATCGCAGCCGTTGCTCAAGAAAGTCATTGAGCGATTAAAACTAACTGACAACAAGGGGCAAGCACCTACCACGGTAGAGGTCGGGGACAACCTAGATGTCGATGTCTCCGGTGGTACGGATGTCCTGGAGATTGCCTATTCATCAGATGATCCAAAATTGGCCGCAGCGATGGTCAATACGGTGATGCGGCTTTACATTGAAAATAACGTACAGCTCAACCAGGAAGAAGCCGCAGCCGCGAGAGAATTTATCACTGCTGAGCTGCCGAGTGCGGAATCAGATGTGCGTAGGGCCGAGCTAGCGCTTAGTCAGTTTCAGCAGGCTAATGAGCTGGTGGTGATTGAAGATGAAGCCAAAGCAGCCGTTGGCTTTGTAACCAGCTTGGACGAGCAAATTTCAGTCGTACAATCAGAACTGGCGAACACCAATGCACGCTTAGGTGGCCTGCAAAACCAGCTCAACCTGTCGGCGGCCCAAGCCTTAGACCTAAGTGCCATTAGCCAGTCCCAAGGTGTACAAGAAGCCCTCGCTGAATTACAAACTCTCGAAACGCAGTTGGCTGAGGCCCGTTCTTTCTTTAAAGGCAATAGCCCTCAGGTCATTGAGCTAAGCAACAAGGTTAGTTCGTTGCGATCGCTCCTGCGCACACGGGTCAAGCAGGTCGTCGGCGAAGAAGGTAGCCGCGCCGCTCGCAGCCTGCAAATTGGCGAACTAGAACAAAGTCTGATTAACGACTTCATTGAGCTCGACGTGCAGCGGCAGGGGCAGAGCAACCAAATTTCAGCCTTGGAGCGGGCTCGGGGCTCCTATGCCCAGAGAATGAACGATTTGCCCGAACTTGCCAGACAGCAAAAGCTCCTAGAGCGAAAGCTAGAGGCCGTGCAGATCACCTATGAGACCTTGCTGACCAATTTGCAATCCCTCAAAACCACCGGCAACCAAGCCCTTGGCAATGCGCGCATTATTGAGCCCGCTGAGGCGCCTGCAAAGCCGACCATTAACAAAAAATCAGTCGCGATTGGCCTGGGTGGTTTTCTCGCGAGTTTGGGCGCGTTTGCCGCCACGGTATTGCTGCTGGAGAGCCGCGATCGCACGGTCAAAACCATTGATGAGCTCAACCGGCTATACCACTGCGACCTGCTAGAAGCCATTCCTAAAGGCACCGCTTCTAGCAAACAAGCCCTAGCAACTGACGGCATTGTTGTCAGAGACTTTCCCCGCTCTTTGGCGAGCGAGGTGTACCGCAGTCTTCAGGTAAAGCTTCAGTACTTCAACGAAGTGCGGGCCTTTAAAGCGGTCACGATCGTCAGCGCCACCCCCGAGGAGGGCACCTCGACCGTAGCGGCAAACTTGGCGATGGCGACTGCCGAGCTAAAGCAAAAGATTTTGCTGATAGATGCGAATCTGCGCAGTCCCAAGCAGTCTGACCTCTGGGGATTGCCCCATACCGGCAATGGACTCAGCCATGTGTTGCAAGGAGAGAAGCCCTTACAAGATGCTCTGCAACAGGTGAATAGCCACCTGTGGGTGCTGCCAGCGGGTCAGGAACCGCCTTCACCATTGGCTTTGCTGCGATCGCCGAAAATGCAGGTCCTTCTCAGAGCTGCCGCCCAAAGTTTTGACGCCATTATTATCGATAGTCCTTCACTCCTTTCAGCCCCTGATGCCCTTGTTCTCGGCAAGCTTTCCGATGGCATTGTTGTCGTCAGTAAGCTCGGTAAAGTTAACCGGGCAAACATTACCGCAGCCAGCGAAGCACTCAGAAAATCTCGTCAAAGCGTTCTGGGTTTAGTCGCCACCAACACCACTGCCAAAGATCAGCCCGGCGATCGCTGGCTGTATGAGTCAGTCGCTGAATCGGCTGCTCACTCAGCCCCACCACCAGCTGGCCAATCACCCAAAACACCTGTCAATACAGGCAAAGGCAGCTACGTTCCCACGCCCCCAACAACAAAGAACACCATAACGCTCTCCTCTGACTTTACCTCCACTGACTTTGCGGCCCAAGAAGGTAGCCGGTCAACGCCAGTCATTCAGCTAGACGCCAACAACACTAACAACGACGAGTTCTCCCCAACCACCTTCTCCAATCAGTCAGAGGGAAATAAGTCAGAGGGAAGTAAGTCAGAGCTGCTCCATTTCCCGCTGGTCAATAGTGGGATAAACGGCAACGGCAGGAATGATGTCAACGGCAACAGCTACAACGGTAACGGCAACAGCAACGGTCATAACGGCAACTCCCCTGAGAATGACCACTAGCGAAGGTCGCGCAAGATCACGCTTAAAAGTTTCTCTCTCTTATAGATAGTCCTGTGCCCCTTTTACAAAGACTGCCAGAACAAATATTCTGCGTCCTTACCCTGTTGTTTTACAGCGGGGGCATAGCGCCGTTTATCAGTGAGACTCACCCACTCGCACCGCTGATGATGGTGCTGCCGCACACTGCGGCTGGAATCACCTTAATTTTGCTAGCGCTGCGTTGGCAAAAAAGTATCCTGGCCGGGTTTAGTGCGCCACTGCTGTGGTTGCTGGTAGCCCTTGTCACGCTTTCACCCTTTTGGTCAACGACTCCAGGAGAAACCTGGGCAGAAATCGCGCCGTTTTTGCGGGTGACGCTGTTCAGCCTTTATTTAGCAAGCCGCTATTCACTGAAGGAAATCTTGCATCTGTTGGGATGGGCCTTGGGCATCGCCGCTGCCCTGAGCTTTTTGTTTGGGACACTGTTGCCTAGCTATGGTGTCATGGGGCTCGGCTATATTGGACAATCCCAAGACTGGACCCATGAGGGCGCTTGGCGAGGCATCTACGTTCACAAGGTGGTGTTAGGCACCATGATGGCCTTGGCCGTGCTGGTCGGTGCCTACCTCAGCAGCTGGAAAAACACACTGAGACCACTGGCGTTGCTTACGATTGTGATCGCCAGCATCACCCTCATTATGTCCACCACCAAAGCGGCATTGGGCGCTCTTGTTCTAGTGTTTTGCTGTATCCCCATCTACCGTTCATTTCGCTGGAAACCCACCCGGCTGGTGCTCTTTTTATCGGTGAGTGTGCCCCTAATGGCCCTCACTGTCGGCGGCATGCTGGTGAATGCCAGCACCATTTTGGCCGCCTTCGGCAAAAACACCACCCTGTGCGGTCGGACAGAATTTTGGCCCTTCATCATTGAAAATATTGCTCGCCAGCCTTGGTTTGGCTATGGTTTTCATTCCTTTTGGCTCAATGGCTGGGAGGGTTATGCCGCCAACGTGTGGGTTTACTTACCCCAGGGGTTTGAGCCGCCCCATGCCCACAACGGGTTCCTCGATATTTTGCTGAGCTTGGGGATTGTTGGCTTCAGCATTTTTTTGCTGGGTGTGTTGGGCTACGGCTGGCGAGCCTTTCGCTGGGCCCGCGTCCACCCAACCGCCGAAGGGCTCGTGCCCTTACTCTTCCTCACCTATATGGTGCTGATCAACATCACCGAAAGTCTGTGGATCAATGCGGATTTGCTCTGGGTTTGCTACAGCACATTTGCCTTTGTTCTAGCCCAAAAGCCTCAACGCCACAGTAGCTGGGGTGCAACGTCAAAGGACGCGTTGGAAAAAGAGTTGGAAGGGCCGTGGGAAGTATACGCCACCCTGACGACCCTCCAAGACCCCGAACAGCAACTCCTCCATTAGCCACGCCCTGCCAAAAGAAGAACAACACACTCGACCGCATCCACAACCGCATCCACCGACCGCATCCACAACAAAATCCCTCAGGCTTCTAACACTACATCCTTGGCCCACATGCCACCCACTTATGCTCAAGCAGAAACTCTCTAATTTCCTATCCGATAAATTTATCCGTAATGTGGGAGCCCTAATCGGTGGCGAAGCGCTCAGCCGTGTGTTTCGTCTGGCACTGGTCGTCTTTATCGCGCGGCTACTGAGTCCCTACGACTATGGCCTAGCCGCCATTATTCTCACCGTCAGAGAATTTGCCACAACATTTACCATGCGTGGCGGCATCACGGGCAAGCTCATCCAGGCCGATGCCAAAGATCTCAAACAGCTCACCAATACTGCCTACTGGCTCAACTGGATTTTTTGTGTTGCCCTGTTTGTGCTCCAGTGCGCCTTGGCATTTCCCATCGCCTGGTTCTACAAAGACACCGCCTTAATTTGGCCCATCATCGCCGTTGGCACAACTTACCTTGCGATTCCGGTGTACTCCACCCAAATGTCTCTGCTGGAGAGAGACAACAAACTTCAGGTGCTCGCCGCCTCCATGACCGTTGAGAACATGGCCTCGAACGTTGGCACCCTAATGTTGGCATTTGCTGGATGGGGGGTATGGTCCCTAATTCTCCCCGGCGTTATCCTTAGTCCACTGATTCAAATCTACTGTGCCTATCGCTATCACAGTTGGCGGCCGACCCAACGATTTAGCCTTGAGCGCTGGCAAGAAATCATGAGCTTTGGCGCAGGTGTTGTGGGCGCTCAGCTTATGGACAAATTTAGATCCTACTTAGACTATTTACTGGTAGGCAAGTTCTTAGGCGTCGAGCTGTTAGGCCTGTACTTTTTTGCCTTTAATTCGGGGCTGGGTATTAGCCTCAGCGTCATCGACAAATTCACCTGGGCACAGTTTCCCTATATCTGCGAAGCCAAAGACAATGCGGTTGAATTTAAGCGTCGCTACTTCAAGAGCATCAAAACCATTGCCTACATCATCTGCCCATTGGTAATTTTGCAGTCCGCACTCGCACCGTTCTATGTGCCCATCGTCTTTGGCCAGCAGTGGCGACCGGCCATTCCAGTGATGATTCTCATCTGCCTCTCTGCAATTCCTCGGCCCTTTGGTTACGCGGCCTCACGGTTGCTGCAAGCCATCGATAGAACAGATTTAGACGTGAAGTGGAATCTTCTTTTTACAACGGTGTTTAGTATCTTGCTACTCGGCGTTGTTCAAGCAGGCCTGATTCCTGTCGCGGCCACGGTGCTTATCAGTCATATTGTGGCCATTGGTTTATTTGTCATGTGGGCTAATCGGTTCGTATTTGACCGGCAAAGGGAATCCATCAACAGGGAAGTCGTACCCGCCATTGAAACAAGTACAGTACTACACCCCCCCGATCCTGGACAAAATGCAGGCTCATATAGTGGCCCCCAGCCACAGCGAATCGAAGATTCTATGCCAGATCCCATTCAAAGCTCATAAACGCTTTGATGATTTCTGAGAAACTGACTTCCTAGCAAGGTAGGCGAACAAACACGTCTCAACAAATACGTTTTAACAGACGCCCTCCTTAAAAACGATTTTAGCAGTACATTTTTACAACAGTATGCTAGCTACACATCAAAAACAAAACTTGCAAGCTCTACTTTTTCGAGCCCTATTTTTTCGAATAAGTGTAATAAAAAGTACTAAATCGTTTGAGAATATCCAGTACAGTTATCTATGTCAGGGTATATGCCTGTATATTAGGCATATTAATTGTTTTCGGAGTTTTTTCCGAGAGTGCATTAGAGACAATGTCGCAGGAGACAACCTCGTGGGAGAAAGCCTCACAGGCATTATCTCTGAGAAAAACAGCATTCTACAGTATGTGCGTCGAACAGTTCGTCGAGCAGCTCATCAAACAGCAGTTCATCAAACAATAGACACCGGGTGAAGAAACAGCTTTCCTCTTTGTAGCTCAAAGCTTTATGTCTTTATTCAAGAGAAATAATCATGCCCCTAGTTTCTATTATCATTCCTTCCTACAACTCTGAGAATACGGTATTGGCAACCGTTGAGTCAGTATTGCAACAGACCTTAAAAGATTTTGAGATCATTTTAATTAACGATGGTTCAACGGATGGAACGTTAGCACTGCTCAACGCCATCAATGATCCGCGCCTACGCATTTTCTCATTTGAGAATGGCGGCCTGGCTACCGCACGTAATCGGGGCATTCAACGGGCAACTGGTGACTATCTCACCTTTTTAGATGCCGATGACCTCTGGACCCCCGACAAGCTTGAAAAGCAGGTCAACGCACTTCAGCAAGCACCTGGTGCAGGCGTTGCCTATAGCTGGACACGCTCCATGGATAGCTCAGGAGAGCTTTTTTATGACGCCAATGCGGACTCTTTTACCGGGGACGTTTACGCACAGCTACTCCTGGGCAACTTCATCACCAGCGGCTCCAACATTATGGTGACCAAAGAGGCTGCCGCATCGGTGGGGTTGTTTGATGGTAGTCTCAA
This sequence comes from Cyanobacteria bacterium P01_F01_bin.53, assembly GCA_039186165.1. Lineage (GTDB taxonomy): Bacteria > Cyanobacteriota > Cyanobacteriia > Phormidesmidales > Phormidesmidaceae > Phormidesmis. Next base: position 6,943 of record JBCDAG010000339.1, read on the forward strand.
TCCTTGTGAGGACTGGGATTACTCCTTGCGGCTCGCGAAGCAATGGCCTTTTGTGGTGGTTGCCGAACCTCAGATCCTTTACCGCCAGTCTTCGGGGTCAATGTCTACCAATTTTAAAAAGGTAGAGACGGCCTGTTGGCAGGTATGCGAACAGGCGCTGGCACAGATCACGCCCGACCGCATTAAAGGCGGCTCTAAGCAACAGTTAGAAGCCCGATGCAAAGCCAGGATTAGTCAGTATCTGGCACAGATTGCGCTCAACAATCTCCAGAACCGGCAAACCCTTGGCTATGCCAGCACACAGCTATGGCAGTGTATTCGGCTATGGCCGGGCATGCTACTGGAGTCAAAAACCCAGCGGCTGGTGGTGAAGTTTTTGCTTCTCTCACTTTCCCCATCATCAGGGCGAAAGGTGCTCAAACGCATTACCCTTCAGCGAGGCTCTAGCTGCGTTGAAGCTTAGTTTAGAAGCTTAGTTTTAGTAAAGGCTTCACTAACGATGTCTTTCTTTAGAAATGACATCCTTGCAGCTCATCAGTTTCTTTCATCAGGCATCTTCCATCAGACCCATGCATTCACATTTTCATTTTGAGAACAGAGAACACTATCATGCCCTTAGTTTCTGTTATTATCCCGGCTTACAATTCTGAAGATACGGTGCTGGCCACCGTTGAGTCTGTTCTAAACCAGAAGTTTAGAGATCTTGAGCTTATTGTCATTGACGATGGTGCGACCGATGGCACAGTGGCCGCCCTCTCCGAAGTGACTGACCCCAGAATGACCATATATTCTTTTGAGAATGGTGGTTTGCCTACGGCTAGGAATCGGGGCATTGAAAAGGCTTCAGGAGACTTCCTAAGCTTTATTGATGCCGATGATTTGTGGACCCCTGACAAGCTAGAGAAGCAGCTCAAGGCCCTGGAAGAAAAACCCACAGCCGGGGGTGCTTATAGCTGGACGCTGATTATGGATGCCGCCGGGGAGAACTTTTATCCGGGTAACTGTGAGGCTTTCGAAGGTGATGTTTATCCACAGTTATTGCTGAGCAACTTTATTGGTAGTGGTTCTAATATGTTGATTCGTCGTGAGGCGATCGCATCGGTCGG
>JBCDAG010000340.1:0-8025 GCA_039186165.1 Cyanobacteria bacterium P01_F01_bin.53
CGGTCGTAGTGGGGCCTGAGGTCAGGGTCTCCGTCGCGCCACTGACGGCAGATACGCCGAACGCTGTGGCGCGACTGTCCAAGCGCCTCTGCGATCTCTCGATAACTCTTTCCCGCTTGATAAAGACTCACTATCTGTCGGCGAATCGGCATAGCTATTGCGCTTGGCATCTTTGTTCCCCCTGACGACTTAAAGACCTCCTTTCGGTATAGCTCAACTCTCGAAAGGGGGGCATAACTTTTTGTCGTACTCTGGATCTAACCGCATGTCCGGTAACACCTCCCCCAAACCCCCCGAAAGTTTTTTTCGGCTATGTGATTAAGAAATCGATGCAGGATTTTTTTGGTGGGGCTTTGGTGGTCCAGGAAAAACTGGAATAGGCTTTTCACTTTTTAGAGTTGTTCGTAAAGAACAACTCTTTTTTTACAAGTAATTTTATGGGGTGAGGTAGTTGAAGAGGAGTTTGATGATGAGGATAGTTGTGACTGTGACGAACAGGGGTTTGATGAGTTTTGCGCCTTTTTTGTTGGCTAGTGTGGCCCCCAAATAGGCTCCAAGGGTGACGCCTAGAGCTCCGGCGATGCCTTTTGAGTAGCTAATGTTACCGGAGAGGGCAAAGGTGATAAGGGCGGTTGCGTTGGCTAGAAGGTTGAGGATTTTGGCACTGCCAGTGGCGCGGAGGAAGCCTTGGGACCAAAGAGAGAGTAAAACAAATACGAGAAAAACGCCTGTGCCGGGGCCGAAAAAGCCGTCGTGAAAGCCAATAACAAGGCCTAAAAGAAGGCTCAGGGCAACTCGCTTGTAAGTTTGTTGTGGGGAAGATTGTTCAATTGACACAGCAGGGACTGAGGACATGCCAAAGTCAGGGTTAAAAACAACAAACAGGGTGATGGTGGTCATTAAAAAGATAACGAGGGGTTCGGCCCATGTGGTAGGGAGTAGGCCTATGCTGCGACTGCCGAGGAAGGAACCGAGAATAATCGGAAGGGCCATGAGACGACAGGCGCGCCAGTCTACTTGGTTGGCGGTGGCAAATTTTAGGGAGCTGGCGATCGCACCACAGGTTCCACACAGCTTATTAGTGGCGATCGCACCTCCTACAGGCAACCCAGTCAAGAGAAGGCCTGGTAGCATAATCAGGCCGCCGCCGCCCGCGATCGCATCGACGAAGCCTGCCGCGAGACCGATACAAAATATTGCGAATAGCACCATGCCCGCGTCCCGCCCACATACTTACGCTTACCGCGCGTAGGATAATAACTGCTGCCGTAAAATACTACCGAGAATTTTGATGCCGCGTTCACTCTCTTCTGGCGGGAGAGAAAAGTTTAACCGGAGTGCGGGATAGCCTTGCTGGGTAGGGAAAAAGGCGGTGCCGGAGCCAACCAACACTTTTTGCTTGGCCGCAGTACTACAAATATCGGCCAGAACAAGGGTGTCGGGAAGTTGAATCCAGAGGAAGGTGCCTCCTTCAGGCACGGTCCAAGTGATGTGGGGAGGGAAGTGGCGAATCATGGCTTGGACGGTGGCGTCACGGCGATCGCGATGCAAGGACTTAATATGGTTTAGCCTGCGGCGGTAATGGCCGGACGACAAATATTCTTTGATGATGGCCTGTGACGCCGCAGAAACGTGGAAGTCGTGTAGTAATTTTCGCTCTATCAGCGCTTTGGCATGACCGCCGGTGACGGCCATGTAGCCAACACGCAAGCCTGACATGAGCGCTTTGGAAAAGGTCCCAACATAAATGACGCTATCTTGCGTATCGAAGGCCTTAATAGGCGGCGGTGTAATTTCAAAGCTGAGGGGCTCATAGGCATTGTCTTCAATAATGAGACAGTCATGTTTGGCAGCCAGGCTTAACAACTTTTTCCGGTGAGCCGAGGAGGTCGTAATGCCAGTCGGATTGTGCAGCGTGCTGATGGTGTAAATAACCTTAGGCTGATGGCTCTTAAGGTATTGGGCCAGTAGATCCAGATTCATCCCCTCAAGGGTCATCGGTATTCCAATAATCTGCGCCCCCCGCTGCTGAAGGCTGGAGAGAAAGCCATGGTAAGTGGGTGCTTCCACAATCACCCAATCGCCAGGGGTGATAAAGTACTCCACTAATAAAGACAGCGACTGCATGGAGCCACTGGTCACAATGAGGTTATCGGGGGAAATCTCTAACCCCTGCTGAATTAAGATACGGGCAATTTGGCTGCGTAAGCCAATATCGCCCTGCGGATCGCCTGGATGAAAAAAAGTATGGGCTTCTTTCATGGCGCGACGAGCAATGCGCTGGAGATCATCTAGGCCTGTGGGCTGGGGAAAGCCTAAACCAAAATCGATATAGTCGGGCTCGGCGTGGGAGTGGAGAGAGGCCGTGTAGATTTTTGGAAAGGAGTTGATGCCCTGGGTAGGGATAATGACATTTTGGGAGGGGTTGAAGCTACGCTTCGCGAGGTCTGAGGGCCCACGACTACGCTCAGCTTGCGGTGGGTGATCGACTGCACTACGCTGATGGCGAGTACGATGGCTGAGCGTAGTCGAAGCCGGAGTCTCATTATTAGAGGCAGCGGGAGAATTAATGAAGTAGCCTGCACCTTGCTTAGCATGGACCAGCCCATCGGCTTCAAGCATACTGTAGGCTTCGAGGACGGTCAGTTTGTTGACGCTTACGGTGTGTGCCAGGGCACGGATAGACGGCAGCTGCATGCCGGGGCTGAGGTTCCCCTGCTCAATCAGGTGACTAATACGATCACGTATTTGAAGATATATCGGTTTTTTGGCCTGACGATCTAATGGAATCTTCATCATCTAAGGTCTCACAACGCTGCTATAACTGGGATTACCTAAATCGCATAGATACAATCACAGTATTCAAACATTCAGAATGAAAACATCACATGACTAACCAGTCATTAGAAACAGTGATTCGGAACATTTAGGGTCAGCTATCAGGGGCATTATTAAAGGGGCATTGCAACGATCAGCGAAAAGGGTCCAATTGAATACGATACTGCTGAATAGCTTCCTATTTTGAGCCTACACGAGAAGCCACCTCATGGCCTGGTACAGTTCTCAAAATTTTGACTAGGACACTTTTCTATCCGGAATGTAGTCATCTAAGTAGGCTCGGTGTATCAGTTCATACGAGCACTGCAACGAGCAAGCACAGACATCTAGAATCAGACCTTAAAAATCCGTCCGGGGACGCCCTGGAAGGATTGGAATATTTTTCAGTGATACCCCCTTTACGATGAATTACTTAGCCCTCTTAGAAAGCGGGATCGAAAATTGGAATCAATGGCGCGAAGATCATCCTGGTGAAATTTGTGATCTCTCAGGGCAGGATTTACAAGAGGGTTACTTCGTTAAGGGCAATTTTAGCCGGGTGAATTTTGAAAGTGCTCAGCTACAAAGAGCCTGCCTCATTGGCGCTAATTTGCAGGGTGCAAATCTTAGCAATGCGGACTTAAGCGGGGCCTATATGGGAGAGGCCGACCTGCAAGGTGCCAACCTCACCAACGCCCAACTGACAGAGACCAACCTAAATCGAGCGAATTTTCGAGAAGCGATTTTAGACGGTGTGGATATTGTTGAGGCAAACATCTACAAGGCAGAATTTTCTGAAGGGGTTATTGATAAAAAAATGACGCTCTATACCCGTGCAGAAAGAGATGCAAGTATAGCAACCCAGTCGATAAGGAATCGGGAGAACAACGAGCTTTCTAGCACAGCGCCTCATATCTCAGACTCGGATAGTCCAGGCTCGGATAGTCCATCCCCAAATAGCCTAGCCCCAGATAGCCTAGCCTCTGAGGGTTCCACTGCTGAAACAACCGCCAGCGACAATGTTATTGCCTTGGCCGATAAACACACAGCGGGAGAAGTTATCCCAAGCCTCACACGAGAAGGCACCCAGCATAACTCACCGGAAAAAGTCGTCTCTGCCTCTGTGCTGAAGTTTCCGACAGAAGTACCCGAACGGGCCATCCGAGTACAACCCCAAACACACAACCGACCTTCGGCCTCAGATGAGCATGGCCGTGCGGGTGAAACCTCCGCAACCCAGCAGCAGCCCAACAAGTTACTATCTGCCAACCGGCTACCCGCGATCGCAGTAGTCTCCTCATTAGTCGGCTTAGGGCTTTTAATCTTAGGCAATAATCTATTTTTTAATGGACAGGGCAACCGTACACCTAAGCAGCAGCAGCAACCTTCTTCCTATAGTGAGCAAACCGATATCCAGCAAACAGCCCAGACCACCCTTTCACCTGCAACGCCATCTGCCGGTTCACCCTTAGTCGCAGAAGCTTCCACGACTGATATCCAGTGGGATAGTTTGGAGCAGGTGCAAACCCTAGACAACAAAAGCCCGGTATTGGCGATCGCAGCTTATCAAGCCTCAGAAAACGGGACTCAAGACACTAACCGCAATAACGCATCCAATAGAAATACACTTATTGTGATCAGTGGTGATGAGGACGGGAACCTGACACTGTGGAACCAACGAACTGGCGAAAGCCTTCGCACGCTACCAGGCCATAGGGCCGCGATTCGGTCTCTGGCGATTTCACCCTCTAACCGATGGCTCGTCAGTGGCGGAGACGATGGCATTAAAACATGGAATCCAAATACTGGAGAACTCGCTTACAGTCTCCCAGCAAACAACAACCCCACTTGGACGGTGGCCATTGGTCCCAGTGAGCGCAATTTTATTAGCGCTGACTACAACGGCAACATTACCGTGTGGCAACTCGACAATGGCACGCCGCTGTATAGGATTAACACGGGTTCAGTGGTGTGGGACTTAGCGATCACACCAGATGGTCAATCCTTCGTTAGCGGTGGTGACGATAACAGCATCACACAGTGGGACATAGCCAATGGAGAAAAGCTAAGAACCTTCGACGGGCATAGCGGTGTCGTGAGTAGCGTGGCGATTAGTCCCGATGGCCAAACGTTAGTGAGTGGCAGCTGGGATCGCACCATTAAGCTATGGCAATTGGCAACCGGCGAGCTCAAAAACACCCTCACTGGCCATGAGACCAAGGTAGAAAGTATCGCCATTAGCGCCAATGGCAAACTCCTTGCGAGCGTTAGCGCCGATAGCCAACTCATGCGGTGGGACATGGTCCAACGCCAACGCATTGACACCCTAACCCCTCCGACAGAGAGAATAGTAGCCATAGATTTTGCCGCAGACACGCAGACGCCAGCAGGAGAATACACACTCGTCAGCAGTGGCAAAGATCAAACCATTGAAGTATGGCAGCCCACTACTAATGTTCAGTAACGTAATAGCCCAGTAACGATGGCTTCCTTCATTCCAGAAAACATCAACCCAGTCAGAGCCTAAAAATCTAGAGAGAAAACTGTTCTAGCCGAAATTCAAAAAACCGTACCTTCCGCGCTAACAAGCTCATCGGCCATAGTGAACGTGTTGTTACCGGCAAGGCCGCACGGGCAGTCATGACTTCGGACTTCATCAATTCTTCTAAGTTTCTCAATGCTGCTGATCTGGAAAAGCTTGCGATCGCTCGCAAAAAAGAGAACACCATACCCTCCGATCTTCCAAACACTGAGCTTTCAGACAGACCCGGAAGCCTTTCCTCGCAGCGCACAACCAGACGACAGCGGTGGGCTCAAGCATTGCTAGATTTCTTCACAGGTCAGCAAACGCTCTCCATTCGCAAAAAACAGCTCAACAATAAAACCATTCAGTGGATCGTTTACGATCCGCATCAGGATAGTCGCCACGTGTTTGACTCTGAAGCCGCAGTGCGCGATTGGTTAGAACAGCGATATTATCAGTAGTACCTGATGAGATAGCACACCGCCCCAACAAATCAAGAGAACAGAGAGAACACATCATGGGACTCACCGTCATTCAAGTCGATGCTTTTACAAACAAACCCTTTGGCGGTAATCCAGCAGCGGTGTGTATTACCCCACAACCATTAACCGATGAGGTGATGAAAAACATCGCAGCCGAAATGAATCTCTCTGAAACGGCTTTCCTCTCTCCTCTCGCCAATGAAGCGGCGGGTAGCTACAGTCTCAGATGGTTTACGCCAGCGGTAGAGGTAGAGCTCTGTGGCCATGCGACCTTAGCCAGTGCCCATGTTTTGTGGAGCGAAGGTCACTTAGTCGCTGACGAAGCAGCTCGCTTCCAAACGAAAAGCGGTTGGCTGGGCGCCAAACAAAACGATGGCTGGATCGAGATGGATTTCCCAGCCCAAACAACAAAGCCCGCCCATGTTATGCCACAGCTGATAAAGTCTCTTTGCTGTGGGGGCAATGTCAGAAAAGTCTCTAAAACAAGCACCAACTACCTCGTGGAGCTGAACTCTGAAGAGGTCTTGAAAAAGCTCACGCCCAATTTTGATGAGATGAAAAAGCTCCCTGTACAGGGCGTGATTGTAACCGCAGCCGCCAGTGACGATAGTTACGATTTTGTCAGCCGTTACTTTGTCCCAAGCGTCGGCATTAACGAAGACCCCGTGACCGGTTCAGCCCATACCTCCTTAGCCCCCTACTGGCAGGCCAAGCTAGGCAAATCAGAAATGTTGGCACAGCAGGTTTCTGCACGTGGCGGCATTATTCGCGTCAGTTGCCAGCTAACCAACAGCAATGACACAGATGAAACGGCCCCAGAGAACCGAATTTCAATTAGTGGTCAAGCTGTCACCGTCCTTAAGGGTGAATTACAGCTAGGGTAATGTTAACTATTGTTGTCAAAACACAGATTTCGCAAACAATTCCAAAATCTCTTCAATAACGCTTCAAATCTAGAAAGCTCCGTATTTTCAGCAGTACGTGGGTGGCATTTAGAACACCCCTAGGCTAAAACAGTCTAAGTGAGCACAGTTCATTTGGGCCAAAAAGCGGTATGGGTGAATAAATCCCTCATGGCGACGGTCACAAGACGGTTGCATTGTTATGTCCTTCAAAGCGTATGACCCGGGCGACTTTTATGATGAGCTATTCACCGCTCCAGGTACCCCGCGCAGCTCGGCTGCCGTCTTGATTGAACGGATAGAATCGCTCCCTATAGACAGCCTCATCTTACGGCAACAAGCCGCACAAAATACGCTGTTCAAAATGGGCGTCACGTTTAATGTCTATAACGACAACGAAGGGTCGGAAAAAATCTTCCCCTTTGATGTGGTGCCACGGGTGATTACTGGCGATGATTGGGCTTGGCTAGAAAAAGGACTGCAACAGCGAATTACAGCCCTAAACTGCTTTTTAGACGATATTTATAACGAACAAAAGATTATTCACGATGGGATTATTCCCCGGGCAACGATTGAGTCTGCCTCTGGTTTCTTGCCCCCTTGCATGGGGTTAAGACCGCCTCAAGGGGTGTGGTGCCATATTACCGGCACTGACTTAGTGCGCGATCGCAAAGGCGCTTGGTACGTCCTCGAAGACAATCTGCGCTGTCCATCTGGGGTTTCCTACGTCCTGGAAAATCGGACGGTGATGAAAAGCTCGTTTCCCAGCCTGTTTGAAGCCCTAGATATCAAAGCCGTCGATGCCTATCCGGGGCAGCTATTGCAAACCCTCAGAGAGCTGGCACCCGATACCATTAGCCAACCCACCGTGGTCCTGCTCACACCGGGATCTTTTAACTCAGCCTACTTCGAGCATTCTTTTTTAGCCCAGCAAATGGGGATTGACCTAGTAGAAGGGCGTGACCTCGTCGTAGACGATGGCTATGTCAAAATGCGGACTACCAAAGGGCTATGCCAGGTAGATGTCATTTACCGACGCATAGATGATGACTTCATCGATCCTCACGTCTTTCGAGACGATTCTATGCTGGGTGTACCGGGGCTCATGGAGGTGTACCGACAAGGGCGGGTTGCGATCGCCAATGCACCGGGCACCGGCGTCGCTGATGACAAACTGGTGTACGCCTACGTCCCGCAGATGATTCGCTACTACTTGGGAGAAGAACAAATTATCCCCAACGTACCTACCTACTTCTGCGAAGATGAAAAACAACAGTCCCATGTGCTTGCCAATTTAGAC
>JBCDAG010000341.1:0-7954 GCA_039186165.1 Cyanobacteria bacterium P01_F01_bin.53
GCCTGGAATGCCAAACGCAATCGAGAACGCAAAACCATTGACTGGTCGTTTACCAAAGAAGACGCTGACAAGAAATTAGGAAAGCATTACATTTGACGTTGCATAATTAATTATTTTCTGTACTAGTGTCCTAAAAAAAGTGACTTGTCAGTGATTTTTCTGGTGAGCTAACGACGATAAATAACGCGCGCAGAATAGCCTTCTTGTTGGAGCGTGTGGCTAATGGCCTCGGCTTCATTGCGAGTTTCAAAGCTACCCACTTGAATATAGGGTTCTCTGCGAATTTGGGTGGCAAACGCATCGACTATGCAAGTTCTGATGTGTGCAAGTGCGGTAGCATTATTGCCCGGAATCAAGACCTGATGCCGTAGGCCCTGCTGCTGTCCGATGACGATGGTGCCGTTGTTGTCGCGGCTATTGAATAGCTGGGGTTCAGAAAGGAATAGACAGGGCTGAGGCGGACCCGTGATATACAAGGTTCCATTTGTCGTTGTCTGAACTGTTGTCTGGGCACTGGCTTGGGCCGTGGTTTGGGCTGCGATGGGTGCAATACTCGTTGGAGAAATCATTAGGGGCAACGCCAGTAAAATAGCCGCTATAGGCGACCTAATGGCCCCAGCGATTTTTCTGCTGTTTTTCACTTTTCATTACCATAAAGCTCACCGCAACCCAACAAAGCCTTGTGGCCTTGTTTAATCACGATGAGCGTTTTCATTTTCAGGACTCGTCTAGGCGTTCGCTCAGTCCATGGGCAGTTATTGACCCAGATATAAGCAAGCTGTCCAAGCCTGAGCAAACGTTACTAAACTCAGGGTTGAATCTCTTTGTTGATTATGATTATTGAGTTCAAGTTTGAATCTCTTTATTTAGCTCAGGTTTGAGCGGTATGGTCTGTGAGCCATGACATATAACCCTGGAGATATCAGCCTGGCTTAGTAGATGCGTTCTGGCTGGGATAAGGGGCCAGTTTTCCATTTGTTTGTGGGCTTATCTGAGTAGACCTAACTTATTGTGCTGGACCTAATTTATTTTGAGCCTACCTAATGTGTCACCCACCTGCTTGTCACTCACTTCTTTAACGGTGAGTCCTGAAATGTTTTAGTTGGCGTCTGCCAGCTTAGCTACTGCGTAATTGTGGGCTGTAGGGAGAGAGAGCCTTGCGCCGGTGAGCCGGTGGTGGGTCATACGTGCACTTAGCAGATGTTGCTCTGCTGTAGGTTGCCCTGAGACTTTTGCCGATTGCGTGGGTGTTAGCCTGCTGAGTGGGTGTGTTTGTGTTTGTGTCACATCTGTAGCGGTGACAGTAGGCGCAGCGACCTGGTTAGTCAGCGCTGGCGCGAACTGACTAGTCAGCGCTGGCGCTATCACCTCCGGTGTGTGTACGCCCAAATTCAGTAGAATCATCAGTGACGCTAAGCCGATACCCAGCTGCCGAAACGGGCCTCTCATAAAGCGCTTAATCGCCAATACAGCAAAGGAAGCTCCTGGCGTTACGGCTGGAGCTGTTGATGTTTGTTGGGTGGGGTACGAATGTGACACAGCGGGCAATCGGGGGCTTTCAGCTAAATAAATATCATGTGAAATGGCTACTTTTATGCGGAGATTACGCTGCGGCTCAGATGCCTCATAGTATTGGCTGGATCATTTCTGCTCCAGCTCCTGAGCTGTTCTATGTAACGCCGCCTCTAAGATAAGTAACGTTTGTTTACATTATCAGAAAAAATAATGGATCGGCTACTTCTTTTGACGGTTTTCTGAGTGTCTGTGTGGAGATTTAATCTTTTAAAAAGAAACACCCTCAGTAATGCTACTGAGGGTGCTACTAAGGTACTTTGTCTGTTTATTTTTAATAATGCGTCGCTTGTATTGGCTTAGTAGCGTATTCGAGGATCTACGTAGGCATTCAAAATATCAATGGCAATACTGACCAGGGCGACAATCCCGGCAAAAAATACCATCAGTCCTTGCACCACAGGGTAGTCGCGCTGGCTAATGGCTTCATACAGGCGATTGGCCAGGCCAGGCCAGGAAAAGGTAACTTCAGTGAGCACTGCGCCGCCTAGTAGGGATGCAAAGGTGAGGCCCAAGATGGTGATCACCGGGATCATGGCGTTTTTCAGGGCGTGAGCGGTGATAATCCGAAACTCGGAAATGCCCCGTGCCCTGGCCGCTTCCACATAGTCGGCCTTAAGGGTTTGCCTGAGGTTGACCCGGACGATGCGCTCGAAGACGCCGCTAATCAAAATGCCTAGGGTCAGGCTGGGTAAGGCCAGGTAATAAAGGGTGGTGCCGAACTGGGACAGGTTGCCGTTGAGCAGACTGTCTAGTAAGTACAGACCAGTAGGGCCAGCAGGGGGAAGCTGGGCCAGCGGAAACCGAGTGCCAATGGGAAACCAGCCCAGCTGTACCGCAAAAATGAGCTGCAAAATCATGCCGAACCAATACATGGGCACCGCGTAGGTGACGATGCCAAAGATGCGCCCGCCCGCATCAAAGACGGTGTTAGGACGAGAGGCGGCAATGGAGCCAACGGTAAGACCCACGGCGGCGGCGATAAACATGCCACACAGTGTTAGCTCTACCGTGGCTGGAAAATGCGCGCCGATGATTTCCCAGACGGTTTGACCTTGGCTGGCTAACGAGCTGCCCAGATCAAAGCTGAACAGCTGACCGATGTAGTCGAGGTACTGTTTGAATAGGGACTGATCGAGGCCGAGCTTAGCCCGCATGGCCGCTTTGGCTACTTCGGGCGCGCGGGGACCTAGCAGGGCATCCACCGGATCGCCAGGGGTTGCCCGCATGAGCAGGAACACCACGGTGGTGATGGTCCAAATCATTAACGGGGCCAGGAGTAGCCGGGAAATGACATAGAGCTTGAGAGAGTTGGCGCGAGACATTGGTTAATCCTTCCCAATTTGCCAGAGCAAGAACTGCTGATTGGGTTCAATGGCGACGTTACTCACTTCAGCGGTGGTGAAGACATAGTCCTTGGTTTGCCACAGCGGGATGTAGGGAACGTCGTCAACCATAAGCTTTTGTAGCTGGCTAAAGATGCCCTTACGTTTGGTCGCATCCTGCTCAGCGTTTTGCGCAGCGACCAGCTCATTGGCTTTGTCGCTGTAATAGAAGGAGCCGTTGTATTGTGTGGAACCGGCTTTGCACAGCGTTGTGGCATCGCCTTCCTCACAGGTGAGGAAAGGCTGGACAAAGTTTTCAGGATCGAAGTAATCGGGGTACCAGTTGGAGAGGACGCTGTTGTATGCGCCTTTTTCAACGTTTTCCCAGAGGGTCGCGGCTTCAGCGGTGCTGACGGTCACATTCACCAGGCCCGGTAGCTGTTGCTCAATGGCTTGCTTAATGGTGTTGGCGGCGACGGCGCGAGGTGTGGAATCGGAGGGATACCAGATTTCAAACTCTAGGGGCGCTGCTTCAGTGATGCCAGCGTCTGTGAGGTATTTTTTCGCTTCGTCGTAGTTGCCATCGCCGTAGGCCTTTTCGAAGACAGGCTCGTAGACGTCTTCAAAGCTGGGGGGGATAAGGCTATAAAGAGGTGCGGCTTGGCCGTTGAAAGCGCGATCGCTAATCAGCTGACGGTCCATCATGCTGGCGACGGCCTTACGCACATTCAAGTCATCAAAGGGGGCAATTTTCTGGTTGAGCGAGAGGTAGTTCACCACCGTGCTACCCGCTTCAATTACCTCCCAGCTGTTCCCGGCGGCATCCGCCTGAATCTTATCGATCTGGGCAGGGTCAAGGGTTTGGTAGGCCACATCCAAGCCCCCGGAGGTAAAGGTGTTGAACAGGTTCACCGCGCTGGTGAACACCTGAATGTCGATGCCGCCATTGGTAGGCTTTTCGCCCCAATAGTTTTCATTGACATCGAGCTTGATCACGTCGCTGCTAAAGGAACTCAGTTTGTAAGGGCCAGAGCCAATAAAGTTGTCAGGCTTAAAGCTGCCTGCGCCGACTTCATATTGCTCAGGGGATACGGGGGTTAGGCCCGAAAAGGTGAGCAGGGACGTAAAGGCGGCAAAGGGCTGCTTGAGCTTAATCACCAGTTCACCGCTTTCAGCGGCACTCGCGGATTCAATTTTGTCTGAAATCAAGCCTGCAGGCCGTCCACCATTTTCCAAGATTCGCTGGATGGAGAAGGCCATTACCTCGGCGTCGAACGGGGTGCCGTCGTGGAGAGTGACATCGTCGCGGAGTGGAATGGTATAGGTGAGGCCGTCATCGCTGATGGTGGGCAAGTCGGTGGCGAGCTGGGGTACCAGTTCGCTGGTGCCTGGCTTGTAGGTATAGAGGCGATCGCCCATGTTATGGAGCAAAATGCCGGGGAAAATTTCGTAGGCATCAGCCGGATCTAGGGTGCGGGCGTTGAGCGTTGTCCCGATGGATACCCGATTGCCCGTGCCGACCGGACCACTCTCAGGCTCTACCGATTTGTTACCACAGCCCACAGCCAACAGTAGGAACAGACTGAAGAGGCCAACGTACTGGCCTGTCTTAAAAAATCGTCGTCTTGAAATGGGCTTGGTTACGGATGTGCTGAACCGGCTGGATTTTAACCAGCGCATGGGCTGCATGTGCCGCAACCGAAGCATAAAAGAGACAATCATGGTGCTGTGACTAACCTACAACACGTCATTATGCGCGATGGTGTGCCGATTGGCGGAAAATCCCGTGACAATTTGTGGCAGAGGCTATCCTGTTGCCTCAGACCCGCTGACTTCGGCTAGCCCGAGCCAGCGTTCTTGCAGCTGAGTGGTCGCCAAATGCGACAGTAGGCCGATCGGCCCAGCGAATAGGCAGAGCGCTAAGGAATGGCGGGTAAAAATGCCTTTGTCCTGGCCCTGCAAATAAATCCAACGGCCCACGAAGAGATCCATCACCACAAAGTGAATCCAGCCGGTGGCCATGACGCGCTCATCGGCGAACAGGCCTGCCAGGGCACTGAGGGTTGGATTGGCAAAAGCTTCGATGGAATCTGGATCGAGGCTTTGGGTAAAGCAAAAGATGTAGGCCAGTGCCAGCGGCACAAACGGTAGCGTTGAGGCCATCACGCGTCGGGTGACTGACCAGCTCGGCGCAATCACCATCATCAGCCAGAAAGGCAAGACAAATAAATTTGCGCCATTGTATAGGTAGTCAACGATCATGCTGATGTTCATGTAATTATTACGGCCAGTTACTACTACGGCCAGTTACGGGTATCACCAGCTATAAGCTACCGCTTAGTTTATTATTTTGCTGAGGAATTTTGCCGAGGATACAATCTAATTTATTTGCACGCTTTACTTGCGCGCTTATGGTTATCTCCGCTTGTTAGCTCCGTAAGCAGCTAGCCCTGTAAGCTAAGTAAAAGAAACGTCTCTATATAATCTAAGTAAAGCCTACCGCCATGATGATTTTACCGGGTTCTCCCGTTCGCATTACCAACGCTGACGATACCTACTATGGGTTTGAAGGTCAGGTGCAGCGCATTACTGACGGTAAAGTAGCGGTGCTCTTTGAAGGGGGCAATTGGGATAAACTCGTTACCTTTAAGACCACTGATTTAGAAGTTGTAAAGCCCAAACGAGGGAAAAAGTAAGCGATGCGTTTACCGCTACCGCAGTTTGCTACCCAGGAGCGCAAGGGTAGCCATATCGCTGAGGTGATAGAAACCTCAACGACAGAGTTTTTGGCACAGTGTCTGGACCCTGAAAATTTGAGCTTTCCGGCCATGCCGCCCTTTGGCAGCTGGGTAAAGGCCTACGACGAAGAGGCTGAAAACCAGATTTATGGCGTGGTGTATCACGCGACTACTTCACCCATGGATTCGGTGCATCGGGCCAGGGCGCTGGGGATGTCGTTAGATGAGTTGCGTGAGCAGCAGCCCCAGATTTTTGCCATGCTCAAAACGGAGTTTCGGGTGGCGATTGTTGGCTTTGTGCCCACGGAGGAGCCCAGGGAGCCCAGCCGAAGAAATAGCGATGAGCGAGTGTTGGGCAGCCGTTCGTATCAGCATTTGCCTCCTCGTCCGCCTCAGGTACACCAGGCCGTACACCGCTGTGAAGCTGCTGAAGTGATCAGTTTCACAGAAGAGCTGGACTGGCTACGCACACTTCTGCAGGTAAGCGGTGTGCCAACGGAAAGCTTGGCGGCGGCGGCTATTCGTGAAGTTCATAATTTGCGTGATCTGGATCGCGATTGGCTAGTTCGTGCGGGTCGTATGGTGAGCGTGTTGCTTAAAGATGACTACGATCGCCTACGCATGATTTTGGCCCAGATCCACCCATAACTATGAAGATCCAGCTCCACCCATAACTATGCAAACTTACGATGCCATCGTCATTGGCAATGGTCTCGCTGGGGCCGCGCTGAGCTACGAACTTGCGAAAGCCCAGCAGTCGGTGTTGTTGTTAGATGATGGCAATCCCAATAGTGGGACGCGCTATAGCTATGGTGGCATTGGCTATTGGGCGGGCACCACAGACTTGACAGAGACTCTTTTTCACGAGGGCATTGCCCGCCATCGCGAGCTTCCAGAAGAGTTGGGCGCAGATACCCAGCTGCGGGAGCTAGATCTGTTGCTGACTGTGGAAAAAGGCGCTGACATTGACGCCCTGAAAAAGAGCTATGAAATTTTTAGGACGCCGCCCCAATTCATTTCTGCTTTGGACGCCTGTGAGATAGAACCCCAACTAAAGGCGGATGCCATTGACGGTGCCTTTACCATTCGCCATGGGCACGTGGACCCGATGTCGGTGGTGAGGGCCTACAACCAAGCCTTTAGAAGGTTGGGTGGACATCACAATATGTCTGCGGTGACAGGCCTGGTTAAGGTGGGCTCGCGGGTGACGGGGGTGACCACTGAGGCCCAGGCCTACCCGGCCAAAAGCGTGATTGTTGCAGCCGGAGCCTACAGCCTAAAGTTGTTGAAAGCGGCTCAGTTACAGGTCCCGCTGTACTTTACCCATGCGGAGATTGTGGAGACAGTGCCGTTGGACGTTGAGGTGCGATCGCTCATCATGCCCGCAACCAATGCTCGCGTGGACCTAGAAACGGATTCTGGGACTGCCACAGAGTGGCAAAAGCCCAACCATCAGTTGATGCCACCCGTGCTAGAAGCGGGCGTGATTCAGTTCAAAGATAAAACGGCGCGCATTGGCCAAATTAGTCGGTTTCATACGGCCTATACGCCGCCAGCGGATGCGGAGCAGAGTAAATCAGAAATGGTGGATGCGATCGCCCGCCAAATTCCTTGTCTCCAAGGCGTTTCTGGTACCTGGCGGCACTGCCTCGTGACCTTTACCCAAAATGGCCTGCCCCTGTTGGGCGCGGTTCCTGAGGTGAGCGGACTGAATCTCTTTTCAGGATTTACCGGACCTTTTGCCCTTGTGCCTTCGGTTGCGAAACGCTACGCCCAACATCTCACAGGCACCTCAGATACACTGATACAACAACTGTTGATCACCCGCTAATCAGGCGCTGAATAGAGATAAGAGAAACACCTTAAGGTGTAAAAAACAGACGAGAAATAAGCACAGTTGTTCTGAAATACTTTCCAGAATATTGGTCCGGAATATTGGTGGCGCATAATGTTGTTGTCAGGGGCAGTTTTACTCATCTTGTGTGTGAACTTTGATGATCATCCTCAGGTTTGACGAGCCGTCAACATGAAAATCTTGTTAGAAGAGTAACTGACCAATTAAAATATGCTTCGGCTAGAAAATAAGCGTGGCTGTAATTTAGTAGCGCTCTAGTCGATTTTAAGCGTGCATCATCGTTGCGAGCAGTTTTATGGGATTATCCTTCTCTACATGGCACTCATTAGACCTTATCGGAAATTAGAACGCTAGAATCAAAAGCGAGGTTACACCGTCGGCAGCCACCTATGAAAATGCACTACGCGGAGCTCCAGAATAGATCTCGGTTGTTACAAAGCCTGACTGGTTTTAATACGACAGAA
>JBCDAG010000342.1:0-7923 GCA_039186165.1 Cyanobacteria bacterium P01_F01_bin.53
GTAACTTTGGATCTGTGTCCATGTGCAATACGCTGGCAGTTGCCATCGTGCTTTTTTAAGCCGTGGGCCGCATTAATCTGTGCTTTTGAGAGTTTAAGCTTCTCACGAATCTTCATGGGAGGGTGCTGAGCTTGCAGATAATCAAGGACGTCATATAGTGTCGTTTTTGTCCCTGAAATGGTTAAACCCCTTTCGGTTCGAACAATATTTGGCTGACTATCAGATGGTTGCTGAACTGATGTTTGCATCAATCAAAGCTCCTTAATCTTGACGTTTCCATTTGTGAGGATAACGCCGCCACCCCCCATTTTTTTGTAGCGCAGCACTCATTTATCGCATCTGTCACAGGACCTTTACACTATTTCAGTACTGACGGTACTTTTAACGACTCAGTAGCTCGTCAACCGATTGTTTAATAAACAATTCATCCTCAGCATTTTGATAGGGATTGCCCGCTCGGTGCCCCCAAATGGAAGGGATAGCTCGGTACGTACTATTAGGGATTAAGCTCGCTTCAGCTTCACAATCTTCTGGGGTGAAATATAAGTCACTCGTCGCGGGCATCACGAGGGTTTGGGCCGTAATCGCACCCATTGCCCGCTCATAATCCCCGTCGTACAACGGGTTATCGCTCACATCACAGTGCAGCCAAGTCTCAATCATTGTCAGCAAATTATGCGGGTCTCGCTTCCGATAGCCCGCCTCCCAGCTCCGTAACAAATAGTCTTCTAAAGAGTCATAACCCCATGCCAAATACGGCTTGGCTCGATAGTAAGCCTGGGAAGCGGCCCAACTCGCGTAAATTTGTGTGAAGGTGTGAAAACCGCGCTCGGGGACACCGTCAAACCGCTCTCCATCCCAGGCCGGATCGCCTTTCAGCGCCGCTCGCAAGCTATACAAAAAAACGCGGTTATGATCGGTTGTTTTGGCAGTACCGCATACCGCCGCAATCCGCTCCACCCGTTCAGGATACAGCGCCCCCCAGTGATACCCCTGCTGTGCTCCCATAGACCAGCCATACACCAGCGCTATTCGCTCAATCGTTAAGCTATCTAACAACACCCGCTGGGCTCGAATATTGTCATAGTGTGTGAAATAAAAGTCACTCGCTTTCGCAGCTTCGCAGTTATTTGGCGAGGTGGAGAGCCCATTGCCAAACATATTTGGCATGATCACAAACCACTTTGTCGGATCTAAAATACCGCCAGGGCGCACGAGCCAATCCACATCCGTGTGTTGGGCGCCGTAAGAGGTCGGGTACAGCACAACATTGCTGCGGGCAGCATTGAGGGCTCCATAGGTTTGATAGACCAGCTCCGCTTCAGGTAGCTTGATGCCGCATTGCAGCTCAAAATCTCTAATCACAAAGCAGGAGGTACAATTCTGAGAAGCCGCCATACTAACCCATGCCGTGAAGAATATTGTGAACAATATTTTGATTCACTCGAACATACCCCCTATCAACGGTCTCAAACTGTTCCTTTAGAACGTTGTGAGCTGCTGGCAAAGCATGAAAAGGAATAGAAGGATAAAGGTGGTGCTCAGCGTGAAAAGGCATATTCCACATTAAAAATCGCAGCGGCCAGAACGTTAGCGTTGTACGGGTGTTTGCCAGTCGATTGTCATCATAAGTGCAGCCCGTATGCTCAGCGAGCAAAACAAATCGCAGCACCGGCTGGCCCATAGCTAACGGCAGCACCCAGTAGGTGAACAAAAACCAGGGGTGCCCTAACGCTGAGGAGAGTAAGGCGATCGCACCATAGGCCGCCAGCTGAGATCGCGTAGACCTAATCACCGAGCTATAAGCACTTTCCGGCAGATAAAAGCAGCCCTCGAACCGCCCGAGGGCCATGTTCATATGGCCCACAATCTTTCCCTGCCACCAGGGGACGCCACTCAAGACCCACAGATACTCAGCAATGGTCTTAGGCTGCAAATCAGTCAGCTCAGGATCTTTTCCCTCAATGCGCGTATAGCGGTGGTGCCACTTGTGATAGCGCCGGTAAAAGGTGCTGTTATAAAACGACAATAGGCCAGCCAGCCAGGCGATCGCATCATTCATCCGCGTATTGGCAAACGCTGTGCGGTGTACACACTCATGCACCGTGCAAAACATAAACGCCAAACTGACGCCATAGAGCATAAGTGCAGGCACCGACCACACACCCGTAGCCAGTGACCAGCCCCAGCCACTGGCAATAACAATGGCCAGATGCGCCCCAAACCTTAAGACCCCGGCCCCATTTGAGCGCTGGTTTAGCGACGCTAGCACGGATGCCGTCAACAGATGCCTAGAGTTGGATAGCTCAGCCCGCGTATCCTCCGAGCTTGTGTTATGTGCGACCACATTATTCGTCATTAAATTGCCCGACCCAAACGATAACTTGTTATAACAAGTAAAGTTAACAGACCTAACCCCAGATAACAAGGGCTCAAGTCTAAATCGCAGCATAAAGAGTGTCTATTAGGATCGTACATTCCGTATACGCTGTAACCAAATGCCCTAGGATTAAGGTTTACAGTCTCCGCCGTTTTTACAGTCTCCACCAGTTCCACCTGCCGCTAGCCCATGTCCGTTCCCCTGCACGTCAGCATCTCAGAAACCCTCCGCCAGCAAATAGACACAGGCAAGTATGGGCCTGGTGAGAAGCTCCCCAGTGAACACCAGCTCATGGAAATTTTTGAGGTGAGCCGCATTACCGTCAGGCAGGCCATTGCGAATCTTGTGAATCAAGGGTTAGCCAAATCACAGCAGGGAAAAGGCGTTTTTGTCACCCCTCAGAAAAAGGTGGCCTACTCCCTGTCAAGTCCACTCGTTTTGCTAGAGCAAGACTTAGCCAATAAAGGAATTGAGCTAACGTTTGAGAACCTAACATTTCGCAAAGTACAGCCACCTGCAAAGGTACAGACCCTACTCAATCTCACAGAAAAGTCAGCCTATTTGCAAAAGAAGCTGCTATACATGGACGGCATGGTTGGCGCGGTTGATATTAGCTATATTGTGCCTGCCCTTGGCAAACGATTTGGCCCCGAGCTGAAGCAATACATGACCTTCCCAACGCTAGAGCGTGAGGCGATCGTAATTGAAAGTATCGAAGCCACGATCGAATGTACCCGTGCGGATTATGAAATCAGTGGCCACCTAGAGGTGCCCCTCGGGTATCCCCTCATCGTGTATCGCTACACAGCCCTAACTCGGGAGCAACAACCTATTTTGCATGGTGAAACAATTTCCCGCGCGGATCGCTTTAGCTATTCCTTGACCATTAAAAAGGACACAGAAAATTGAGGAGTGCCTGAAGGCGTAACACCATAGTTTTTGTTAATTTGACTACAAACAAGATTCTTTATTAGACGACTAGATGTCAGCAATTCCCCATTATTTTGTGTGCATTTTCTGTCGCACACTGGCTCTTGAGTTATCATTTTTTAATTTTAAGTTGAGTGTTGATTGATCGCCTGAGTGCCCTGTATATCAGGCCTAATCAGTGATGAAGACAAAACTAAACGCATGTGCAACATAAAATATTCTATTGCTTTTATGAATAAAACCATTACTGATTGCAATAGGTACAGTATTGGTCGTAGCTGATCGCATTCTCACTGTGGGTTTATAATCCAGCAGTGGATTCTGGCATATTTAATGCCTCGCATTTCCTCATCTGCATTTTTTCATCGTTGGCCGTTGACATTGATAGCTGTTAAAAGCTTTTTTGTTTTTCTGAATAGTTTTGGCTGAATAGTTTTGTAGGTACTACAAGGAGTTTTTTATGTCAGTTCATGGTGATATTTCTTCTAGTAACGACTCAGTGGGTGTAGCGGTTGTTAACTATAAAATGCCACGATTGCATACTCGAGATGAGGTATTGGCCAATTGCAATAAAATTGCAGAAATGATTGACGGGATGAAGGTCGGTTTACCTGGTATGGATCTGGTGATTTTTCCAGAGTACTCTACCCACGGCATTATGTACGATGCTGATGAAATGATGGAGACAGCCTCGAGCATTCCAGGCGTTGAGACAGATATTTTTGCTGAAGCTTGTATTCGCAATAAGGTTTGGGGCGTGTTTTCTTTGACGGGAGAACGCCATGAACTCCACCCCAAAAAGGTACCTTACAATACCCTAATCCTGATGAATGACAAGGGTGAGATTGTTCAAAAATATCGAAAAATCATGCCTTGGACGCCCATTGAGGGTTGGTACCCAGGAAACTGTACTTATGTCAGCGAGGGGCCTAAGGGGCTACAGATTTCTCTTATTATTTGTGATGATGGCAACTACCCTGAGATTTGGAGAGATTGCGTCATGAAGGGAGCTGAGTTGGTCATTCGCTGCCAGGGCTACATGTATCCAGCTAAGGAACAACAGATTATGGTGTCTAAGTCCATGGCTTGGATGAACAACACCTATGTTGCCGTTGCCAACGCCTCAGGCTTTGATGGGGTTTATAGTTACTTTGGGCATTCTGCTGTCATTGGGTTTGATGGTCGCACACTAGGAGAATGTGGTGAAGAAGAAAACGGCATTCAGTATGCTGCACTCTCTAAGTTCGCAATTCGGGACTTCCGTAAGCATTCCCAATCTCAAAATCATCTCTTTAAGTTATTGCACCGTGGCTATACCGGCATGCTCAATTCCGGCGATGGCGATGAGGGCATGATGGAATGTCCTTATGAGTTTTATAAAGAGTGGATATTAGATCCTGAAAAAGCGAAAGAAAAGGTGGAAGCGTTGACTCGCTCTACAGTAGGTACGGAGGAATGCCCCATTGAGGGAATCCCAAATGAGACATCAGCAAAGATGCCTGAGATCACGGTTAAAAAGCCGGAAGCTGTGCCTGTAAGGCAACCTGTGTCTTAGAGCTGCTCGTCCGAGCTTGCTGCGCCTCATCGATCTTAAGTCCCAGACTCAATCCATTAGCTCTCCCTCAAGACCTGTATTTCAGGAGATATGCTGATAAATTGACTGGTGGACTTGGGAGGTGGGGCGCTTGCCTTCATTAGAGTTGGCCTTGCGGTTTCAAAAGCAGTAGTGGTCCAGACCATGCTATGCGAATCATTCTTCCGACGATCCGTCCCCTTCATCTAGCAGCTTCAAAACCTTACCTACATACCAGCTCTTGAGCTTCTTCCCTTGCCTGCGGTAGGCATACCAGTAAGGCCCATGCAGCTGCCCATCTGTGGCACAGCGACAGTTTTCCTTGCCACACTTCACCAGCTCCGCCTGGTAGGTTATCCGCCCCTCTTTCTTCGTCTCAACAACTTCTCTGCCTTTCTTCGGCTTAACCTCAGGTGGGTTTTGAGCCTGGGAGATCTGCTCATCTAGCCACGCTCTCACTACCTGCTTCTCTTCAAGTGACAGGCGTTGTAATTGCTGATAGAGCCGGTCTCGCTGGGATGCCATATTGCAAAGTTATCTTATGTAACTCAGGCACTTCAAAAAAGCACACGTGGTTACATAAGATTGGGTAAAACAAAAGACGGTATAGTGACCAGAAGTATCCACGCTGAACACTCCATGCGCCGAACCAGTTCTGCGTAGTCACGGCAGCTCGAGGGGCCTCAAAACTCAAGGGCTCTCCAAAAGTGAGATAATCTTGTGGACAGAGAAAGCTTTCTATTTTACCGTCGCGAACTAATCATATCATCGTTAACCGGGATAAGGGAAAGAGGCATTTGCCTTTCTATGGCGGTACGATAAAAGTCACGTCCCTCGTTTTGTCATCCTATTCTCACTATGCCTAACGCCAATCCTGTCCAGTCTGAATTGTTCAAGCAAAAGAGATTTCGGCGGGCTCTCGAGCAAGACTCCTGCCTCCCAGTAGATGTCCCGCTGGCGCAGAAGGCGATCGCAGTTAAGTTACCCACTGATGTGGATCAGGTTATTCGAGAGCTAGGGCCGCAGAAGGCCGCTTGGTTACGTGAGGTGATCTGCCAAGCGGCCTTGAATGAGGGGCTAATTGATGAGCTTTAATCTTTTTTGGGGCCTAGATCTTTTTTGGTCAGAGGGCAATCCCTTTTACGTCTGGTTATCTTTTGCCATTCCATACTCTTATGTAACTTCTTATTTAACTTCGGCTTTGGCAACCGTAAAAAAAGATACATAAGATTTTGTCAAGTGCGAAGACGCCAAACGCTCAGCATCTGACTCGACCGTTCAGTTCAGTCCTCTAACAATCAGGTAAGGCACATTACCCGTCGGATCAAACTGTTTCCATATCAATACAAATGCTCATGAGCTCCATCTCCCTATCGACACCCTTCTGAGAGGATTCTTCTTGAGTCGCTACGAAGCGTTTTCGCGTCATGCGTTTTTCTGGTTGTTGCCCAGTTGTCAGTGCGCGTTGCATAGCCTCTGGGAGTTCCGGATAGAGCTGAGGGACAAGCTGAGAAATTTTCTCAGCTACAACCCTGGCGAGCAAGTCCTGATTGTAATCATCGGGAAGACTCTCCACAACACACTTTAAGTTACTGCCTGCGACATAAAGGTAATCGCCAACCGCATCCCTGATTAACCGCTGCCGGCGTCGAATTTGGGTAGGACTGAGGTTTGGATGCATGCAGGAGTACCAATCAATGGCATTTGCAACCAGTGTGTCCGAGTCCTTTGCCAGTGCGGAGCACATTTCTAACTGAGAACCAGCCTTTTCAATATCCGCGAGTGATTCTGCCATTGTTTTTTCAGAGCTGCTACAGATTGACCTATCTAGAGCTAAGAGGGGCAATAAGATATACCGGCACAGAGACGCGTACCCAGACAAATATCACCCTTCTCTAGCAGACTACAAAACTGCCCCCACCCGTGTGATGTAGATTACAGTTTCACATCATAAAGTCTCTTCACGGCCAAAGCCTAAAAGCGATCGCATAAAGCTGGCTGCAACGATCCTGCATTTCACCCACGATGTAGCTCAGTCGATATAGCTCAGTCTCCACACCATTTTTCGCTTTAATGAGGAGAAGCTGAGCGTAGTCTGTGCAAGATTAAAGGCGTGGTCTCAGCCAATCTCAGCAAACCCTTAATTCAGCTTCAGAAGGCTGACTGTCTGAGATGGCATTCTTGAATCAATGAAGCAAACGCATTGAACTTCCAAGGAGACCCACCATGAAAAATTCCACAATCACACAAGCTTTTACGGCTCTACTGTTGACCGCTGCAACTGTTACCTTTGCGCCTAGCGCCAATGCCGCCGAGTCTAAAGCCGTCGATAATATCCAAAAGGTTCGGCTTGAGCACCTAAACACTCAAAGCAAAGCCGTCGAAGATATCCAAGCCACTCGTCTAGAGCAACTGAATAACCAGTCTAAGTCAATCAAAGATATCCAGTCTACTCGCCTAGAATTTCTCAGCAACCAAAGCAAGGCGATTAAGAATATCCAATCTGCTCGGTTAGAGTTTCTCAATAACCAAAGCAAAGCCGTTGAAGATATCCAAGCCACCCGCCTCGACCACTTGAACAACCAATCTAAGGCGGTTGAAAATGTGCAGGCCGAGCGTCTAGCAGGTCTCGATGCCCGCACTAAATCCACCCTTCGTTAGCTGCCCCCCAGCTCGTAACCACCGTTCTTTTTTCAATGCGGTCGTTGCGGTTTAACGATGCCTAGCGTGCTGAGTCAGCCTCTTCTGGCTCAGCGCACTAGATTATCAAGTTTGGGCATCCAATGATTCCTTGAGAATTGATAGCTTCATTCGCTGGCTGCCCTTTTCTCTCCCAAGAGCCCCCCTCTCCTCACACACACAAGCCCTCTACAAACTGTGTAGAAGGCTTTCCTTTATTGGATGGGTGGCAAGTTAGCAAGATGAGCGTTCAGTCAAGGTGAGGCTGAAAGTGTTGTGAAATAGGGCGTAAAGTCGATTGTCTTGGGTGGTTTACGGATGGTTTTGACGACGCTGAGGTCTCGATTTTCGGGGGCAGCGA
>JBCDAG010000343.1:0-7921 GCA_039186165.1 Cyanobacteria bacterium P01_F01_bin.53
GGGAAAACACCTCATATATCAAGGTTAATGGCTTGCCATGATGCCAAAACAAATAATGGCGTCCCCAAAACGGGCCCTTTTGCTCAAACGCTAATTCCAGGGCTTCTGAGTGACCGAAGTAAATCCCCTGAATATCCCGATAGAGTTCCGTCCGGAGCTTTGCCAAACTCGCCCAAATCGGCAGCTCTCGATTTTCTAAATACTCATCAACATGACTGGCTTCCCACCAAGAGGTTGCATAGGCTAATCGCTGTCCCGAAGCCGTACGCAACCAAACCTGCCGCCTCAGATGAGGGCCAGGGACCTGTTCGATCTGAGCCGGAGCCAAATCCCCCCCGGAGCCCACCAAGGACATATCAATCACATCGACTTCAGTCGGCTCACGGGTCAACAGCTGCAAATGACGCGTGGGAGACCCATCACCCAACATCAAAATCTGCCAGGCTGGCGAGAGCTGATCATGGGGTAATCCTTGATTCACAACTGTCTTATTGCCTTGCCACAAAGGCTTTAAGGCATGCCAGGTCGTACGTTCAGAAGGCGAAATGATGGTGGAGGCTGAAGTCAAAACGATCACGCAGGGTGTTT
Source organism: Cyanobacteria bacterium P01_F01_bin.53 (assembly GCA_039186165.1). Classification (GTDB taxonomy): domain Bacteria; phylum Cyanobacteriota; class Cyanobacteriia; order Phormidesmidales; family Phormidesmidaceae; genus Phormidesmis. The sequence goes on from JBCDAG010000343.1 coordinate 589, forward strand.
ACAAAAGTTTATCTTTATTTCTAATCATAACGAAGAAGCCATCACAACAAACAAAAGCCGCCAGCGCTTTCAGATCTCAAGAAAACGCTGACGGCTTTTGAAGACGATGCGGATGGCGAGACTCGAACTCGCAAGGCGTGAGCCACACGCCCCTCAAGCGTGCGTGTCTACCAATTCCACCACATCCGCAGATGCATCGATTTCCTAAGATACGACATAATGGGCTCTTTTCAACGACTTTCTTGTTCAGGCGTTACTTAGCCAGCATCCACTCTCTGGAGGACAGACCCTGCGTGATACGATCATCTTCTTAACGACTGTGCAAAACGTTGTGTGCGAAAAGTTGCTGGCTGCCAGATGAGTTTTTCTAAAATTTTGATTGCCAACCGTGGCGAAATTGCCCTGCGAATCCTACGAAGCTGTGAGGAGATGGGGATTGCTACAGTGGCAGTGCATTCCACCGTAGATCGCAGTGCCCTACACGTGCAGCTCGCCGATGAAGCTGTTTGCATTGGCGAAGCCTCTAGCAGCAAAAGCTATCTCAATATTCCAAATATCATCGCAGCCGCCCTGACTCGTGGGGCAACAGCTATCCATCCAGGCTATGGATTCCTCGCAGAGAACGCTCGCTTTGCAGAAATTTGCGCCGATCATAACCTCACGTTTATCGGCCCAACGGCGGACTCTATGCGCGCCATGGGCGATAAGGCAACGGCAAAAGCCACCATGCAAAGCGTTAAGGTGCCGACCGTGCCTGGTAGCGAGGGCTTGCTCAGCAGTCAGGAAGAAGCTGCCCAGCTTGCGGCTGAAATTGGCTATCCCGTGATCATTAAAGCAACTGCGGGTGGCGGCGGCCGAGGCATGCGGCTAGTCCGCGAACCTGAAGAACTCGGTAAAATGTTTATGGCAGCCCAAGGGGAGGCTGAGGCCTCGTTCGGAAACCCTGGGGTCTATTTAGAAAAGTTTGTCGAGAATCCTCGTCACATTGAATTTCAAATTTTGGCCGATAGCCACGGCAACGTTGTTCACTTAGGCGAACGCGATTGCTCCATTCAGCGTCGTCACCAAAAGTTGCTGGAAGAAGCGCCCAGTGCGGTATTAGACGCTAACTTGCGCAAACAAATGGGCGAGGCCGCCGTTCGAGCCGCGCAATCGATTAACTACGTGGGTGCAGGCACCGTAGAGTTTTTAGTGGACCACAGCGGTAACTTTTACTTTATGGAAATGAACACCCGCATTCAGGTGGAGCACCCTGTGACTGAAATGGTCACGGGCGTTGATTTGATTGCCGAACAGATTCGGGTGGCTCAAGGTGATCGCCTGTCGTTTAGTCAAGATGACATCCAACTGCGGGGACACGCCATTGAGTGCCGGATCAATGCGGAGGATCCCAAGCACAATTTCAGACCTAACCCCGGTCGCATTAGCGGTTACCTAGCGCCTGGTGGTCTTGGCGTGCGGATGGATTCTCATGTGTATACCGACTATGAGATTCCGCCCTACTATGACTCACTCATTGGAAAGTTAATTGTTTGGGGCCCTGATCGTGCGACTGCAATTCGCCGCATGAAGCGGGCACTCCGAGAATTTGCAATTACGGGCTTACCGACCACCATTGGCTTTCATCAACAGGTCTTAGACAATCCACAGTTTTTGAAAGGCGAGGTGTACACCAACTTCGTCGCGAGCATGATGGAATAAACGAGTAGCGCCACAAGCCATCATCAAAAAAGCCTAGCCAGCTGTTGCTTGACTAGGCTTTTTTGATTTGAGAACCCGTCAAGAAGCAAGCTTGTATTTTAAAGTGCTATGCAGCAATATCGTCTTCGAGAATCGTCACGCCATATAGTTCAACCAGCGCTGCCCCCTCGGTTTTCGTCGCCATCGTAATCAGATGATTCAGCCGACGACGGGAAGAAATCACCCCTGTGAGGATCACAACACAACCGCGCTGACGAACTTTTAGCTGGGAGACTTCATCACCCACGGCTTGGCGAAATGAGTACATCACACGCTTTGCAAGACCGTTGTAGTCGTACTCACCATGAACACCAATGCGCTCTGGTGGATTTTTATGAAAGCTCTGCATTGAGAAAACAGGGGTGACAGATCCAAACGGTCGATTGACCGCTGGAATTAACACCACTGAAGATTCACCTAAAACACCCATGACCGTATCCTTACCAAATCAGTTGCTACAACCGACGCCACAAGACATAACACTCTGCTCAAAAACGATGATTTATTGGCTCAGTAAGACTCCTTACCGAGCATTATTTGTTTAAAAAGCGTATTGAGTGCACCGTTCAATTCGAAACCCTTGTAAATCTCACCGTTCGTGCCGTAATGGTTGTTTGCGCACCCTGTTTGCTCGGCCTAACGAAGACACCTCCGAAAAAACCGATAAGCTTTGCTTTACTCTTTAATAATTAACAAAGATTGTATAAATAATACAGGGATATTTGCGTATATTCTGATACGGCACATACTTCTTTTTTCAAAATGCAGTAATTTTGCTGAAATTTTGGACAATCCGGAACAAAATTAGTGACTTTTTATAAAAATACAGTGAAGCTTTGCAGAAGCCTAGGGATATTCAACCAGGTGTTCAATTGTCCACTCGATCTCATCCACTCGATTTTCTTTCTAAATTGAAAGAGCTGTTTCTAAGTAGTACTCGTCAACAGTCGCTCGAAACCACTAGCTATTGACGAATTAAGCCGTTCATCACGTGTCAAGATTGATGATATGGCCTGAGGCCTCACACAGTTGTGGCAGTTACGGTTTGTGTAACAGGGCAACGGCATAGGCAGCAATACCTTCTTCCCGACCTAGGGGACCCAACTTTTCATGGGTCGTCGCTTTAATGCCAATTTGCTCAGACTCAATCGCCAACGTTGTCGCCAAGCGATCGCGCATCGTTTGAATATGGGGCTTGAGTTTGGGCTGCTCGGCAATTACCACACTGTCGATATTAATAATGGCCCACCCGTGATCGCCTATTAGCTGATTGACCTGAGCCAGCAATACCTGACTATCCGCCCCGGCCCATTTAGGATCGCTCGGCGGAAAATATAAGCCAATATCTCCCAGGCTCAGTGCGCCCAGCATCGCATCCATAATGGCGTGGGTGAGTGCATCCGCATCACTGTGCCCCAACAGGCCTTTTTCGTGGGGAATATCGATGCCACCGAGAATAAGTTTGCGGTTCGTTGCCAGGCGGTGAATGTCGTAGCCGTTACCGATGCGGATATTCATGATTCTTTTTTCCAACGTTTATACAGATCAGGACGGCGATCGCGCGTGCGTTCAATCTGCTGCTGCTCTCTCCATTTTGCAATGGCACCGTGGTTTCCTGACATCAAAACCTCAGGCACCGGCCACTGACGAAACTGCGCAGGCCTAGTGTAATGAGGGTAATCGAGCAAATCGGTTTGAAAACTGTCGTACTTAAGGGAATCGGTTTTACCCACGGTGCCAGGGCGCAAGCGCACCACACCGTTAATCAGCGTTAAGGCAGGGATTTCTCCGCAGGTCAGGACAAAATCACCCAATGAAACCTCGCGAGTCACGATGTTCATGACTCGCTCATCAACCCCTTCGTAATGACCGCAAATCAGGACCAGCTGATCGTAATCAGTCGAGAGGGACTGAAGCATAGACTGATCCAGGGTTTGCCCTTGGGGCGTCATCAAAATCACCTCTCGCCGGGGCCATTGAGGTAAAGACTCTACCGCCGCAAAAATAGGTTCAGGCTTCATCACCATGCCCACACCTCCCCCGTAGGGAATGTCATCGACTTTGTGATGCTTATCGGTCGTAAAATCGCGAGGATTGGTGATGTGCACCGATGCAATTTGATTTTTCAGAGCGCGGCCAATCAGCCCTGAACTCAAGGGTGAAGTAAAAAAGTCGGGGAAGAGACTGACGATATCGAATCGCAGCGGTGCCTGTGAAATGGCCTGTGAAGTGACCGGTGCAGTGGATGGTGTCGAAGAAGCGTCCATAACTGAGAGGCAAAAAATGTGCGCATGAACGCAGCAAAGACCTCACAGGATAATACACCCGCCGTCAGACAGGGTGAATGGATTAAGCAAATTCCGAACTAATTCAAAAAACTAATCCACTAATTGGTAGGAGAGCGATCGCACTCGGTTAGCCAAATCTGCCTGAATGGTCTTCTTATCCAATGCTTGAGCCAAGTCCATGGCTCGCTGATAGGACTCATAAGCCGCTGATAAATCACCGCGTTCCTCATAGAGTTCGCCTAACAATCGCAAAGTAACCAATCGCTGCCAATCATCCCCAATCTCAACTGCAAGGGCCACTCGATCATTGAGATACCGTGACAGCTCATGGGGTTCATTGCGCTGGCGGTAAGCGGCAATCAGCCCATCCAATGCCCTTATTTGAATGTATGGCTCATCCAAGTCACGAGCTAGCGACAGGGACAAACGGTAGGCTCCAATCGCTTCCCGTAAACGCCCGTTAGCTAGGTAAACATCGCCTAAATTACTGTCCGTATTCGCCTGCCCAGCATAGTCACGGGCACGGGCACGGTAGTTAGCCGCCACTTCGTAATATTTACGCGCATCATTCACCTGTCCTTGCGCCGCTGACACCAAACCCAAGTTACTCATCGAAAGGCCAATGCCACTCTCGCTTTCCACATCTTGGGCAACGGTAAGCCCTTCAGCAAAGGCCGCTTGGGCCTCACCCAGCTCACCATTTTGAAGTCTGAGCGTACCCAAGTTATTTAACGCCAAAATAAGATCGCTGAAGTTGGCATTGCTACGCGCAATGGCCAGCTGACGACGCACAACTTGTTCAGCATTGCGGTACTGCCCGAGATCGCTATACACCTTCACCAGTTGTTCATAGGCCTCACCCATACCGACCAAGTCACCCAGATAGTGATAGGCATTGGCCGCTTCTTGCAGAGCTGAGATCGCCTGATCGTACTCACCAATGGACAGCTGCCGCTTCCCTAACAAAAGGAACTGATCGGCCACATCTCGCTGGGAACGAATAGATTCCTGGGGAGGCGTATGGAGTTGCTGGGTCAGGCTATCGACAGCCTGTACAGGCACTGCCCCACCGACCCAAAAACCTACAACAACACAAGACGTTGCGACCGTAGACAATAATCTGCGGCTGACGCAGTGCAGCCTTTTCAAGCACTTCCTTGACCGTTGCAGAACTGACTTCTGAGCCCTCGACCTTTGAGTCGAACCTTGAGCAACCTGAGCGGCATTGTCTTTGTCTAGGTCAATCCCCATATGGCCACAATCCATGAATGATTCCTCTCATCAAAGCCGGCCTGACGCTAGGCCAGCCGTGTCGCCCGTTAGGACCGAACGTTTATGGGCCTAAGATACCCAGTTTGATAAAGCAGGGTTACGTTCAAAGGGTAAAAGCGAGAGGTTATACCGAGTAGGCTCTTATGGACATCAAAGTCTAGGCCCCAACAAGCTGGAGACTAAAAATTGGAGATTAAAAACTACTGGGTATCAAAAGCTCAAGGCCAAAAAACTCAAAACCAAAAACTAGAGATCAAAATTATCGAATTCGATGGTCAGCAAACCGTCCGACTCACCATTTGTCAGTGCATCGGCTGCCGAAGGCATCAGAACGGTGGGCTTATCCAAATAAATAGCTCGCATATCTTCGGGAATAGCACGCTCCAGGGAGTGGTAGGCAGCTTGCAATTCCGCGCCTACTTCATTAGGCGAGAGCTGCTTACCTTCAGCCTGTAAATAAGCTGAGATACGCGTTTCACTCCATTCAAAAGTCTGCGCCATCAGCACAATTAAGCGGTGCATCGGCGAAAGACTCTCTAAGGCTCGCTCGGTGTAGCACCATAACGGCGGTGGTGCATCAGCAATGGAATAGTGAATCGACTCAACATCGGGTAAAACAGCCTGATTGATATGCGCTGCCGTTAAATTAATCAGCCAGCCCTGCAAAGAAAAATCTTTGGCGAGGTCACGGGTAATGGCCTCTGCCTCCGCATCCGCTTCTGCCGACACATTTCCTTCCTGTCTCTGGCGAATAGGTGAGAGATCAATCCCACCCAGTTCGTTGAGAATATGTCGCCAAGTCAGGGCAAATAAATACTCAGCCTGAACGGGAGATTTTGCCGAATGGCGAATCAGGGAATACACCACCGGAGAATATCGACAAAACAGCGCCGTAAAGTACTTTCCGTCCATTGGCGACTTCTGAAGCATATCCACCAAGGCATAGTCGCTGTGGTGAATCAGCGACTTGACCAAATCATGATCACATTCAGGGAAAGTAGGAATTTGCACAGGAGTTAAGCCAAAATGAGGGCCTTAATCAATCAAGTTGTATTAATCTAACGTTCCACAGCATGCCCATTAACGCATGTGGGGTCACAGAACTATAGGCGCCGGGCCTTGTAATGTCGTTATTTGCAATGTCGTCATCAAAATCTGGCTTCACCATATGTAAATTGAGAATCAGTCGCGAATACCAGCGCCAAATTAGCATTACTATACCTGCCACGCGCATTCTGCATAGGCCTTGGCCCAATGTTTGCCTGATAAAGGCGCGTAATCTTTTGGCAAAGACAACACAAATCACCGGAACAGCGGACTCAGCAGACGGATATCCGTAAAAAAGCGCGCGCCTATCAGTACGTTCATCTGCTAATACGTCTTGGTAAACTAGGTTAATGGCGCTTTGCAACTGAGGGATTCACCATGATAGCGAGCATACTCACCCCATCTGCCTTAACAGGTCCATCCCTTGCCAGCACTTTTCCCCTTGCCAGCATTTTTCAAGGCCTCCCCTTAGATGCCCTAGTCTCCACCCAAGGCATTATGGTGATGCTGCTGGTGGCCTATGCTGGCGCTATGTGGGCTTTTTTAAGCAGCGCGCCCAAGGTCCACACCGTCATGGTGTCTGATTTGGACTTGGCCCGCCAATTTTATGAAGGGGTACTCAGCCTAACGGCAGCAGATGTGCCGCTGCACTATTACTACAACTATGAGCAAACCCTTGGCACAGCTGGCATGGATCCGATGTTCGGCTCAGGCATGGGAATGTCGAGCCTAGGCCAGCCTGGTAGCGGCTATGGAACCCCCGATGGGCTGTGGTATCAGCTGAAAAAAAATACGCAGCTCCATGTTGTCGCAGGGGCTAGCCGTGGGAATCGAGAGCGACAGCGCCACGTGTGCTTTGATCATGACTGCCTAGAATACTTGCTCATGCAGGTACAAACTCGAGGCATTCGCCATAAATTACGGCGTGATCGCCCCCTCAACTTCTTAGTAAAAGACCTCAACGGTGAAGTCATTGAAATGGCAGA
>JBCDAG010000344.1:0-7894 GCA_039186165.1 Cyanobacteria bacterium P01_F01_bin.53
ACGCTGCCAAATGTATTGATATTGATTGATGAACGGGGTGATGAATGTCCCTAATTCACTTGTTACAGCTAGGTCCGAAGGCGGAGTTTGCCCTGGTAGAGAAGGGGGTGGCCCAGCTTTACCCGCAAAAAAGTAGGCGATCGCTTGCCCAATCCAGGCAAACACCGGAACCTCTTGCCGAGGGCTCATAGCCAAGGGTAAGTGCATTTTCCCCCACGGCCAGAGACACTGACATCGCTTGATTAAACGGGCTGACCTCGTGACAACAGCGCGTTCAATATCCCGACGCTGACTCGGTAGAGAGGGTGTCTGTACTCTTTTATCCCCAAAAAAGTAAGCGATTGCCTGCCAAATCCACCCGAGCACCCGTGCTCCACTTACCGGATAAAAACCTGAAATGAGCGGCATCCGTCTTTGCAATTGTCGCTGGCGATAACCATAATCAGCTAGTTCCCACACGATACGGGCTTGCAACTGATGATGCATGGCCTCATCCACGATCACAGTGGAGTCTGCCATCACCCACACTAAGCGCCGTGTGGCCAAATCCGTTGCCAGCCCTGGTTGAGCAATTGCCAGCGGAGCTTCTGCAGCCACCCAGGCTAAGACGTGACGAATGGGCGTATCCGTCGGCATTGACGGTGCCGACATGGCTGGCCGAACCGCAGCGGTGAGTTTTGACCAACTTGAGGCCACGCCTTGGGCCATCGGTAATACCTGATGCCAGCCGCTCTGACTCCATTGCCAGATGCCATGGGCGATCGCCGCCGTGATTTGGACCCCCCACATCGTTGCTAACCTTGTCTGTCGCCAGGTCTGAGTTGCCTGCCTTTGGACTCGTTGAGCCTGAACCACCACAAATTGAAGGACTTTGCTGCGATAGGGGGAAGAAGCCATCAATCTAGTCCGTGTGTTCTACACATTTGTCAAGATTTTACGGTGTTATGGTTGCTTCGCATCGAATCATCACAGGATCGATACCTAATCACACCCTTGCAATTACGCCCAACACTCTGGCCACTCGTCTCCCTTGTTACGCGCTCACCCTTCTACGCACACCTCTTTCATATCAAACATTTTCGAATCTAAAAAGACACGGGCATCTTGGGGATAGCCTCGATCAATGTCGCTAGACTGAAAGCGATCGCAACAGTAGTCGATGAGTTTTTCCATAGACCTGATTCATGGAGCTATTGGATAATTATGGTTCTTGCCAATCCTCTAAGCACTTGCCCACTCTCGGATGAGCAACTTAGAAAAATCGATGCCTATTGGCGTGCCTGTCACTACTTGGCGGTAGGCATGATTTATCTCAAGGAAAATCCTCTTCTGAAGGAGCCTCTGCAACCCGAACATGTCAAGCATCGTTTATTAGGCCATTGGGGCGCTTCACCCGCCCTCAGCTTCACCTATATCCACTGCAACCGACTCATTAAGCAGTACGACCTCGACATGATTTTCATGGCTGGGCCAGGGCATGGTGCCCCGGGTGTACTCGGTCCGGTCTATCTCGAAGGCACTTATTCCGAGGTCTATCCTGACAAGAGCGAAGACATTGAAGGGATGCAGAAGTTCTTCAAGCAGTTTTCGTTCCCAGGGCACATCGGCAGTCACGTCACCCCAGAAACGCCGGGTTCGATTCATGAGGGGGGAGAACTTGGCTATAGCTTATCCCATGCCTTTGGCGCAGCCTTTGATAACCCGGACCTCATTGTTACCTGTGTTGTGGGTGATGGGGAGGCCGAAACGGGGCCCCTGGCAACTGCCTGGCACTCAAATAAGTTTCTGAATCCCATTCGCGATGGGGCCGTCTTACCCGTTCTGAATCTCAACGGCTATAAGATTGCCAACCCCACGCTGCTGGCACGTATTTCACCGGAGGAACTCGAAAGCTTATTCCGGGGCTATGGCTATACGCCATACCTGGTTGAGGGGAGTGATCCTGCAGCGATGCATCAAAAGATGGCAACGACTCTAGAAAATTGCATCAATGAGATTCGTGCCATTCAGCAAGAAGCTCGTAATACAGGCCATGCAGTACGACCTCGCTGGCCCATGATTATCCTACGGACCCCCAAAGGCTGGACCGGTCCACAGGAAGTCGATGGTCATAAGGTGGAAGGATTCTGGCGATCGCACCAGGTTCCCATGGGGGCGATGCATAGCAATCCTGAGCATCTGCGTCGTCTGGAAGAATGGATGCGGAGCTATCGTCCGGAAGAATTGTTTGACGCCAACGGAACACTCATTCCAGAGCTGCGAGCGTTAGCCCCTGAGGGCAATCGTCGCATGAGTGCAAATCTCCATGCAAACGGAGGTTTAATCCGCCATGAATTAAAAATGCCCAACTTCCGCGACTATGCCGTTGAAATTCCTCAACCGGGTACCGTCGAGGTAGAAAATACTCGCGTTTTGGGGTATCTACTCCGCGATGTAATGCGGGATAACATGGCCAACTTCCGGGTATTTGGTCCTGATGAAACTGCCTCCAATCGCTTGGCTGCATTGTACGAAGTCACCAAGAAAACATGGATGGCGGATATGTATGCCGAAGACCTCGATGGCAGTGAATTGTCGCCTGACGGTCGCGTCATGGAAATGCTCAGTGAGCATACCCTCCAAGGATGGCTAGAAGGATATTTACTCTCCGGTCGTCACGGCTTTTTCCACACCTATGAAGCCTTTGCCCACGTGGTCGATTCAATGTTCAATCAGCACGCTAAATGGTTGGACATTTGCAAAAATCACGTTCCCTGGAGAGCACCCGTCTCATCGCTGAATATCTTGCTTTCGTCTTTAGTGTGGCGTCAGGATCATAATGGATTTAGTCACCAAGACCCTGGTTATATTGACCTGGTGACAAACAAAAGTCCCGACGTGGTCAGAGTCTATTTGCCGCCTGATGTCAACACACTACTTTCCGTAGCCGATCACTGTCTACGCAGCACCGATTACATCAATGTCATCGTGTCTGATAAGCAAAAGCATCTCCAATATCTGACCATGGAAGAAGCCGTTAAGCACTGTACCAAAGGGATCGGTATTTGGGATTGGGCCAGCAACGATGACTGTGGCGTCGAACCTGATATTCCCGACGTGGTCATGGCTTGTTGTGGTGATATTCCAACGATGGAATCATTGGCCGCAACGGCTATCTTACGGGAGGAATTTCCTGAGCTGAAGGTCCGTTTCATCAACGTTGTCGATCTCTTTAAGCTCGTCCCTGAGTCAGAGCATCCCCATGGGCTCTCAAATCGCGACTTTGACACACTCTTTACAGTCGATAAGCCTGTCATCTTTAACTTCCATGGTTATCCGTGGTTGATTCATAAACTCACCTATCGGCGTACGAATCAGCACCGTATTCATGTCCGTGGTTATAAGGAAGAGGGCAATATCAATACGCCTCTGGAGTTATCGATTCGCAATCAAATCGATCGCTTCAACCTCGTGATTGATGTGATTGACCGGGTTCCTAAGCTTGGTTCAGCAGCGGCTCATGCCAAAGAGCGCATGAAAAACAAAATTATCGAGTGTCTAAACTATGCGTTTGAGTATGGCAAGGACATTGATGAGATCGTTGACTGGAAGTGGCCTTATGGCACATCTAGCTGCTAAATTAGGACCCTTTCTAAGTCGAGACTTCTAGTTATGAAAAGCAATCGCTTCCTTAGGAAGCGATTGCTTTTCAAACTGATGACTTCACCAGAATTATTGCCTAGTGATAGCTATCGACCTTCTCGATGTACTTTCTAACAGAATTTAGATCGATATAGCGATCAGTAGCATTCCTCAGTTCACGCGCGATCATTCCTTCCGTAGAAACAACCGTGATGTGAGTATTTTTAGAGCGCAGCAATTCAATTGCCCGCTCAAAATCACCATCGCCACTAAAGAGCAGAACCCGATTGTATTGCTCAACTGTGTTGAACATATCAACAACAATTTCGATATCGAGATTAGCCTTCTGGGAATAGCGCCCCGAAGAATCGTCGTAGTACTCTTTCAAAATTTTGGTACGGACTGTATAGCCTAGGCTAATGAGAGCGTCTCGAAATCCACGCTGATCTTGGGGATCTTTTAAGCCGGTATACCAGAAGGCATTTACCAGACTTAGGCCACCATCTTCAGCAGTAAAGTATTCAAGAACACGCTTAGGGTCAAAAAACCAGCCATTTTTTTGCTGGGCATAAAACATATTATTGCCGTCTACAAAAATAGACAGGCGTTGAGTTACGACGGCCATGGATTTCTCGTGGATTCATTTTACAGGGAACAGGCACACACTTTGCCTCGCTAAGAACAGTCTAGCGGGCAGATATCAAATCTGAATCTAGGGTTGGAAATCACCGTTAGAATCAGAAAAACTCTGGCATTAGCACTTAGGCCATGTCAGATGCGGCATGAGACTCTTGCGTGATAGCACCAAGAACAATCGTCAAATCCAAAAAGCACTTGTACTTTTTGGCAAGAAGACAAATCAACGAAATTCACAGAAGCTACTAAGGTCTAGGTGACTTCCATATAGATTCAGACTATACTATACGATTTTCAGCTGGATAGAGCTAAATAGCAACACATAGCAGAGTGCTTTCATACTCCAAATATTATAATCATGCGATGCCCATTTTGGCTGCTAACTGGTATCAGAAAAAAGAATTTCAAAGTTCATGCGAGATCACAAGTAATCAAGAAGGTAGACTCCTTCACTGTGAAAGCCTTTGTTGTGGGCACTTAATTAACTTTTTAGAGGGCGATAAACAATCATCTTGAAAAGATACTTTTGATACATTTCGTGATCGCCAAAAAATCATCTAGACCTTATCAAGTTGCTGAGCGATTGTAGGATTTCCCTCATCGTCACGATTAACATTAAATGTTTCTAAAGATGCTTTTCAGGAATCTTGATTATCCTGTCTGTATTGGGAGAGTCTTTGCCCGCTGCTTAAAGCTTGCAAATGCAACGATGTTGGATTGACGAGCCGCATCCCAAATTTCCTCAACAACAGTGTTAAGCGGTGGCAAAACAAGCAATACTAATTGCCCCATCCCATCGCTGCCACGATCAGCCACCTTCATGACTTGAGGCATGTCAGACCAATCAGGCATGACCAGAAACACTTCATTAGGAGTTGCCACGAGAGGTTTGTCATATAGTCTTGTGTCAAGACCGTATTCATCTAAAAACGCAACCAGCTTACGGACCATTTGGAGGGAGATTTGTTTGCGGAGATTAGCAATCGTACGAATTTCGAGAAGCTGCTCCCAGGCATAAATGACCGTCGGCTTTTTAGTGTTGCCATACTTTTGCGGCACAACCACACGGGTCCGATCAAGATAGGCTAACCGACTAGAGGTGATTTGCGTAAGTGCTAGAGTTTCTTGACGTGTAAAGCCTTCCATTGTTCCAAAGCTGCAAAATCAAACAGAACCGAGTGCCAGAGGAGCTATGTGCCTTAACCGTAGCGTATGTATACCTCTGTAAACGTTGTGTTATCGTGTAAACTTCCTCGGGAAGGATGCCGCGAAAACCCTATAAATAGCGTATTTTTTGTTTTTCTTTGTGCCAAACCCCTAGATGTGACCTAAGATGAGTGTCCACTAGGTGTGTGAATTAGCCTCTTTTTGTGTACCCACTGACTTGAGTGCGCAATATATATGATTTAGCCGTTGTCCATTGCTGTAAGGCCTGTTATCCATGGTTCAAGAACTCCCTCGCATTCGATCTCACAGCGTTTTTCCAGAATCAGCCCCCACAGCCTATCCGGTGTTCTACCGTACCTACAGCCGCAAAGGAGAAACGGCGGCTGGAGAGCGCGAAACTTGGCCCCAAGTTTGCGATCGCACCTTGGCGGGGTTGGTCGAATTGGGTCAGCTGACGGAGGCTGAACAACAGCTCATCGCGCGCATGCAGCGAGAGATCAAAGCTCTGCCTTCAGGTCGGTGGCTGTGGGTTGGGGGAACGGCCTGGAGTAAGCGTCCGGAAAATTTTTCGGGGGCCTATAACTGTACCAGCACCAACGTGGTAGATTGGCGTGCCTTTGGTCTGATGATGGACCTCGCGATGATGGGCTGCGGTACAGGTGCGGTATTGGAACCCAAGTATACTGATCAGCTACCGGCGATTCGCAATCGACTCATCGTCAAGCAGACCGGTGCTATCGGGGCGACACCCGTTGGTCAACGCCGTGAAGAGACTACAGCAGCCATTGAAGGCAATCAAGTTTGCATCCGTGTCGGTGATAGTCGTCAAGGTTGGGTGAAGTCGTATCAGACCCTGCTTGAACTTTCCAGTGACGATCGCTTCACAGGAGATGTTGAAGTCACCGTTGACCTTAGCGATGTACGACCGGCTGGCGAAAAACTAAAGGGCTTTGGTGGGGTTGCCAATCCCGTTAAATTGCCGACTCTGTATGAGCGTTGTGCCCTGATCTTGAATAAAGCGATCGGGCGGCAGCTTAACTCTGTCGAGTGCTGTTTGCTCATTGATGAGGCCGCAGCCTGTGTGGTGGCTGGTAATATTCGGCGATCAGCAGGGATGCGCCAATTTGCCAGTGATGATGTGCTTGCCGCTTCGGCCAAGGATAATCTCTGGCAGCAAGACGAAAACGGGAATTGGCGGATTGATCCCGAACGGGATGCTTTGCGTATGGCGAATCATACGCGCGTCTTTCATCACAAGCCATCTTTAGAAGAATGCACCAACGCCGTCCGCAAGCAGTTCTATTCGGGTGAAGGGGCGATTCAGTGGGCGGGTGAAGCTGAGCGTCGGGCCGGTGGTGCAGGTCGTTACGGTCTCAATCCGTGTGGTGAAATTATTGGCCAGGATTTCCACTGCAACCTGGCAGAAATTCACCTCAATCAGCTCGATCCCCAGAACGAGCAAGAGCAGGAAGATGCTTTCACAGCCGGGGCGCTAGCAGTGGCGAGTCTTCTGAACCACCAATTCACAGAACCACGCTACCGTCAGTCGCGAGAAGAAGATCCCATCGTAGGCGTTTCTTTCACGGGGCTCTTCGACTTTTTTGTCAAGGCCTTTGGCGTCGAATGGCTGAAATGGTGGGAAACAGGTCGCCCCAATACGATGAAAGGGTTAGACTTCAAAGCTAAAGAGCAGGCATACCTGAGCCGTTGGAAAGAAATTGTGCATCGGGTTGTGAGTGAGTATTGCGATCGCCATGGCATGCGGTGTCCCAATCGCTGTACGACAGTACAGCCCGCTGGGACGAAGTCTCTGCTCACGGGGGCAAGTCCCGGCTGGCATCCCCCTAAGTCGCAGCGCTACATCCGCCGCATTACGTTCCGTAAAAATGATCCAGTAGCAATGGCCTGCATCGACTACGGGTATACCGTCGTACCGTCTCAATCGGACAAAGATGAGAATGGTAATTTACTGACAGACCCATTCGATCCGCGTTGTACGGAATGGCTTGTAGAAATGCCGGTAGAAGTATCCTGGGCGAACCTGCCGGAGGCCGATGAAATCGCGATCGAGCAGTTTTCTGCATTAGCACAGTTTGATTTCTACATGCAGGTGCAAAAGCACTATACCGCTCATAACACCTCCGCCACCATTGAACTACGAGAAGCCGAGATTGCCCCCTTGAGTCAACGCATCTACGAAACCATTCACCATGATGAAGGCTATATATCGGCTGCTCTCCTAGCCCGTTTCGACAATCTCCAAACCTTCCCTCGTCTGCCCTTCGAACCCATTGATAAAGCCACTTATGATGCGATGATGGCTCAGGTTAAGGCACGTCGGAGTACCGGTGATTTCCATGCGGCTCTGGCCCTGTACGATCGCGGTGATCTCATCGAAGCTGGCCCTGCTGGCTGCGATTCGGATAAGTGTTTACTGCCTGAGAATAAACCTGATTAAGTTGACCTGTTG
>JBCDAG010000345.1:0-7862 GCA_039186165.1 Cyanobacteria bacterium P01_F01_bin.53
ATGGAAATTGGCTGCGCCTTGAACTCTCGGACTTATGTGTACACAGGAGCCCTTAAGACGACTCAGGCAGGCGTTTTTGACCTTCGATCAGGTTATCGTTTTGAGCGATCGCATTTTTAATCTTCAGCAGTACCGATCTGTCTTTGGCTTCTACAAATATACGCACCAAAAACAAGCTCGCCCCGTCCAACAGCGCCCTGATTCCCTCAGGATAAAGCGCAGAGAACTGGGCTTTTTCAGCCTCACCCATGTTTAAGGCGACGTGCTTACCATCCACATACACCTCCTTCCGGTAACGCCTCACCTCTGCGCTGATCTCAAAGGTATGGCTGCCCACCTGCCAGTTTATCCAAACCTCTTCATTTACCTGTAGCCTTGGGTCTGACCGGTAGCGGCCCACAATGTAATGATCAGGCTCATCTCCAGACTCATCTAGCGATCTCAACTCAATTTGGTATAGCAACATGGCAATTTTCTACTCGTTTTTTCCTATTCGTTTATCTGGGTTTGTCCGCAAAGACGGAGGGGTGAGACGCGAGTTTATTTCGCGCTATTTTGTAATTCAGCGGGTCTTACCTTTAGCGTTTCTGTTGTTTCGTTCCGCACAATTTCAATTTGCAACGCTTTCCCGATTTTGCTCTTTTCAACAATCGTTTGCAGTTGCTCAGCGCTGGTAACGGCGGTTCCGTCAATGGCTGTAATAATAATAGCTACGACGAATTTAAAACCCCTTAAAAAGCTAAGCTAACGCTGACTGCTGTTGCAAAAAAATGTGCAAGCTGCAAACAGCGCTTAACTACCTTGTAGCAAATTAGTGGGGGCTGTGTATCGGACGATAAGGTCGTATTTTTTGCCAATTTTATGGAGGGTTTCCCGAACCGTAAACACTCTTAATCCAACAAAGCGATGGCAGAATATTCTTTTAAGTCGCTAGCTCTAGGCGAGCGGGGTAGTTGGCGTTGGTTTTAAGGTAGGTGAATGTAATGCGATCGCATCCAAAAACGCCTAAACAGTCTGGGAATACTCAAAAGAGTGTAACCAATCCACGGGCGGCTGATGACATTTTTCATTTTTGCAATCACTACAATTATTCAAGCGTTTACCGTAGCGCTTGGTTCTCGAAGCATCAATCGTTTTTTGGCCAAGCATAAATCAATTTCAAGCCAGCGAGATCTCAATGCTTTCAAAGCGATCGCCCGAAACAACATGAAAGGGGCCGCGATCATTCTCCTGGTCGCACCCATCGGGATACTTTGCATGCTACATCTCATCATCTCTTACGGTCCCATATGGTTAATCCCCATATTTATCGTCAACATTCCGATGTACATCTTCAGCACCAAGATGAAAGCAATCGAAAATAAGTCAAGGACGCTTGCTTGTGAACCTCACTTTCAAAATGAGTATGCACGCATCGGACAAACTTGGCTAAAGAAACCATGGCCTAACTTCTAACTATCGAGACAGGTGCTAGTCGATCGGCATTAGAGGCTGTTTTAAAAGGGTCAATTTCAGTATCAAAGGGCACTCGCCCCATTAGCTGAATCGACTCACAACCTAATACCGTCGTTTCGATTACTGAATGGTTCAGGTATCAAAATGCGCTTCAGAGGGCTTTTTAAAACAACCTCTTAGATCTTAAAAGTCTGTAGGGCTGGGCTAATCCCCCAATTTTTCAGCCTACTACCGCCGTCTCGCTTTACTCATCATTTTTTGCGATAGGCTCAGCTGAAGATTTTCCTGGGCGGCCCAGTCCTGCAAAATTCGATAAAAGATCTGGCGATCACGGCTCTGCAATACAGCGGTCTGATCTGCTGTCTCAATGGCATAGGGATACCCATTCCCCACCACCACCTCAGCCCGCACCTGATTAATCACCGCTTTCGCACGGCCCGCCTCCCAAATCCAGCGAGGTAGTTCTAGGCGAGCGGGGTAGTTGGCGTTGGTTTTAAGGTAGGTGAAGGTGATGCGATCGCGCATCTCAGCATAATAATTTAGGATATCCCCCCGATCGCAGACCATCAGCGGCGTGCGATCGCCCCACTTCATAAACCGATCCAACAGTTTGGCATCATGAATCGCCCGTGTCGTATCCAGCTTGTCTAGCAACCGTAACAATGTTGTAATATCGTTCGACTGTGCAGTATCCACGTAGCCGACCAACGGAACCTGATGCTTTTCGCTGGCCCGTAGCAAGGCCAATACGCGCTCTATGTAAGGCGCACGAATGGGCTCATCCAGCATGGCGGCAAAAGAGACCACCAGCGAGCCATCAAAAAATACCAGGCACTTTTCAGGATCTCGACCCGCCTTAACTGCTCTATCCTTTGCCTGTTCAATGTAATCAATCAGCCGATCTACTTCCATGGAAAAGCGGCGCATATTAATCCACCGATCCATGGGCTGTGATCTGTCCGCTACCAAGTCCTTCGGTGTCATCACATCCAGCAAAATGTCCTTTTCATAGGTACCTGCCGCACAGTGATGGTTCTCAAACCAGCCAATTTGTACCAGTGCAATCGGAATCGAAAAGTCCTTTTGCGGAAAGACCTGGGAGCCATCCACCGCAAAGGTCGTGACACCTTCAATCTGCCCTTTGGCCCAGGCTAGGCTTTGCTCGCGGTTATCCCAGGCGAGGTTGCTGCGTAAAATGCCCCGGTTCGTTGCCTTAATGGGCTCTAGAGGCTTTGCGCCAAGCTGGCCTTCTTGGGCTTTTATCCACTTAGTGCGATCGCTCTTTTTCAACTCCACCCATTCATCCCAAGCCCCGCGATACTGCTCTAAGTAGCCGGAGGTGCTCTCATCAAAGCTGGCAAAATCAGCCCGCTTGCGAGAGAGCACTGCCTGAATTTGAGAGGATTTTATAGCCATAGGAGATGGGGCAGACAATCAGGTCAGCAGATGACTGGCAAAGAACAAGTGTACTAAAATATGCACCTTTAGTATACCGAGGCCTGCGCATATGCGCAGCTATGAGAATAATGGCTGCGATACAAAGTAGCAATCTGTAACAAATAGAACAGACTGTTGTGACCTCTGTATAAGGAGTCTATTAAGGCGAAAGGTCACATTAGCCTGATATGTCGATTTTTCATAATGCAACCATAAAGTTCCAGATCAAACTTTCGGATTGTGTATAGCTTACTGTTAGAGTCCTGTATTTTTCGTCACTACACTAAACCACACACCAAGACCCATCTGAATAAGAACAACACATGCTATCTCAAAAATGTCGTTTTGGTGTTTCTTCTAGATAATGCTGTTCGTTTGTAACAACTCAAGGTTTTAACCGTTCACGCTCTAAAGCCGTAGTGACAACAAATCCTCAACAAAATAGCCCTCAATATCTATAGATCAACACCTATAGATATTGATTAGATGTTGATCCCGCAAGCTCTTCCTATCAAGAAGGGTGAGTTTTTCCGTGAGTGCTTTACGAGGTTTTGTGCCACACATTTTTCCTTGCGCACAATGTTAAGGCTACTACCCAACAGTTCGGGAATTCGAGAATACATACCGTCAAATCGCCGTTAAATTTCAGACGAAATGCAAAATACTCAACACTCAGCAGGTCATTCCACCCATCTCAATGATCCGGCCAAACACTCTACACATTTCGCACTATTAGATTTAGTCCCGACCGCACAAGCCACACACACGGCGGTGAAAAATGGTTCTTGGTTTGATCCTGCAACTTGGGGCGGTACCGTGCCGGGTGCTGATGCTAAGGTGTGGATTCCTAAAGATATTCAGGTTGATTATGACGGGGTGAGTGCTGAGAAACTCTTTACCCTAAGAGTGGACGGCCAGCTTGACTTTGCAACAGATGCGGATACCCAACTTGTTCTAGATACTTTTGTTGTTGCTCCAGATGGAACACTCACCATTGGGACAGAAAATAATCCTGTGCAGGGCAATGTGGAGACGCGCATTGTCATTGCCGATAACGGCGCGATTGATACCTCCTGGGACCCCAAACAACTGAGCCGAGGCCTGATATCCCACGGTACGGTGAGTGTTCATGGTGAGGAAAAGACCTCTCACCTGAAAGTTGCGGTTGATCCTGTGGCGGGGAGTAATACGCTGAAGTTGGAGTCGGTGCCGCAAAACTGGCAGGTGGGCGATCGCATCCTGCTTACCGGTACCCGCTACGTGCCTTACAGCTACAGTCATCAAGTGGGCGACTGGGTGTACCCCGGTACAGAAGATGAACAGCGCGTGATTCAGTCCATCGATGGTGATCGTATTACCCTAGATCGCCCGCTCGACTATGACCACACCACACCTCGCAGCGACCTTAAAGCCTACGTTGCCAACCAAAGCCGCAGCGTCGTGATTGAAACGGAGAATGCAGCGGGCCTGTCTGCCAACCAGCGCGGCCACGTCATGCTGATGCACTCTGACAACATCGATGTGCGCTACGCAGAATTTAAAGAGCTGGGCCGTACCGACAAGTCGAAGCGACTGGATGACTTTCGGGTGGATGATGACTCCTATGAACGGATTTTAGATGGGGATGGGAATCCGATTCCGGGCGATCGCACCAATATTCGAGGCCGCTATGCCCTTCACTTGCACCGTACCGGGGTAAATGGTGATGACGCACCAGCTGTGATTGTTGGTAACAGTATTGATGGCTCTCCTGGCTGGGGCATTACGCAGCACGACAGCCACGCGGTACTCGAAAACAATCTCACCTACAACGTCACCGGTTCTGGCTTTGTCACCGAGACAGGCAATGAAATTGGGGCATGGCGCAACAATATTTCTATTCAAAATACTGGCGGGCGCAACGAAAACGAAAAGTCGGGCGTCGGCAATCAAGACCACGGCTTTGACGGCCATGGCTTTTGGCACCAAAGCCGCTTAGTCGAAAGTCAGGGTAACGTTACTGCCGGTAATCGAGGCTCCGGCATTTTCTACTTCCACCGAGGGGTTGATCAAATCGATGTTGATTCGGATAATCTCCCCCTCGAAACCTGGGCCAAGGGCCAAGCCAACATCGATACTAGCGATCCGACGATTGTAGGCTTTGAGAACAACGAAGTTTTTGCCTCTGAAAACGGCCTTAAGGTCATTAAAAATTTTCAGCGTCAAGAACACGATGGCCGCACACTTCTCGATGGCTTCAAAGCCTGGGAAGTTGCCCAAGGCGGCGAACTTCAATACACTGCCCACTACACCCTAAAAGACTTCACTCTCCTCGGCGCAGAAACCGTCAATCGGGAGTGGCTTAGTGATGGCTTCCGCCTCGCCCAAAACACCGAAGATATTGTGTTCGACAATATGACTGTGGAAGGCTTTTTGCGTGGTATCGACTTGCAAAAAGAGATAGTAGGAGAAACCCCTTTGGATGATTGGGGTTACATTTGGGTGGATGCCCAGGTCAAAAACAATCAGCAAGATTGGGTCAATTTTGATCCTGCCGTCGATAAGCTCTTGACTCGGGCCGATGTGACGCCCGGTAGACTCTCTTTTACACCAGAAGCCGCAGACAATACGATTACCGTTGAAGCGCGTGACGACGGCTACTTCGCCTCTATTGAGGGTACCAAAACAGATTCATTAGGCACTATTGAAGCGTCCTTTGGCAGTGAGCTGCTGGGCTATCACTTCGATGGTTTAGATAATTTGGCGGCAGATGGCTACTACACCTTGCCCGATGGTCGCAATGGGATTGTGGTGGATGAGTATTTTAGCGATCGTCTCACCGGAGACCTGCGCAAATACAGCTTTGTCCTCGCGTTTGCCGAAGACTTTTGGACCCAAGGCGTCCCCAATCTTGGTCCCCTCGATCCCAAAACCCTTGATAGTACCAACGGCACTATCGACTTTGACTTCCTCGACTTCGATCATCCGAGTTTTGTAGACGGTTCAACCCCCAGCCCTAACCCGACGCCTAACCCAGGTCCAACACCTGAGCCAAACCCGACACCTAACCCAGACCCGACCCCTAATCCAGATCCAATTCCTAACCCAGACCCAGGTCCTAGCCCAGACCCAGGTCCTAGCCCAGACCCAATTCCTAGCCCAGACCCAACTTCTACCATTGGTGAATACGGTACCGTTGACCTCACGGAAAAGTGGCAAAACGTTACGCTCGACAAGAGCTACGTTAACCCGGTTGTGATTGTTTCAGAGCCTACTTTTAGTAACTCAGATCCTGCCACAGTTCGAGTTCGCAACGTTACCAGTAACCGTATTCAGCTACGCCTGCAAGAGCCTAACTACGAAGATGGCATTCATCCCACAGAATCGGTTTCCTATGTTGTTGTGGAAGCCGGTGATTGGACACTCTCCGATGGCACGCGAATTTCTGCTGGGGTTCACGAGTCCAACCGTCTCTCCAAGAAAGGTTTTGATAGCATCACCTTAAATGGCTTTGAGGGCACACCGACCGTGCTGTCTCAGGTGCAAACAGTTAATGGGGCTGACTGGGTGACTACTCGAACGAGACAACAGTCTGCCAATGGTTTCCAGCTGGCGATGCAAGAGGAAGAACTGCTGAATAGAGGGTCCCACGCCCAAGAAAGCATCGGTTGGCTGGCTATAGATCAAGGCAAGGCGTCTGATGGCGACACGTTATTGCATGGTGGTACCACAGGCCGACAGTTTAATCATCGTCCTGGCACCGTTCAGTTCCAGGAGGCCTTTGCCGAAGCCCCGGCAGTCATTGCTAAGTTAGGCTCTTTCTATGGAGGCGATACCGCCAACTTGCGATTAGATGACATTACGCGCACCAGCTTTGGTGTGAGTGTTCAAGAAGAGAAGTCTCGTGATGCAGAACTTGGCCACACCAAAGAGTCGGTTTCATTCCTCGCCCTAGAAGGTGCATCGGGACTCTTGAATGGTCTAAGCCTCTAAACCCAAAAGCCTACAACAAAAGGTCTCACGATCCTTAGTCCTAGCGAGTGACACAATTCCTTCTGCCACGCCTTCTGCCACTCGCTAGGAATTACTCAACTGTAATTTGGGCCTATCGACCGTGCCTACCGATTTTCCCAGCCTTCGATTTCCGCTCGAATTGCGCGAGTCCGCTGATTAGCTGCTTTGGCAGCATACCTTCTCGCATCTTTAGTCTCTTCAAGGTGCTCCGCAAGTTCTCGTTCTAGCTCCTCAATTTGTCTTTGGCGTGTCATTTCTTGCTGCTGGGCAGTCAGGGTTTCCCAAATATCATTGCCAGAGGGACCCTCAGTTTGAGTGCTCACTCGGGTCCCTTCAACAACACTTCCGCCTTGTTCAGTCACATAGTTCTCAATGCCATCCACATGTGCGTTCCAGAAGCGGTACTCGCCTTCCTGTGCGCCGTCTATCCAAAGAATCCCTTCTGCTGCTTGGATATCTTCGACCGATATACCCCGTGTGTAGAACTTCACGCTACCGTCTGGCATGAGCTCATAGCCCCATTCACGGGTGCCGTGTAATAAGTGCTCTACATTGTTGTACTTGATAGTTTGTACCGTGAAGTTGGTATCTTCTATCTCTGTAATCATGACAGGTGCATTGAAGGGGGATTCTGTAAGCCAAGGCTTCCAACCAAATATACGCATCCCATCTTTCACATCGATATCAATCACCTGACCGGGAACAGGCGTTTCTCCTTGATTTTTAAAGTCACCGAGGTCAGCAAATTCTCCGCCCAAGAACCCATCCATATCAGTGGCTAGGTTCAGCAGAATGTCATTCGGAGCTACACCCTCGGGGAGTTCTACCTGAACGGAGTATACTCTAGACTCCTGAAATTTGGACTTTTCTAAAGGACTGAAAATTTAAGGTTAACAAAGATTCCAGCGATGATTTGTGAGTCGTATTGGCCTGGTCAATACAAGTGTCAATGGCGTCCTTGAAGTCATCAAAGTTAG
>JBCDAG010000346.1:0-7861 GCA_039186165.1 Cyanobacteria bacterium P01_F01_bin.53
ACCTCAAGTTCTTTCAACAACCCATTTTTGCCGTTGCTGAAAGAGGTCTTATTTCATAACGTCTTTTCGCAATTCTTCACCACATCAGAAAAGTCAGACAGTCAAGATAGAGCAGACCTTCAAGAGAGCTTAGGAGCCCTCTTCTCAGCCCTCAGCAGAACAGCATTTAATACAGATAAGGCCACAAATACCGTTTTCAGACAGTACACCCCAGGCTTTACTAACCTCTCCAGTAGAAGATTTTCAAGGCCTAATTTCGCTGAGACGGGTTTTCCTGATCTCAGCTTGCCTGGATATCACGACCACGACGACCACGACGACCACGACGACCACGATGGCCACGACCACGATGGCCACGACCATGACCACGGCCACGGCCACGGCCACAACCATGTCACCCCCAAGGGAGCTGCGGCCTTTAGAACCGTTGCGGTAAATGGCGAGCGCATCGATAACAACGACAATAACAATATTGAGAAGCTAAAGTGGCGGAGAACCATCACTCGGGCCGACGGGACCCAGGCAACCGCCGTCAATTTTGCCTTTGGCGATAACTTCGAAATTCCTGGCATTAGCCTCAGTGATGCTAAAAAGCTCTTCAAAAGCGCACTCCAAGTCTGGGCTGACTACGCCCCCCTTGACTTTGAAGAAATGGAGTATAAGGGGAATGACAGCGAGATTGATATTTTGGCCCAAAGCAGAAATATTGATGGCAAAAGCAAAATCCTCGCAGAGGCATTTTTCCCAACAGTGGGCGATGTCACCTACGACCTCAGCGAAAATTGGACCCAACTCAAATTTTTAGAGGTCACGGTTCATGAGCTGGGCCACGCCCTAGGACTAGACCACGAAGGTGACGAACCCGCTATCCTGAATGCCACCTTAAAAAACCGATTCAAGGACCCTGACAAGCCTTTTTTATTAGATGACGATATTGAGGGCATCCGGAATTTATACGGTGAAGGAAAAGGTTCGGTTAAAAGCCTAGAAGAGAGTTCTCCCATCGCACCTACGAACAAAGACTCAGGCAATACAGCGGGCAATACGCCCACGTCGAACCCAACCAACGAGTCATCTGAGCTAGGGCTTAATCTTGTTACCAATGGCAGCTTTGAAACTGTTCCTCTAAAAACAGGCGAAACGGGTTTATACAGAAGCATCCAGGGCTGGACAACCCGATCTGGTAAAGGGTTTAGGGTCGATAAGCGCACCAAAAAGTTTGGCAAAGCTGCTGATGGCAAGGCTTGGGCAGAACTGGATATTTTAAGGAGTAATGCAATCATCGCCCAAAACATAGACACGCTAACGGGGCAAACCTATATCCTGAGTGTGGATTACTCCAAAGGCACGAGAACTCAAAGTACCGCAGGCGTTGATGTCTATTGGGAAGGCGAAAAGTTGGGCGGCCTCCGAGGCGGGCGCAAAGGCCGGTGGAGAACGTTTGAATACGAAGTTAAGGGCAGCGCTCGAAATGCCAGCACACTCGCCTTTGTAGCCAAAGGCAAGGCAAACAGTAAGGGTGGATTGATTGACAACATCACCGTAAAAGCCAAGCCCAGAGCCACCTCACTCTTTGAAGCCAACTCACTCCTGGAAGAGGACATCTATCTAGGCGCAACTGAGAAACGACCGGAGGCAACGGGGCTACCGTCCGCTCTGTCTTCGCCAGATCTCAGCACAGTGACCAGTACTACCGACCTCATGACGACACCGATGCCATCAAACTCTACGTTTATCTAGAACGTTGGGCACATCTAGAACATTGGGCATAGGAGTCACCACTGGTTCACAAGATTTTTGAACCAAGTCTTTGAACCAATATGACGCTTTGAAGCGCCCTGCCAGTTAGCAACAACTGACAGGGCGCTGTATTTAGACAAGACAGCTTTAGCTTTAGACCAGTCGCTTCAGGCAGATGCTATAAACTAGCGCTGAAGTGCAATGGAGTCTTAAGTTTATTCATGGCCAAACCCCATCTTCGGCTTTACCTGGACACGGCCGATGTCACCGAGTGGCAAAACTGGCTCCCGACGGGACTGTTTTACGGGGTGACTTGTAATCCACTGTTGCTAGAGCGGGCAGGTGTTACCTGTAGCGCCGACACGCTCAAGGGATTAGCACAGCAAGGATTTGAGCTGGAGGCACAAGAAGTGCATTTGCAGGCCTGGGGCGACTCGTCTGGAGATCTTCTACACATGGGGCAAATACTGGGCGGCATCGATCCGCGTATCGTGGTGAAGCTCCCCGCCACCCAACAAGGCACCACAGCCGCTAAGACGCTGATTCAAGACCGTATTCCCGTGACCATCACAGCGGTTTATACCGTGCATCAGGCACTTATTGCTGCGGCCATAGGTGCACACTATGCCGCACCTTACCTGGGGCGCATTAACGATTCAGGTAAGGATGGCCATCAAGAAGTCACCCTGATGCAGCAGGCACTCAATGGCGTGCGTTCAGAAACCCGTTTGCTCACTGCCAGCATTCGCAATATGACAGATATTCCGCGCCTCGCGACCCAAGGCGTAGATACCTTTACGTTTTCACCTGCGATCGCACAAGCCCTATTCAACGTCCCTGAAACCATCGCAGCCACTGCCGACTTTGAGCGTGCGGCCAAAGCCATGGCTTAAAAAACGGCCTAAAATATTGACTAAAGAGATACTGACTAAAACCATTTAGACCAGGGCCTGCAATATAGTTTTGGCCAAATAGTTTTGGCAAACAAACATGGCAAACATCTACGAACAATCTGTTTTCATTCGAGCCAATGCCACCACGGTGGAACGATGCTTTACGGACCAAGTCCTCATGCACAAGTGGCTGAACCCTTCCCTGGTATGTGAACCGGTAGGAGACTGGCGCACTACCATCGGCAGCGAATTTGACTTTAGGCTAAAGGTACCGCTGCTGGCACCGACACTCCATAGCACCGTCATTGAACGAGAAGCCGGATTGGTCGTGTGGGGATTTGACGGGTTCTTTGTCGGGCAAGATCGCTGGGAGTGTCTGCCTGAGGTAAAAAACAATATCAACGGCACCACCCTACTCAACCGTTTTGAATTCACCATTCCTAACCCGCTGGTGAGCTTTGGTTTTAATCAATTTGCCGCCCGTTGGACCAAAAAAGATATGGAAGAACAACTGCAACGACTCAAACAAGTTGCTGAACGTCTGTAATATTGATTCGCGACTACCGCAACCAAATCACACAACAATAAACAACAACAAACTCACAGTCGCCGATAAGATCGATACGCTCAGCTCTGTGCGACAAAGACTCTTAATCACAAGTCTTTTCACTCACCGTTCAATCCTCACCCCCATCAAACAAGCGCTGTCAGCAGGGCATCACATCGCTGGATAAATCGGGGGAAAGAGGAAAATTGATGGATAAGCACATGCCGATGCTCTACCCATACCAACCCGGTGACGACCCACAGAAATAGACGATGAAACGCCCATCGAGTAGAAAACCTGCCACTGCGAGCACAGCTCAAGCGCTCACCGTGAAACTGTAGATGGGTAACTTCATCTTGTAAAATTCGCTCGAATAACCGCTTCGCCTGGGGGTCTTGGCTGGCTTTAGCCAAGGTGGAATAGTAGGCGATCGCAATCACCTCCGCCGTCAGCAGCACGGATATCATCATTTCCCAGCCACACAGCTTCCGCAGTTTTCGGAAGAGCCCATCACTCCACTGCTTCTCCAGCGGCTCTATGCCATTGGCACGGAGTGCGATCGCCATATAGTGAGCATGGCGCTGCTCCTCCCCAATAAACTGCTGCATCGCCGTCAAATAGTCAGGTTCGTCATGCGACTGAGCATACTGCGTAGCCACCGCCGTCAGCGTTCGCCCTTCGGCCTGCTCACCCAGCTGAAATGTTTTAATCGAGTCAATCATCTCAGGCTCTAGGTGCATCGTGTCAAAATCAATCGTCGCGGCGAACTGTTGCCAACGCTTTGTGTTTTGAGCAAAAAGCATCGTCCAGTTTTTTTGGGAATTAGCGAGGCTGATAGGTTGGCTTTGGGTAGGTGTCGTTGCAATCATCAGGAAATATCTCAGCTCAAAATTACCGAGACATTCACTACACATCGCCCAACGATATTTCCCTAAGAACCGCCACTTCAAGCGACTTTGATGGGTCAGGGACAGACCAATACCGACCAAATCATACGCTCCACCACAATGCCCCATCACACAGCTACTGACAGCTTCGTCTCAGATACGGAATAAACATCGCTAAACTTGTATCTTGTGAGACCCCCAGTGCATTTATTAGGAGCTTCGGATCATGATGAACCCTCCCGTCATGTCTAGAAAAGAACCCTGGCTAGCCGTTGTTTTATCAACCATTTTTCCAGGGATAGGCCAACTCTACGCCGGTAAAACGGGTAGGGGGATTCTCTTTCTGGGTATTGCGATCGCACTCATCATTGGCGGCGGATGGTCCTTACTCAGGCCAACAGGCAGCGTGCAGTTCGCCATACAATTTGCCCTTGGCTTCTTCCTGTTCAGTCTCTTTAATCTTTTCGATGCCCATCGCTGTGCTCGCAAGGGTAACGATAGTGACTTTGAACAGCAGCGAAAAAGCAACAAAGATCCTTGGCTAGCCGTCTTTTTATCCAACATGATTCCTGGACTAGGACATGCCTACCAAGGGGCGTGGCTTACCGCCTTGTTATTTTTTATAGGACTTGTCATTACTGGAAGCTTGGCTGAGGCAGTTCCTATTCTTGGGGTCCTTGCCATAGGGCTTTCTATTTTTTGTTGTTATCACGTTTATCAAACGTCACCCGCAGAACGAGAGAAGTCTCAAAAATTAATTATCAGAATCTGTTGTGTGCTGTTGGCTGCTAATCTTCTGAGTGTGCTTTTTAGCTTAGCGACCAGAAGTTTGGTGGCCGAAGCTCGATACATTCCGTCTGAAGCGATGAAACCAACGCTCCAAGTGAACGATCGCCTGATTGTAGAAAAAATAAGCTACCGCTTTAATGCTCCCCAAAGAGGCGATGTCGCTATTTTTTGGGCACCGCCAAAGGCCTTAGAAGCTGTAGGGTCTACGACTAAGGATGTGTACATCAAGCGCATTATTGGCCTACCCGGAGAGACCGTTGAAGTAAAAGAAGGGAAAGTCTTTATCAATGGAGAAACCTTAGAAGAAGACTATATTCAAGGGTCACCCGAGTATCTCTTTGGGCCAGAGACTATTCCAGCCAATGCTTATTTTGTGTTGGGGGATAATCGCAATAGCAGTGCTGACAGTCATATTTGGGGATATCTGCCCAGTGAAAATATTATTGGCAAAGCCAACAAAATCTTCTGGCCACCAGCAAGACAGGGTGTCATCAAATAGGGTTCTCATCAAATTAAGAACACTGGGAAGTCTCAGGTATAGTTCAGGAATGCGATCGCATTCAATGCCATTCTGAGCTATACCCACACACCCAGCGCCATGGACCCTCGGCCTTCCGCTCTAAAAACCGCCTCATTGACGACCCTAACGCTGATTGCGTTCGCAGCAAATTCCTTACTTACGCGCATGGCGTTGGGAGCAGACTCCATTGATGCCGCAAGTTTTGTCACTCTGCGGCTAGCCTCTGGAGCCCTTATGCTGCTCGCCATTACGACCTTCTCAACAAAGTCGTCTTCGGACGTTCGAGCCAAGGCAGGGTGGGAGGGTTGGGCTGCGGCAGTAATGTTGTTCTTGTATGCGATCGCCTTTTCCTTCGCCTATCTCCAGCTAACTGCGGGAACCGGCACACTCATTCTCTTTGGCACGGTACAGATCACCATGATTTTGGTCGCACTAAAACAAGGAGAAAAGCCCAGAAACTTGGAGTGGGGCGGACTCGTCATAGCGCTTGTTGGATTGATGTATTTAGTCTCCCCTGGGCTAGCTGCACCGCCTGTTGTGGGCTCTGTACTGATGATGATTTCAGGGGTTGCCTGGGGATTTTATTCGCTGATGGGGCGGGGCATCACCGAACCTGTCATTAATACAAAGAACAATTTTGTACGGGCCGTACCCTTTGCAGTTGGGGTGAGTGTTGTAAGCCTCACTCGCTTGCAGCTATCGGCACCGGGCATCATCCTGGCACTGCTATCGGGAGCCCTGGCATCAGGCGTTGGTTATGCGCTATGGTACGCGGCCTTACGGGGGTTAACGGCGACACGGTCAGCCACCGTTCAGCTCTCCGTCCCGGTCTTAGCTTCGATAGGAGGCACCTTGTTTTTAAGTGAGGCCCTATCTTTACGGCTAATCGTTGCCTCGCTGATGATTTTAGGCGGCATTGGGCTAGCGGTACTAGGCCGACAACAGTCATAACGTCATCAGGCATCACTCCAGACACAATCAGGCTGCACAATCAGGCTGCGCTGCCGTCGAGAGGGTCAGTAGCCAGACCTTGCAGCTCATACCCATCGCATAGCGAATACCCGGCCTCATGAAAGCAAAAGGCCCGTCGGCCCAAGACCCTGACGCCGACAAAATACACCCTCGCCAAAATGGGATGCCCCCGTTCTAAAATGCCTTGCTTTAAGACTTGGTCAGCACGAAGACGGTCATCTTCCGTACCGCCTGCGGCGTAGTCTAGGTCGTGGCGATCGCACACATCTTTAAAGTCAAAGTCAGGTACACCAGTACAGCCATCTGGAATGGGAGCGCAACATTTGGATCTAACAGTCGCACCTTGTGGGTGCATTGGCCGACCAAAAGGAATCCATGCATCGCATTCAGACTCAAAGTTTTCACGCCAGTGCGTTAGTTTTTGGGGCACTAGCATAACTTTCTGCCAGAGTCCCTTACAACACTGTTGGATGTCGATCGCAGATAGCATAACCCGCCCTCCTCGGAACCATCCTCGGAACCATCCTCACAAGTAATATCAGTCAAGTGATATCAACAAATGGTCATAATAGTCGGCCACACCCCGATATCTACCATTATGGCCATTGCGTTTTGGCATTGAGTGGGATTGTCTACATATCTACATCTAAGCCCTACCCATCATCTGGCCCTACCCATCAAGGCTTACCAGCGGTATTGATAGGGAATCTCTTTGGCCCCCCAGAGTTGATTGCCATCAGCATCAAAGCCCCGGTCCCAAGTATCCATACCGGCAGCATGGAGAACTACAACATTGGTAATACGCACTGCGCCTCGAAGGCTGGCAGGACAGCCCTCGGCTGGGGTGCTCCCCACAAAGCCACCAATGGCCGAAGCTCGCAAAGAAACGGTGCACACGTGCTCACCTAAGTCAGTCGCTGCGGCGACGGGGGCTGATTGGTCACAAAGGTCAACATACTGCTCGGGGTCATCGGGCTTAAAGGTGCGAGAGTCAATCCGATGATTGTCGCCAGGGAGAATGTGCAAAAAGCGTTGGCGATAGGGTTCAGCAACGTTTTCAGAGAGGGCTTGCTCTTGATAAAGGTAAATGGAGTCAGAACTGGCAGCGGCACCAGCAGCGACATCCCCCCTGGAACCAGGTTCAGTGCTGTCATCGGTGATAGATGGCATCACTGTGATGCGACAAGTGGTCATCTGAACACCAACAAAGTCAGGATTGTTATCGGCTTGGGCCGTAGTATCCATGACGCCTTCTAAGTGGGCAGCAACGGCTTCGACAGAGAGCTCCGAAGGAAAGTTACTGGAGAGCGCACTTTCTTCACGCTGGGGATTGGCAGTGGCTTGTAGGGGCCCAGCCAATCCCAGCCATAAACTAATGAAAATGACGCGGCCAGCTTTTTGGATACTCATACTTTTTGAATACTCATCTTCCGAACACGTATCTTGTGAATACGCACCTTCTGAATACTTAATTTTTGTGAATACGTCTCTTAGTTGAGATCGCAGTTTTTAT
>JBCDAG010000347.1:0-7790 GCA_039186165.1 Cyanobacteria bacterium P01_F01_bin.53
CTCATCACTCCCACAGCAAGGACAAGGGTGTGAAAACAAATCCATCATGCGACTAAAGAAACAGAGGAGTTATCTCAGCCTATTATCCTCTATGCTATGCCCAGAGAAGCTTTTCGGCTCCAATTAGACGGAACCAGTGCCCAACTTACTCACTTCAAGCTTGGGCACCCACGAGCTTTTCAGAACTTGTCAGGAACGATTCCGTAATTTTCAAATAACGCTCCGCATCTTCCAACATTGGGAAATGCGCCGTATCTTTCATCAGCACGTATTCCATTTGCTCACTCATATCAGCAGCCTCTTTACCCAGCTTGGCAGGGGTAATTTTGTCATATTCCCCCGAAACCATGAGCGTTGGGACTTTCAATGACTGAAACGCAACAGGCATTACCTCAGTCGCGTGCTTACTCACAGCGGCCTTGAGTGTCCCCATGGCGGTCGGTCCATCAGCCATCAAAAAGTCGTTGAGAAAGGCTTTTTTCTCTGAAAGCGGAATTGAACCTTTTAGAAAACGAGACATGAACATATGCGGAGCCAGCGGAATTTTTCCCAACCATTTGGGACGAAAGGCCACTACGTAAGCACCAAAGAAATAAAACGCTTCAAACGCCCATTTTTGATAGGGGAAACTGCCATTACAGGTCAGGATTGCCCGTTTTACTCGCTCTGGATAGCGGTCAAGGAAATAGAGCCCTGCGGTACCGCCCAAAGAATGGGCATTCATATATACCGGCTTCTTAAGATTTAGCTTATCTAGCAGAACGGCGAGGTCTTCGGCAAAGCTTTCTAGGGAGTTTAGAGAAGGGTTTGCCATCATGGCCTCTGGGGTGGCGGCGTGCGATCGCCCAAACCCCCGCATGTCATATAGCAAGCAATCATACTTATCCTTAATCGCCTCAGCAGTTGATTCCCAATACCGTGCTGACCCCGCCCAGCCATGCAAAAACACCATTACAGGCTTGGAACCTGCCGCTTCTTGGGCACCCGGATTATCATGAATTGAAATCCATTCGTAATAATGTTCGACGTCATTAACGCTAATGTAGGGCATCTAAGCTATTTGCCTTATTTTTCTCTAACTGCCGTAATTATAAAAAGCGGCCTCAGCTGGAAGGGTTAGGGAACATAAAGCTTAAAAAGTCGAAGCTTTGTAACGAGATCAAGTAACAATATCCAGCGATTCTCCACATCAAAAAGGTGCTAACCAAAAAGGGCCTAGCCAAACCTGGCTAAGCCCCTTTCATATACCAATTCACGTAGCAAATTCTAAGCTGACTCAGGTTTAGGAATCGAAGAGGGATGTACCAAGAGCTCAGCGGTCGAGCGATTCTCAACCATTTCACGGGTGAGGACACAATGTTTTACATCTTCTCGTGAAGGCAGCTCGTACATCACATCGAGCATGATCTCCTCGATAATACTGCGGAGTGCACGGGCACCGGTTTTGCGGTTGAAGGCTTCTTTTGCGATCGCCCTAATCGCCTCCGGCTCAAACTCCAGGTCCACATTATCCATCCGCATCAGCTTCTTAAACTGCTTCACCAAAGCATTCTTTGGCTCCGTCAAAATAGAAACCAGCGTCTTCTCATCCAACGGTTCCACAATTGAAACTGCCGGAATCCGACCAATAAATTCAGGAATCATGCCGAACTTAACAATGTCATCGGCAACCAGATGCTTTAGGGTTTGAGTAGATTTCTTTTCAGCGTCTAGCTCCTTGCCGGTCTGTACGAAGCCCATGGACTTTTTACCAATCCGCTGCTCCACAATCTTATCGAGCCCCACAAAGGCACCACCACACACGAACAAAATATTGCTCGTATCAATTTGGATACAGTCTTGGTAAGGATGCTTGCGGCCACCCTGAGGAGGGACATTAGCCACCGTGCCTTCCAGCATCTTCAATAGCGCCTGCTGAACCCCCTCACCCGACACATCACGGGTAATTGAAGGGTTCTCGCTCTTACGGGCAATTTTGTCAATCTCATCAATGTAAATGATGCCACGCTGGGCCTCATCCACATCTAAATCAGCTACCTGAAGTAGCCGGAGTAAAATATTTTCAACATCTTCACCAACGTAACCAGCCTCCGTCAGCGTTGTCGCATCTGCTACCGCGAAAGGTACCTCTAAGATCGCCGCTAGCGTTTGAGCCAGCAACGTCTTACCACAGCCTGTCGGGCCAATGAGTAAGATATTTGACTTCTGGAGCTCAATATCCTCATCCTCAGCTTCGTTCGCCTCAGAATTCACGAAGCTGAGTCTTTTGTAGTGGTTGTAGACCGCGACAGAAAGGACCTTTTTAGCCTCGTCCTGGCCAATCACGTGCTCGTCTAAATACGCTTTGATCTCACGAGGCTTAGGAATTTGATTGAGTGCAATCGGCGAGGGTGACTTGCGCCGACGCTCAGGCATTTGCTCACGACGAGACGCAGGCGCAGCCACAGACGAATTAGAGTCAAACAACTCCTCATCTAGAATTTCATTGCACAGGTCAACGCACTCATCACATATATAGACCCCTGGTCCCGCAATTAGCTTGCGCACCTGCTCCTGCGACTTACCGCAAAAAGAACACTTCAAATGGGAGTCGTACTTAGACATATCGTTAGTTACCCTACCGCAGTCAGCTTAGTATCAGAGAGCATTTTTCGGGTCACAACCTGATCAATCAGGCCATAGTTCATCGCTTCTTCAGCAGACATGAAAAAGTCTCGCTCAGTATCTGCCTCAATCGTCGCCAGGTCTTTACCCGTGTGAGTGGCCAGCATTTCATTCAAGCGCTTTTTCAAATATAAAATTTCGCGGGCTTGAATCTCAATATCGGCAGACTGTCCTTGGGCACCGCCCGAAGGCTGGTGAATCATAATTCGAGAGCTGGGCAAAGACATCCGCTTTCCCTTAGCGCCGCCAGAGAGCAAAAAAGCACCCATGCTGGCTGCAAGACCAAAGCAAATGGTCACCACATCGGGGCGAATCTGCTGCATGGTGTCATAAATAGCCATCCCTGCCGTCACCGAGCCACCCGGAGAATTGATGTACAGCTGCACATCCTTTTCGGGATCTTCAGCATCCAAAAATAGCAGTTGAGCCACAATGGCATCAGCCACATCATCCATCACAGGCGTACCCAAAAAAATGATGCGTTCACGCAACAGCCGTGAGTAAATATCAAAGGCGCGCTCACCCCGACCAGACTGCTCAACCACCATGGGCACTACATTCTGAGCACTCCCTTTAAAATTCGATGTATCCATAAAACTGAAGCAGCTGCCTATATACGTGCTTAATGTACCGCATCTCTAGCAAAACTAAAGTTAAAGATGCGATACCACTGTAACGAATGAACCTGTTTTCGACATCTAAATGACAAGCTGGCGACAATACCCTCAAAAAGTGATAGTCATCACTGCCTTACATACGCCCTAGCTACCAAGAAAACAGCATACTTTTCGGCGCAATTCAGATGTTGGCAAGATGAGTCCCTACTCAGCCTTCTTCTTAGAAGTTTTCTTCGCTGTAGACTTCTTAACCGTTTTCTTAGCAGCAGGTTTCTTAGCAGCCTTCTTAGGCGCTTTTTCAGCTGGCTCTTCGGCTTCTTCGGTCTCGTCAGCCTCTTCGACTACTTCGGCCTCTACAGTGACCGATTCAGCCTCTTCAGCCGCCGATACAGCCTCAGCCTCTTCGGGATCAGGCGCTTCTTCAGCTGGCTTCAAAGAGCCCTCAGGTACCAATTCAACCGTCGAGTTTTCCTTCAGCCAAGCCAAAATCTTCTCCTTCAACAGATCTTCATTGACAACCTGATTGAGTCTGTCTGGATCCACTTGGCTAGGGTCGTCTACCTCAGCCATCATTTCATCGGCACGGACCTTCACCTCAGCCTCTTCAACCGCAATCGACTCAAGCTTGGCAATCTCACCCAACGCCAATGTCCGACGGAGGCGCTCCATGGCCTCAGGGCGAGCATTCTCACGCATATTATCCACCAGCTCTTTCGTCAAGAACTTACTCAGGTCAATGCCCTGGCGACTCAGCTGAGTCGCTGTCTGCGTAACAATAAAGTCAACCTCACGCTTCACCAAGGTGTCAGGCACTTCAGCCTCAATGTGCTTGACTAACTCATCGAGCAAGGCCTGCTCAATGTTTCCATCAGTCGCATCAGTGGCTTCTTGCTCATAACGCTCCTCCAGAGACTTTCGCAGCTCTGCTAGCGTCTCAAACTCACTGACTTCTTCGGCGAAATCATCATCAACGTCGGGCAGCTCTTTGGCCTTGAGTTCTTTTAGCGTGATGGTAAAGGTAGAAGGCTTACCAGCCAGTTCAGCCTGCGGATAATCTTCAGGGAAGGTCACCTCTACATCTTTAACGGCTTCCAGTTCCATCCCAACGATGCCTTCAACAAAGCCAGGGATAAAACGCCCCTCTTTAATCTCGACCTGAAAATCACTGGCACTACCGCCTTCAAACTCTTCAACTTCGCCGTCTACATTTTCAGCCTTACCGACAAAATCAACGACAGCGACATCGCCATCTTGAGCTGCCCTATCTTCGACAGGAACCAGCGTAGCGAGGTTTTCTCGATAGCTTTCTAACGTCTCATCGACTTTGTCAGCATTCGGCTTGATTTCTTCAGCTTTTACGCTGAGGCCCTTGTACTCGCTCAACGTCACCCGTGGCGGCACATCAACCGAGGCTGAGATGGTGACAGATTGGCCAGGTTCAAACTCAGCTATCAGCTTCTCGAAATCGGAGCGAAGCTGGTAATTACCCAGTGCCTCAATTTCTTCCTGCTTGACGGCTTTATCAATCACCTTCTGAAGCAAGTCTTCCAGAGCAGCCGCCTTGAGCTGGAGCGTCCCAATGCGCTGGATCAAAATTTTGCGCGGCACTTTGCCCTTGCGAAACCCAGGGATATTCGCCGACTTGGTATAGTCCCGCAGAACCTTTTCGTAGCTCTGCTTGGTTAATTCTGCGGGGACTTCTATCTCCAGCCCGACTTGACTATCGGGCAGATTTTCCTGGGTAACTTTCATAAATAAATAGGGTTGGTCAAATACGGTTGGCTCAAACCAGAGCAATCATTACATTGCAGTTAGTAATCATACACCTCATTTTATTGATTCCAAATAAACTTCCGTGACCCTTCCATATCTTCGACCAGCCTCGAACAGGTAATATATAGAGACTCTGATATAAATTAGTTGCTGTCCAGCGCTCTGGCGTCTAAAACACTCAGCTGCCAGGCAGCTAAAATCTCTTGGAACAATTTCGTTCTAGATCAATAGTTTTAACCAAATTCAATTTCATTTTTAAGATGCTTAGCTTTAAGCGGGAGGATATCTGATTGCCTGACTCTTATAACGTTGCCATCATGGGTGCCACTGGCGCGGTAGGCACTGAGTTACTAGAACTCCTTGAAGAACGTAACTTCCCTGTAAAGACATTGAAGCTGCTGGCCTCGCCTCGCTCGGCAGGCAAGGAAATTACGTTTAAGGGAAAGGCAATTAAAGTCGAAGCCGTCAGCGCTGAAGCCTTCCAAGGGGTTGATATTGTCCTAGCCTCCGCAGGTGGCTCCACCTCTAAGAAGTGGGCTCAGGCAATTGTCGATGCGGGCGCATTAATGATTGATAATTCTAGTGCCTTCAGGATGGATGAAGCGGTTCCCCTGGTCGTACCAGAAGTCAATCCAGGGGACGCCAAAGGTCACCAGGGCATTATTGCCAATCCCAACTGTACAACGATCCTTATGAGCGTTGCACTATGGCCTTTGCAGAAAATCCAACCCATTCGTAGAATTGTCGTTGCCACCTATCAGTCGGCCAGTGGTGCGGGTGCCAGGGCGATGGAAGAGGTTAAGCAGCAGACTCAGGCCATCTTGGATGGCAAGACGCCTCCAACCGAAAGTTTTCCGTATCCGCTTGCCTTCAACCTGTTTCCCCACAATACACCTATCAATGAGCAGGGGTATTGCGAAGAGGAAATGAAAATGGTCAATGAGACTCGCAAAATCTTCGGCGTTCCTGATATGAAGGTATCTGCCACCTGTGTTCGGGTCCCCGTATTACGGGCGCATTCAGAAACTGTGAATCTAGAGTTTGATCAGCCTTTTGACATTGCCCAAGCCCGCATGGCCATTGAGAAAGCAGACGGCGTTAAGCTAGTAGAAGATTGGGAAGCCAACTATTTCCCCATGCCGATTGATGCAAGTGGGGAAGATGATGTGCTAGTGGGTCGTATTCGCCAAGACTTATCCCGCGACTCAGCTATAGAACTTTGGCTTTGTGGCGATCAAATTCGTAAGGGCGCCGCGCTCAACGCCTTACAAATTGCAGAATTGGTCGCAAGCAAGCAATGGCTCAAGTCGCCAGTGGCAGCTTAAAGCAATTGCCTTAGAATCCGCCCACAAGGTGCTCCACAATCAGCACCTTATGCAACAAACCGGCCAAGCAAAAAGTCAAGGAAGTAAAGGAACGATCCGTAGAGATCTTCGGTTAAGCAAAATAAAGGATGAGTATGACTGATAGCTCGAATAATGAGCCCAGGTTTGGACGTGTACTGACAGCTATGGCAACGCCTTTTCTTCCCTCTGGGGAGGTTAACTATGCGGTTGCAGAAGAATTGGCGAGCCATTTGGCGGATCACGGCACAGATACCGTTGTGGTTTGCGGTACGACGGGCGAATCTCCCTCCCTCACTTGGGACGAGGAATATGACTTATTCAAAGTGGTGAAGCAAGCGGTTGCAGGAAAGGCCAAGGTGTTGGCCGGTACCGGTTCTAACAGTACCGAAGAAGCTATTGAAGCCACTCAAAAAGCAGCTGAGTTAGGGTTAGATGGCTCGTTGCAGGTGGTGCCTTACTACAACAAGCCACCCCAGGCCGGGTTGCATGGACACTTTCAGGCGATCGCGCAGGCTGTGCCCGATTTACCAATCATGCTTTACAATGTGCCTGGGCGCACTAGCTGCAACCTTTTACCTGAAACAGTCGCTCAGTTATCAAATATTCCTAATGTCGTTGCCATTAAAGAGGCAAGTGGGAACCTTGATCAGGTCAGCGAAATTAGTCGGCACTGTTATCAGC
Source organism: Cyanobacteria bacterium P01_F01_bin.53 (assembly GCA_039186165.1). Taxonomy (GTDB): domain Bacteria; phylum Cyanobacteriota; class Cyanobacteriia; order Phormidesmidales; family Phormidesmidaceae; genus Phormidesmis. Next base: position 7,082 of record JBCDAG010000347.1, read on the forward strand.
AAGGCCTCTCTGATTTTGAGATCTACTCTGGAGACGACTCATTGACGCTACCTATGCTCTCTGTAGGCGCGGTTGGCGTTGTTAGCGTAGCAAGTCACCTGGTAGGAGAGTCATTGCAAAAGATGATTCGAGCCTTCGAGGCGGGTCAAACTCGCCAAGCAGCGGCACTGCATCTTAAGCTTTTCCCACTGTACAAAGCACTGTTTTCAGTCACGAGCCCCATTCCACTCAAAGTAGCGTTAGAGTTACAGGGATGGTCCGTTGGGAATTGCCGGTTACCCCTATGTGAGCCTTCACCTGAAGTGCACGCGTCAATGAAGGACGTATTGACAAAGCTTGACTTGTTGAAAAAGTAAACCAGAAAAAAGCTTGTGGAGCTCGAACATCATAAGGTTCAAACCAACGTTACATCAGCAACCACAGACATATCGCTTGGCAAAGCTACAACTCTCTCAGTGACAGCCATTGCTAAGTGCCTAGGCATTTTTTCATTCGACAGGCGACTCATCAAGCCACTGAATTGATTAATGACAGCCAAAATACAAGCACTTGAGTGATTCACTTTCTGTCAACCACGTCCACTCTGCTCACGCCATTAGGGCGCGAAAGCATGTGGGCACATCTACCGTATCTAAACGGTATCTGACCGCTCATATTGAAAAATCTAAAATTATCAAGGTTAAAATCTATCATCAAACTCATGCTTAGC
>JBCDAG010000348.1:0-7728 GCA_039186165.1 Cyanobacteria bacterium P01_F01_bin.53
ATAGGGCAATCGCATGGAAGCACACCAGTCTTGCCATTTGAAGGCATAAATACGAGGGCTGGTGGTCACCGGTATCCAAGGGACTCGCAGGGCATCGGCCACAATGGCACCATGCATGGCTTCTGCGAGCAGCACCTCACTGGAATGGATCGCATTGAGGACATTTTCAATGGGCCAACGCGGATCGATATAGCGAATGTTGGCTTGTTGGCAAATGTGTTGCCAACGGTCAGCGGCGGCATGGGCACTGTGAATATGGGGCATGAAGCTACAGGTTTTGCCATCAGCGTTTTGGCCATTACTAGAGGCTTCTTCGCTGGGCTTAAATACCTGAGAAACCAACAGCCCCCCATCCGTAATCGCCATCTCAGGCGGTAGGCCAAGCAGCCTTGCTGAAAAAGGGCCGCGAACACAGTGAATATCCCAGTGCGGCGACAGCTGGCTAAGGGGTTGCTCGTAACCTGCGCCTGTGCCAAAAATCACTAGCCGATCGGCGGACTGGATGCGCTCACTGAGTTTGTTGTTGAGTAAGGTACCTGTGCCCACAAAGGTGGTTGCCGTATCGTCATCAGACTCATTTTCGAATAGGGTGGGGCAGAGCTGGGGCCACAGCCAGTGGTTTAGCTCATCGCCAAAGTTGGGCTGGCGGTCGGGACGTTGATAGTAAAAGAGTTTCATGCAAGCACCTCAAAAGGAATTTAATTTAACTGAAAAGATTTCAAGAACAAGCTTAAAAAACGACGTTAAAAAACAAATCTACAAAACATATCTAAAACACAACTCACACAAAAATTGACAGCGCATCTAACAGGAAACGACGACCGCGCCGTTTCCCTCGGTCTAGATAGCTTGCGCTCTTAACCGCCAACATTGTTTGTCGGCGTTGCCAACTGGAGTAGGTACACCACTCGGCATAGGCGGGCATGGCGACAGCCTCCAAAAAGACCTGCCACTTACGAACCACTTTACTGGGGGTGTATTCGAGCGCTCTCAGATTACCCTTAGCCACCAGCGCTCGCCGTAGTGCAGTATTCGCCTTCAGGCGATCCAACGTCTCTAACAACCCCGTAAAAGACTTTACTTCCAGATAGTCCTCCCCTGGTGTGCCCGTCCAACGGTAGGCACTTTCCACCCCCAAAATCGGAATCGCCCCCGCCAGCCAAGCGTTATACAGCTTAGTGGCAGGCTTACAGGCAAACCCACCGGTAAGCTGACGCCGCACCGGATTGAACGAACGAACGGCAATCACCGCATCGATATCGTGGTAATCATTCCAGCGCGTATCTAAATTACTGTACTGGTTCCAATGGTTGGTATTGGCCACTACGCGCCCGGTCAAGCCACGCTTGGCAAGGGCCACCTGCCAGGCATAGGACCGCAGTTCGGCAGCTAGATTATCTTCATGCCCAAAAAAGGCCACGTTCTCAAAGCGATCGCCCCGAGAAAGTTCCCTGGGAATGAGCTGTGGCTGCGGCCAGTGGGGAAGGTAATACCGATTGCCCGCCAGCGATACATCTAAAGGATTTTGAACAACGTGGAGAGAGGCGTGTTTACTCAGCGGCGCTTCTGCCTTGATGCAAATTAACAACCGGCGAGGTAAGGGTTCAATCTCCACCGAGCGCAGGGCATTACTGTGACAAAACACAATCCCTTCTGTTGGGAGCTCGCTCGTTAGCTGACAGGCTATCCCCACCGAACTCAGGCGCAGATAGGTTTGCACGGTCCAGGCGTACAGCCCCAAACCATACCCTGCCCAATTCTCATCAGGGCGTTTAGGCAGTTCTTCTGGCCAAAGCGCAGGGGGTATAAAAAAGGTAATGGGTGGGGACATAATGTCACAGTAAACGCTGGCCTATCATTCTGTTCACTGTCAGTAGGGATAAATTTTCGTTGTCGAACGCGGGCTCCTTTACCCCCTCTACCTTATCCAAATGATGGGACGGCCCATTCAATGGACCATTCCATAAACCATAGAAAGGGCTCAGGAAACTGCCCAGCAATAAGGAAAATTCGCAAGCTTCCACCACGTCAAGAGACTTAAGAGGGCGTAAAAAAGACTGGGTTGACCACACATGTCGTAGCCCCTTTCTTAAGTCACTTAGGCAGTACAGCCCTACCATCAATGGCCACAGCCAGGGACGGTGCTGAATTTTCCTCAGTGGGTACCGGCTCAGGCCAATATGCCAAAACAAGTTGAGCAAGTAATTGCGCTCTAATCGGGCGGCCGGAATCACATGGCCTAGAGCCATGGCCGGATTGTGCCAAATCTCCCAGCTACGTCGAATATAGCTCAGTGTTTCCACATCTTCACCTTTGGCCCGTAGGCTACCGGCTTTTACCCCTGCTAAAGCAGGAATCTTGGGAACCTGTTCTAACCACGCTTGCCGGCGAATCACCATCCCGGCACCGGCGGGCAACACGCCGCGATCGCTCACATACTGAAACGGCATGTCCCCCCGATCGATAATGGCCAAGCAACAGGCAATGCGATGGAAGCCTGGCGGCGGTGGCGTTTCATAAATGCCGTGAATGGCACTACCGTAGGCACCGGCCTGGGGATGCTGCTCGGCAAAGCGATAGGCCGCTTCCACCCAGCCAGATTCAGGCAGGGTGTCGTCATCGAGGAAACCGATGAGGTTGCCTTGGGTGTGGCGAATGGCACAGCGACGGGCAAAGGCTAGGCCTTGGTGGGACTCAAAGCAATAGCGCAGCGGGACATCAGAGCGCCAGGTCGCCTGGGCCGCTTGAACGACAGCGGCGGTGCGGTCACTGCTATTGTTATCGACGATCAGCACTTCCCAACGACAGCTTGCTTGCTGCGCCTGCAAGCTCTCCAGTAATTTTGGCAAACGCAGCGCCCCGTTGTAGGTGCATATAACAACTGAGAAATCTGGTGAGAAATCTGGCGCAGCTTCTTTTGCCATGAGGGGTAAATATCCTGTCGGTGTCTGAGTCAGTTTTGAATGGAAGCTATTGCAAATCTACTGTCACGCTGCATTGCCGTAGATGGCGATAGCTTGCGCTCCCTGAGTAAGGCACACGCCCATTCTTTCAAAAAAAGAAACCGCCTAGGTTAAGCGAAAGATAAGATTCTTTGTCCTATATGAGCAACCCCTTAATAACAATCTATTTATAACCCGCCCATAATCTTCCCTTTACCTGCGATCAGAGAAAGTTTGATAGATAAAAAGCAGGGTAAATGGCATCCAAAAAAGCCTTCAATCAGGAGGATGAAAGGCTTGTAAATAAAAGCACACAGTCCATGAAGGTAATACAAGGTCTATCGGCTCGATGACGTCACAGGAGATGGCGTCAGACCGGTGGGTTCATTTTTTTTGATGACCTCTTGCGGTGACTTCACGTTAAGGACTTCACGTTTAGTGACGACGTTAGGTGGTGTATCTGTCTTTTTGTCTGATTTGCTTAGCCAGTCAAAGGGACTCCGAAAAGCTCATTCAAAAGGGCTCACTCTTAGGAGATCACTCTCAGGGGCTCACTTTCAGGGGCTTACTCTCAGAGGCTCACTCTGATGAAATTCACTTCAGACTTACGTAACCACGCAAAATATTTAGGACAACTTATGACTCTCTCTCTCGAAAGAATCGGCAGTTTTACAAGCGAAACTGGCGCTGAGATTGCTGCTTTTGACAAGGATAGATCGCTACTCTATGTCGTCTCGGGCGATACTATCCTACAGGTACTCGACCTGAGCGACCCCACGGCTCCCGAAGAAGTCATTTCATTGGATCTCGCAGAGCTGGGCGCACCGATTGACGGGGCCAACAGCATTGCCTATAAAAATGGACTGCTCGCAGTTGCCCTTTCTAACGAAACAACGACAAATCCAGGCGCACTCGCTCTGGTGAATTTGGACGCGATCGAATCGGTTGCAGATATTGCTGAGACGACCAAGGTTTTCACCGTCGGCCCAATGCCTGACATGGTGACCTTTACGCCAGATGGCAGCAAACTGCTGGTGGCGAACGAAGGCGAGCCCGATGAGGGCATCGACCCAGATGCTTCGATCAGTATTATCGATATTTCTGGTGAATTTGAGAGTTTGGGACAACAGAATGTCGCAACGGCTGATTTCCTCCGCTTTAACGGCAGAGAAGCTGACCTGCGTGCGGACGGCGTGAGAATTTTCCCAGATGCGACGATGGCGCAAGATGTGGAGCCCGAGTACATTGCCGTATCACCCGATGGAACGAAGGCCTTTGTCACCCTGCAAGAGAACAATGCGATCGCCGTTGTTGACATCGAAACAGCAACCGTCGAAGGCATTCAACCCCTTGGTCTAAAAGACTTCAGCAAAGGGTTACCCGAACTCACCAACTACGACTTCGCGGGTAGAGGCGAGATTAACAACGGCGGCGAGGCCCTCACCACCGCAACAGGTGAAACCATTGAACTCGGAGGCTTCTCCGGCCTTTACTACGACGGCAAGGCCGACAATGGCAACCTCAAGTTTTTGGCCGTGCCCGACCGTGGCCCCAATGGCGATGCCGATGGCAACAATCGTCCGTTCCTCCTGCCGGACTATCAGGCCAGGGTCGTTGCCTTTGAACTCAATGAGAGCACAGGCGACATTACGATTTCTGATGAGCTACTGCTCAAGCGCGAAGATGGCACACCCATCACGGGCCTGCCCAACATTCCCAACGTAGACCGTCAGGCCGTAGATGCCGAGGGTAACCCCGTAGACTTGCCTGAGCTAGAGGGCCTGGATGTAGAAGGGGTGGAAACCTTCGGCGCTGACTACGATCCTCTAGGCGCTGACCTAGAGAGCATTACCCGCGCACCCGATGGCACGCTGTGGATGGTCGATGAGTACCGCCCCGCAATCTACCAGTTTGATAACAGTGGCACCTTGCTCAATCGGTTTGTCCCCGATGGCACAGCCGCCCAGGCGACTGAGGCCAATCCTGGAAGCACGTTTGAAGAGGGCATTTTTGGCACCGAAAGTCTCCCTAGTGACTATCTCAATCGCCGTGCTAACCGGGGCTTTGAAGGCGCAGCGCTCGACACTGAGACTGGCATTTTCCATGCCTTCATCCAAACGCCGCTCAACAACCCTGACCGCGACGCGGGTGATGCCTCGAGCGTAATTCGCGTGTTGGGCATCGACCCTGCGACGGGCGAGCCGGTTGCGGAATATGTTTACCTCCTGCAAGATCCTGAAGTGGGTAACAATGTCGATAAAATTGGCGACGCTGTCTTTGCCGGTGATGGCAAATTCTTCGTGCTTGAGCGCGATTCGGCCCTCTCCGAAGACGGACAAAAGTTTGTTTTCGAAGTAGACCTGAAGGGTGCCACGAATGTGTTGGGTCGCGACTTCGGTGACCTCACGCTAGAACAACAAACGCCTGATTCGCTGGCAGCCTTAGGCATTCAGCCACTGAACAAACTCAAGGTCACAAACCTACCGTCTATCGGTTATTTGCCTTCTGATAAGCCAGAAGGGATTGCTCTGTTGCCCGATGGCAGACTCGCGGTCCTCAATGACAACGACTTCGGCCTAGAAGCCGGTGCTGAGGCGGTACAGCTTGGCATTATTGACTTCACCGGTAGTAACGGACTCGACGCCAGTGACGAAGACGGCGCCATTAACATCCAGCAGCAGCCTGTGTTTGGTCTGTATATGCCGGATGCGATCGCTTCTTTTGAATCCAACGGTGAAACCTTCTACGTGATTGCCAACGAAGGGGATGACCGGGGCGATGCCGATGAAGATGAGCGCGGCGATGCCATTCGATTAAAAGACCTGGGTGATGTTGTTTCCTTTGGTCGTACAGGACTTTCTCTCGATGAGTCTTTTGATGAGGCTTTACTCGAAGATGAGGCCCTAGGACGCCTAACAGTCTCTTCGCTGGATGGCGACACCGATGGCGATGGTGACCTCGATAGAATCGTCTCCTATGGTGGCCGGTCTTTCTCAATTCTCGATGCCAATGGCAATATCGTGTTTGACAGTGGCGATCAGATTGCGCAAATCACCGCTGAAGCCACACCCGAGTTTTTCAATGCTAACGACGGTGACCCCGAAGAGTTTGACAATCGCTCTGACAACAAAGGTGCAGAGCCTGAAGCGGTTACCACAGGTGTGATTGGTGGTCGTCCCTTCGCCTTTGTCGGTCTAGAGCGTGCCGGTGGCGGTGTCTTGGTTTATGACCTCTCCAACCCTCGTCAGCCCGAGTTTGTTCAATACATTCGTAGCGACGAAGATATTGCCCCAGAAGGCTTGGTGTTTATCTCCGCAGAAGATAGCCCCGACGGTCAGCCCTTGCTCACCGTTGCCAACGAAGTCTCCCAGACGGTTGCCGTATACGCCATTGATGTGGATGAAGCGACGGTCAGTGAGATTCAAGGTGCAGGCCATGTGTCCGCCTTGGACGGCGAGCTGGTGAAAACAACGGGCATCGTTACGGGTGTGGCCTTCAACGGCTTTTATCTCCAAGGGGAAAGCGACGGTGAAGACAATACCTCCGATGGTATTTTTGTCTTCACAGGTTCTCAGCCTTCCGTTGCCATCGGTGACGAAGCTAGAGTGTTTGGCACGGTCAACGAGTTCATCCCTGGCGGTGCAGATACGGGCAATCTCTCGGTGACCCAACTCACTTCTCCTGAGGTTGTTGTGCTCTCCTCTGGCAATGACTTGCCAGAGGCAGTGGTGATTGGCCAGAGTGGCCGCGTAGCCCCTAGCGAAATTGTTATTTCGCCCGATGAGCTACCGGTGAACTTGCAGGAAGAAGCAGGCACCTTTGATCCGACTGAAGATGCGATTGACTTCTACGAAGCGGTTGAAGGCATGCGGGTCACGGTGGAAGATGCGGTTGCCGTATCCCCCACCCGCGTATTTAACCAGTTCTCCGCTGAAGCCTTTACCCTGCCAAACCAGGGCGCTACAGCAACACCAGAGGGTGTGCTGACCGCACGAGGTGGCATTAACTTACAGTCTGGGGCAGACAACACGGGAGACCAAAACCCTGAGCGGGTACAAATTCAGTTTGACCCGAATCTGTTGCCCGAGGACTTCGATACCCCTGAACTCACCGTGGGCGACAAGCTGGGCGATGTCACCGGCGTTGTGGGTTACAGCTTCGGTAACTTTGAAGTGAATGTAACTGAAGCCTTTGACGTCACACCCAGCGGATTGGAGCAGGAGACCACTGCACTAACCGGCAGTGACAATCAGCTCACGGTCGCTAGCTACAACGTGCTAAATCTGAGCGCCCTCGAAGAAGATGACGCCCAAAGAGAACTGCTCGCTGCACAAGTGGTGAAAAATCTCAATGCACCCGATATTATCGGCCTGCAAGAGATTCAGGACAACAACGGCACCACAGATGGCGCGGACAGTGAGGTGACGGATGCCACCGAGACCTTGCAAAAGCTGGTGGATGCGATCGCCGCTGCGGGCGGACCCACCTACGCCTTTGCCGACATCGCCCCTGAACCCAATGCCTTCGGTGGTGCACCTGGCGGCAACATCCGCAACGCCTTCTTGTACAACACCGAACGCGTTTCACTCGACTCACTCAACCTGCTCGATGGCCTAGAAGCCTTTGAAGGCAACCGCGATCCGCTGGTGGGAGAATTCACCTTTAACGGTGGGGTTGTTGCATAAAGAACATGAGTTAGCTGCGATAATAGTGTCTAGCCCCCTTCCTTTCGCGCCCATGTCAGAAAAACCCGTCAAAACCCAGTATCGAATTCGCAACTGGCGAG
>JBCDAG010000349.1:0-7683 GCA_039186165.1 Cyanobacteria bacterium P01_F01_bin.53
CGCCAGAGATTAAAATTCGTACAGAGATGATTGCTGGTGATTCTTCTGGGGCGGAACATAAACCGCGTGTTCGGATTACGATCGCCAACACTGGCTATCCGATTGCCCCAGAGATTCAGGACAAAATTTTTGAGCCTTTTTTCACCACCAAGTCAGTTGGTCAGGGTGCTGGCCTAGGCCTTTTTGTTAGCTATTCAATTGTGCAACAGCATGAGGGCGACTTGACTGTGCGATCACAGGCAGGCGGAACCACAGAGTTTGTCATCACTCTGCCTACATAATCCATTTGATGTAACCTATTTGAGAACTTAAGAATTGACCGCGGGCCGCTTCATCATTTGTCTGACGAAGCAAAAAAAATTGACCTTTGCACTTACCAGTCTTCTCTCAATAGTCTTCGTCTAGCTCTTAAAGCCATTCAAGTTCTTCATTCAGACATTGGAATGTTCAATAATCTACCTAACGGGAACTAGGATAGCTTGAGTAGGCTATAATCATTGGAATAGAAGGTCTTTTCATGCTGGACTATCTCGGCAAAGCCCTCAAAGAGGTTCTATACAATATTTTTACGGTTGGGTAAAAGATAGCTCTTTTCGGGTAAAGACAGCGTTCCAAATAAAATACTGCCACCTACAAATGAGGCTACTATCAGCCAACCTAGGCCCAAGGCCTGCCACGGGACAATAAAGAGTGCGCCTAGGAACTGAATAATAATTGATGCCAACAGAAAGTAGACAACCGTCATTCGACGCATACGGGTCACCAACCTTGCGCCCATCGGTGCTCCAACTACCACCACCGCAATGCAGACATACCAGTAGTTCCACACGTCAGGGGCAATAGGGGGCAGCGAGACCGCACCAAAATGGTCTAAGGATGGCCGCGTTGAGCCTAACAATCGCCACAAAACTCCAACACCAGCATTAATGCCCATCAGGACAACGGACGTGGGCGTAGCAATTCTCTCGTCAATACGAAATGATAATGTGAGAATAGAAAATATGACAATATCTAATCCACTGCCAACCATTCCACTGATACAGCCGCCTAGGATACCAGTTATCACGAATAGGATGACATGCTTGGCCTCAAATCGCCGAATCTTTTGTTTGACTGTCCTGGCCGAAACACAATTGATCCAGTACAAGGCTGTACCAAAACTGAGCCAGAGGGAAACAAAAAAGAGTTTCAGGAATGCAGGATCGAGTCTTGGGCCGATCCAGGAGATGCCGAAACAAACCCCAATGGCACCGCCCAATCCGCCCCAAAGAACGGCCTGAGGTACAATCTGAATACGAAGCCTGACGATGGTATAGGCGGCGGCCAGCATGCCTACAGATTGGATCATCAGTGAGAAGTCTCGAGCAGTGTGAGGTGAAATCCCCAAAATAAGGGTCATCACGGGAAAGGCTACTGCGCCACCCCCTTCACTGGTGGCCCCCGCAATAAGAGAGCCAAAAATCATGGTAATGGGCATGGCGTAATGGTCGTTGTAAAGGCTAAGACTAAACCTACCTGTGACTGTTAACAGTAGGAAGAGCAACCATACAACGAGCACAGCTTGAATAGTGGGATTTCTTAGTTTCGTTCTCAATTGCATTCTTATTGTTGCACCCTAACGGTACACGGGACGTCAAAAAGATGAATAAACGCAGCCTACACAGCAGTCTAGACAATGGTCGTGAAGCGACGCCAACGGTGATGGGGATGAAGTATTTGCAATGGCCAAGACCAGAAGTGAAGACCTAGATAAATGAGGATTTCACGGATTCTGTGCATCCTGGGTAACGTTTGTAGGGTTTTTAAGGCGATCTCCGACTGACCAGGGCCATGTAGCCGATAGTAAGCACCGGTCATTGGCCCAGTGCACAGTCGCCATAGTAGATGAGGCCGTTTCCATAGCCTCACTGGCTGAGGTTTACAGCCAATTAGCCGGGCCACTTTATCCATATATGGAATCCAGTTTACGACCGCATTCGGTTGTAGCTGGGTAGGAAAACTGACTGCATTTTCTCTTCTCGCGTTGTTGATATCTTCCATCATCTTTGGTCGTTTTGGCAAAACGCGTTTTCCAGCGGCAACTTGCGCAAACAGTCGAGCTTGGATTTCTCCTGTTGGTGGAATCGCCCCAATTGCCGGGCGAACAAACCCACAGAAAGCCACCGAGTCACCTAGCCCGGGATGGAACATGTTTAAGAACATGTCACCAGGGTGACGAGCTGACATACCCTTGGGATATTCAAGAAATGGAAAGGCAGGCACGTAACCATGAGAGAAAATCACCACATCGGCAGGCTGCTGAATGCCATCCGTAAAAATTACACTGTCTTGTTCGAAACCAACGACATTTTTTCGCAAGCGTAGCTTACCGGCCATAGCTCGATGAATGAAGTCATCGGATTTGGTAACAGTCTGAGAGCTAGGGCCAACATTTGATGCCGCGAGCAGCTGAGCGCGGAAGGCCGCTTCGGGCGTATGGTCACCGGTATGGAAACAAATTTGGCGCTCAAAGGTCATAAACCAATTTCGCAATGGTACTGGTAAGGAATAGCGAATCCGATTAGTGTCGTAATCATTGGCAACACCATTGAGAGGATTCGTTCGAGGAATTACGAACTTGCCGCTACGTAAACTCAAATAGGTTTCACTCGCGATATGAGATAATTCTGTTGCAATATCAACACCTGATTCTCCCGCACCTACCACTACCACGCGTTTCCCCTCTAAGCCTTTAGGCCCAACATAGGTTGACGAATGGCGGATCTCGCCGGTAAACGTTTCCTGTCCTGGCAGGTCGATGGGCTTAGGATTTAGATTAAGGCCTACACAGATAGCCACGCGATCACAATGGTGAGTACAAACCTTACCAGTCTCCCGCTCAACCGTAACCACAGACCATTTGCCATCATCGGTTGGCTTGACGGAAGTAACTGTTTGCTCAAAATTCAGATGTTCACTCAGGTCAAAGTGACGTACATAGCGCTCCAAATATTCCACATATTGCTGGCTCGTGTCGTGTTTCGACGATGAACTAATAGGTGGAAAATCGGAATATGCGGTTACCCAAGGAGAGGTCGTAAGCCTGACCGTTGGCCAACAGCCACCCGCAAAATCTTGATTAAAGCGAAACACGCCACCGACACCGTCCTGCCGATCAAAACACTGAACATCAAGACCCTCTGCCAGACATTCTTTAACCGTCGCGAGCCCAATCGGGCCTGCCCCAATCACAATAACAGAACCACGCTTCCCCGGACGATCTACTGTGGGGTACATAGTGGGGTCTGACTGACTAAAAAGTAGCTGGCGAACTTGGTCTCCAGCAAACAGTCCAACCCAGAGCAAAAACAGCCAGCTGACGCCTTTGAACCAAGGCGGGACACCAACTCGAGAGACTCCTAAAACAGATAGCAGCGTTAGTAGTAGGGGAAATAGTGCGCTCAGCAAGACAAGAACATTGATCAATTTTGCGCCAGCCAATCGCCACCAGGAAGGGGCCTTAATAGCTTCTAAAACAGCGCTATTGATCCCGAATGGATCGTAGTGCTCTGAAAGCGGTGGTTGGCGTGCAATTTGTTTTATAGATGATTTGCTCGATTTAGTTAAGGATGGGCTTTTCGTCTCCAACGCTATAGGGGAAGACGTGAGTCTTTGATATACCATATTGTATTGAGTCCTACTTAGTGTAGGATAGTCGCGTTTTTCAGTACATTCTTTGCTTGCCTTTTTTGAAAGGCTGATTCTCTTAAAGCTCAAATTCTGTTGGGCGCATGCTGCATCATTCTGTGCACAGCCTAGAGCATCACTAGCCTGCCAAGTGATTAATCTTCCCAATACCTTTCAGTACTTTCAACACTTTAGGCTGTGTTTTACAGAACGATGCTGTGATGGTTAGCGAACGCCTATGGGCAATGGTTTCAGGTGTTCAATAGGATGAGCCTGAGCGCGAATGAACAAATCATTTTTCCAGCTTGTCAGCACAGAAAAAATAGTATCCACGAGTTCAAAGGCCGCTTCTCTAGCTTCCGGCGTCAGCTGAATATTCTCGATATACTCTTCAGCGGTAACTGATCCAAAAGTTCGACCTGTTTCCACGGATAGATGAATATCACCAAAATACTTATATTGCTGCCCTGTAATAGTCTGTAAGTCCCTGGAGGCCTCAGCGGCCGCCGAAAACTGTACATTTCCGGCAGCCTCTATAGTTTCGATCGCGATCGCTTTTTGAATCGGTGCAGTACCTAAACCATATCGGCAAAATTGGTAGGTTAACTCGCGTGAATATTTTGTCTCCTCTCCCCAGAAGAACTGCAGGGCGTCATTGAATCCTAATGGTTTGTCGAAGCCCAATTTTTGCAGATCCTCTAGAAACCATCTCCAATGACGATCATCTTCGTAGGTATGCCGGTTAAGAATTTCTTGGAGCGGATCTTCAGTAGGCTCCACTCGAAAAACGTATTTATTTAGATCGATAAAGCCCATGATAAAGGGTGCCGCATAGGGAGCCCAAGCCAGTCTACGCAGAGGATCAATACTGCTATCTCTGACAAAGTTAAAAAACGGAAGCTGTTCATAGGCTTGTTTTTTCAGCTGAATATGATTAAGAACTTGTTTCATAAGTCTCCTTAAGGTTGGGTACAGGGACAATTCTTGCAAGTGTATTTTCAAAAGGACTATCCGCAAGCCTTCCTTCGACTTGAGAACTCATGCAACTAAAAGGCAGTGCAAAGCCATAGCAAAGCCTAGAGTTGAAAATTCCTACGAGCTTTTTACAACATCACTTGTAAGAGATTCTCAACCTACAATTAAGCTGAGTGTTGAAATATTTGGCACTGCAACATTTGGCATCGAAATGTCAGCTCAGTCATCTGGCAAACATTAAGGCTACCCTTGATAAGCAATTAGTCGTTAAGTCCTAGTCTTGTAGCGACTCGGAGAATGATGTTCACTTGTCTCTTTTATCGAGTGACTCAACTGGAATGTTGGATAAATTTCAGGAGCTGGTACTGGTTCCGTTGTATGAGGAAAAGCTCTGAAAGCCTTTCAATACAAGGATTCTGGTGATGTTGAAAGACAACAGCTGCAACCCTCTTGTACCAAGGGTTACAAGCGATTTTTTCTATCTTACAGAACCAGTGTCCAGGAGCTTAGTTTCCCAAAATGTGAGGCCCCAAAAATATGAGGCCCAGATAAATTTAGGATTTTATCAAACTCACGCAGGGATACCGTAAAACAATTGAGGCTAAAGAATTTATCTCTTCTTTTTTGCTGCTCTGGTGGCGATACTCAGGTAATGAGAAAAGGCTCAACATCATCTTTTGTAAAGAAAACTGTTCAGTCTCAAAGAAATTTTAACGTATTCTTTAGAATTGTCAACAGGGCTTTAATTGTCAGGACTAAATGACCAAAAACGAGGTTGCATCATCCTCGTTTATCAGGACTCACTTAAATTGTCAGACTCGGGTAGCCAAATTCCACCCAATGTTTATCGGGGCACTCTTCCCTTATCCTGTTGGTGATTAAGCTGCTTGGAATACTGCCTCCAACTCCTCAACACCTCTGAAAAATTCTGTCTGCATTCGGATAGAGATACGAATTCTCCCATTCATAATCGCGGCCTCAAAAAATTACCCACTTCATCAATTACTCGTCAGAATCTTTGAGCCGCATTGAACTCACCGAAGTCCAAGGTTGGATAATGGCGATACTGACTGTGGCTTTGTTCCACTGGATTGGCCGTGCAAGAAAGCACCTTGTGTTCGATATCCTTACACCATTCTTTTTCAATCGCCCGTAGATAGAAGCTTAAAATATCTGTGGCGACCTCCTCTGGTGAGGCTTCGTGCAACTCAATGGCTTGATCAAAGAGGGCTTTGGTCTCCTCATATCGCAGATTTTATTTACGCGAATATCCACCAGATTGCTATACCCATCAATGCCCCGATAGGGATAACCCCCTGGCCGTGAACTTCCGGTTATGGGAAAACATAGGCTAGTAAATCCTTATGATCTGATGATTACCGCACAAATTCTAGAATGGCCGCATCCGTAAATTGATCAAGATTGGGACAACGGTCAGCTCCAATGGCGAGAGATTACGCCCTTAGCCCATCGTGAGTTGAAGCAAGCCATTCCACTACGAGAGGAGGCCCCAGATGCTTTCATGCAGGTAGAGCCTGTGGATATCCTAGCGGATGGCGATGGGCTGTACGTTTGCTGCAAAAAAGAGGATGGCTTTTATTTTGCGCGGTTGCTGCCCGGAGAAGATTGGTAGAACCGTAACTATCTGCCGCTCTCAGAAACGAGTGCTCTGCTCTAGCGCTTCCAGCATAAGTTAAAGCGCTTTCGCGGAGAGGGAATGCATTTCATTCCTTTTCCGAAAAATGAATCCAAAACAGATTAAGCAGGAATTTCTTTCCTTGCTGAAAAGTATGGAGCATAGTCGTTCTCTGCACAGAGCTTTTAGCGATTGGCTAGAGATTGCAGCGATCTCATTCCATCAGTTGCCTTACCACAGCCAGGACCTCCCTAAGGACGAAGCCTTTCACGTGCTGGAATCTCAGTACCTGGAGCGCATTAAACCCTACACTCCAGAGGAATTGACAATGTTTGCTAAGCTGATGGGCCTTATTTCCATGGTCCATCACGGTCACTTTAGTGATTTCCTTGGTGAAGTTGCTGGTGAGTGCAGGCTATTAAACAAGCATGGCGGACAATTCTTCACGCCCTACCACCTGTGTAAGGCGATCGCTAAGATGACCTTCTTTGATGTGCGATCGCTGGTAGAAGAAAAGGGCCTTATCACAGTCAATGAGCCAGCCTGTGGTGCAGGAGCGCTTGTGATTGCTGGTGCCGAGGAAATCCACCATCAAGGCATCGACCCCCGTAGCTGTGCCCAATTCGACTGCACAGATGTTAGCCGTGATGCCTTCAACATGGCCTACATTCAGCTTTCGGCACTGGGCTTGCAAGCCGTTGTGCGGCACGGTAATACGCTGAGCATGGAGATGTGGGAGTCCCGGCCAACGCCTCAGCTACGACTTTTCAACCAATGGCTAGAGAGCCATCAACGCACCCATCAGATGGTTCAGGCAATGCGATCATTGCTAGCCTCTCAAGAGCTGGCACAGTCCATAGCTCCCGTGGAGCCCGACGTTGTTCTTAACCGACAACTCAGCCTGTTTTGAGCCTTTGTTGATAGCCTATTGCACTAGCTGCAATGGGCTTTTGCTTTCGCAAGGGCGGAATGCTGTTATGGGCCTTCTGATATGTTTTTTCAACCCACCCTTTTTCCTGAGGCAGTTGATTATAGAAATATCCCTGAATTCATACAACAGATTTTAGTTGCTGATGCCACGCTGGCGATTTCAGTAAGCGGTGGTAAGGACAGCGATGCTATGTTGCGCTATCTGGCCGAGGCTGCTCAGCAATACGACTGGCAAGGAGACTTGTTTGCGCTGTTTTGTGATTTGGGCCGAATTGAATGGGCTGGCGTCCAAACTCATTTACGCCAAGTTTGTGAGGATTTAAACCTACCGCTGGTAAAGCTGTACCCTAAGCGGACAATGCTTGAAGAATGGCAGCACCGCTACGAAACCATTTTGGCGAGGCAAGAGGAAAAGCCCTTTTGGTCATCCTCTGCGGCTCGCTTCTGTACCAAGCATGAGAAGACGCAACCCGCCG
>JBCDAG010000350.1:0-7649 GCA_039186165.1 Cyanobacteria bacterium P01_F01_bin.53
CTACTACTCGCTTGTGCAGCACTCAATCGGATGACACATTTGGGAATGCCGGATAGCTATGCCTTCACTGACTAAGAAAACTGAATATTTTTAGAAATCTAAGAGATTGGGGCCCAGAAAATATTCATGCAACAACGCCCAGCCAAAGACTAAAAATGTTTTAGAGATGCCTATCGTGCCCGCTAACATTGGCCCTAGCAAAACGGCAAGGGATTGTCCTACATTGCCAATTCCAAAAAGGCCTAGCACGGTGCCTTGTTTTTCGGGTGGGAACCACTGGGAAATAAAGGTGATACCGACTGCGAAGGAGGTCCCGGCCATGCCTAGCCAAAGCCCCCAAAAGAGGAGGCTGGTGTAGGCATGGTTGATGGAGAGTGCCAGTGAGGGAACGATGCCCAAAATCAGCAGCAGGCTAAACACTAACCGTCCGCCGAACCGATCGGTGAGGATGCCCATCGGGATGCGACCCACGGCTGCGAGTAGCACGGGAATCGCAAGCATGATGCTGGTTTGAGTGGCTGATAGGGCTAGCGATTGTTTGAGGAGGGGGGACAGTCCAGAAATGATTCCCCAGCTAGCAAAGGTGACGATGAAGCCTATCGTTGAGAGGAATAGGCTTTTCTTGGCGTTTGATGTTGTGGGAATATTCATCCGAAGTTCTGATTGTTCTTAAGCTTACAAGCGAGAACTAGCAATCTATTTTTTGGACGCTATCTATTTGGGTGCTATCTATTTGGGCGCTGTAGAGTGGTGTGGTGTGGTTCAACTATGGCCTGGGCTGTGTATGATTTTGGGCATGGTTTGAGTCATGGTGTGGGCCATAGATGACATGGGGTAAATTGATAGTTCTCGCTTGGGCGCAGGTTTCGGTTGGCAGTTCTGTTGTTATAGGGCGATCGCATGTTGTAGAGCGATCGCATGTTGTAGAGCGATCACGATGAACTGCTTGGTTTATGCCGATGGCATGAGCGTTTCTTCGGGGTAATCGGAGCCTTCCAGCATAATTTCAGTGATTGCTGAGTAGGCCTCTGTCCAAGCCGTTGCGACCTCCGGGGTCCAGCTGTCTCCTAATGTGATGGCCATCGTTTTGAGTAAGGTGCCGCCGACCATAGGATAGTGGGAGGGGAAGACACCATATTTGACGTGTCGAGTGCCCAGTCCTTTTAAGGCGTTTGTGAGCACGTCTGGCCTAGTGAGGTTGTTTACCACCAATACCAGGGAGGCAAACAGTTTTTTGGGTTGTTCTTGCATGTCAACATGCGTGAACAGGGGTTGTACCTCTGGATAGTCTGCAAATAGCGTTTGATAAAAGGTGTCGCTGAATTCGAGCTTGCGTTCTTGAAGGAGGGTGAAGCTAGAGGTGAGGAGATCAGTGTTCAAAGGCATATCAGGTATGGTGTGTGTCGTTTGTACATGATTAGTTTGCCTAGGTCTTGAAGTTATAACCATGAGCTACCTCAAAGAAGAAAAATTGCTTTGAGAGGTTGGTTCTCGCCATTAAAGTGACGCAGCCTAATGCCGATGAAAGAGAAAAATTGCGGGGGTATATGATACACAGATGCCACGATGTTAATTGCAGTGGGGCAAACGGTGGCGGCTGAGTTTGCGACTATCGCGGCGGCAAATAATTTAAAGGGTGTTTTGTTCTGTGATCTCGTTGGGACAGGGGGTTCCTGATTCAATGTCACTAATATTTTCAAGGGTGGTGCTGGCGATATTGGTGAGGGCTTCCTGGGTGAAAAAGGCCTGATGGGCGGTAATTACGACATTGGGAAATGATTGTAGGAGTTGAAAAATATCGTCTTGAATAACGGTGTCGGAGAGATCTTGAAAGAACAAACTTCCTTCATCTTCGTAGACATCAATACCCAAATACCCTAGCTGTCCTGATTTGAGTGCAGTGATGGCTGCTTTGGTATCGATAAGGCCGCCGCGACTGGTATTAATGAGCATTGCGCCTGGTTTGAGCTGCTGAAGACTTTCCCCATTAATCATGTGGTGGGTAGCGGGCAGCAGCGGACAGTGCAAAGAGATTACATCAGAGAGGCTAAACAGCTTTGGGAGTTCTACATAGTGAACGCCTAGGTCTAACAGGGCCGGATTTTCTCTGACGTCGTAGGCTAAGAGCTGGCAGCCAAAGCCATTCATGATGCGGGCAAAGCATTCACCAATTTTGCCTGTGCCCACAATGCCCACCGTTTTACCGTGTAGATCAAATCCGAGCAACCCTTTTAGGGCGAAATTATCTTCTCTGACTCGGTTGTAGGCCCGATAGAGCTTACGGTTTAGCATCATAATGAGGCCGACGGCATGTTCGGCGACGGCATAGGGCGAATAGGCGGGTACTCGCACTACTTTTAGACCCAGTTCTTTAGCGATATCAAGGTCTACATTGTTAAATCCGGCACACCGTAGGGCGATGAGTTGGGTGCCGTTGGCGGCAATTTCTCGCAGGGTTTCTTCTCCCAGCTCGTCATTAATAAAGACACACACGACGGGGAATCCAGCGGCTAAGGCGGCTGTTTTTGGGGTTAGGCGCGGCTCAAAAAAGGTGAGGGTGTGATTGAAGGTTTGATTGGTGGTTTCAAACGATTGTTTGTCGTAGGCTTTGGCGCTGAAAAAAGCGATTTTCATGGGCGACCCGTTGCTACCAATTGTGTGAACGATAGAATTATAGGCAAGCCTATAAGATATGCAAGTTCAGGCTATATGAGAGCTAGTGCTGCGTCAATGCTGAATTTTAGGGTCAGGTTTGTAGGGAAATTAGGGAGATTGGGGGAATTTGGGAAACGTATTTCCACCGTGCTCCCTACCTCCCTAATCCCCCTAATGCCCCCACTGCCCATTCCCTAATTGTTAGGGCTTGAAGCTGCACTAGGGCCATTTATAAAAGTACCAGCGCTACTCATACAAGTGCTAGCGCAACGAAGGAAATAATATAAACCGGGACAACGGTGAGCCCGACCCAGCGGGGAATGCTGGAGCGATAGGTAAAGCCCAGGAGCAAGAGCGTGAGCCCCATAGTGACGAGGGCGGGCAGGGCATTGTGGGCGGCGGGGGCTAGGCTGAAGGGACGAAAGAGGGCGGATAAGCCCAAAAATGAGGTGTCGAAAGCGTTACTGCCTGCGAGTGCGATCGCCGCAAAAAACAATCCTTTTTCACCACTTTTTACCAACGGAAACGTAGTGAACACTTCCCCTGAGGAGGTAATCACTGCGCCAACCAGCCCCAGGACAAAGGCCGGAATGCCAAAAACACCCCCCGAATAGATAATCGCATCGAAGAACCAAACGGTGCCCAGCAGCAGCAGCCCGAACCCCGTGATCAGGTTAAAGGGTGAGCCCGATACCTTACCTTGTAGTGTGGCTTCTAGCTTATCGGGATCGGGTTCATCGGCCTCAAAGACGCCCTCAGGGGCATCTTTGAGGAATTGCCAGGCGGATAAGAGGGCCGTCGCCGCGATCAGGGCACCCATTTGCCGGGTGAATCCGACCCTGACGGCCGATAACACGAAAAAGGTCATCAGGGAGAGTAGCCACATATCTGCCCTGAGGAGCTTGGCATCCCAATGGGAGATTTTGGCGACCGCCACACAGACAAAAAAGATACCGCCGAGCTGAAACCCATCACTGCCAATAATCGAGTGCACCAAAATTTCATTTTCATTATTCACGGTGCTGACAATCACAAAGCCCAGTTCGGAGAGGCTCGTGCCAAAGGCAATAATCCCCGGAATGAGGGCGGGCGACCACTGATTATCGGTGACGATGCGGGTGGATTCGGTGACGACGTCATCGGCCCCAAAGGCCAGAAATTTGTACCCGCAAAAACCGGCTGCGATCGCTAACAAAATACCGACAGATTGAATGGAGACGGCATCAAGCAGGAGTAGCAGTGGATCAAAACTGAAGCCCACGGCACCCAACGCTAAGAGCAAGAGCCCAAACCGGATGATGGGATTCATCAGCAAAGTAGACATGTTCGCGATAGGACCAGCTGGCGGCTAAATGATTATAGGATAGGCCCTTCTATAGGCCCCTCATAATAGAGTCCCCTGATGTAGGCTCCTGATATAGAGCCCCCTTCTATAAGCTCCTTTTCTAGGCCACATCATGCACCAAACCCAGGTGCGCCAAAACCAGATATGCCAAAACCGGGTGTGCGAACCATAACAAGAAGGCGATCGCATACCCGTCCCATCCCCTACCCTTAACACCTACCTCTTGACGTCTATCTATTAGTTGATAGATACTGTGGGAATCATTTGTGTCCGTTTCCTTGCTTTTTCACCCGTAAGTTACATGTCATTCACACCCTAGTTGGTTTACTGTTAATGTGTTTTTTCGTATAAATCCCTTATTTAGGACTTAAACCCATGGCAACGGTTGAAATTTATACTTGGCAATTTTGCCCTTTTTGCATCCGTGCAAAATCCTTGCTGAAGAAAAAAGGGGTCGATTTCACTGAGTATTCCATTGATGGTGATGAAGCAGCTCGCGATGAAATGGTTAAGCGAGGGGACGATGGCAAACGTTCGGTGCCTCAAATTTTCATTAACAACGTCCACGTGGGCGGCAATGATGCTCTTCACCAATTAGATCGTGAAGGTCGGTTAGATGCCCTACTGGCTGAAGCGGCTCCTGCCTGATCACGCTTTTGAAAAAAGGAAATCCTAATCATGCAACGTCTCATACAACGTCTCAATGGTAATTTTGACGAACGGGTTGCTCTGCATGCTTCCAAAATTCCCTGGAAGGCTTCACCAATGCCTGGCGTTGAGAGGCGCATGTTAGATCGGCTGGGTGACGAAGTTGCCAGGGCCACCACCATTGTGCGGTATGCGCCGGATAGTCACTTTTCGGCGCATACCCATACGGGGGGAGAAGAGTTTTTTGTTTTAGAAGGGGTTTTTCAAGACGAGTATGGCGACTTTCCTGCGGGGAGCTATATTCGCAATCCGCCTGAGTCAAAACATGCGCCAGGCTCAGCGCCGGGATGCACTATTTTCGTGAAGCTCTGGCAGTTTGATTTGAGCGATCGCACTCAGGTGCGCCTGGATACGAACAGTATGGCTTTTGAGCCTGATGCTGAGCGGCCAGGGGTAGAGATTATGCCCCTATTCCATGATGAGCGAGAGGATGTGCGGCTTGAGCAATGGCCTGCTAATCAGGTTGTGAGGCTCGATGCACCGAATGCGATGGAGGTGTTGGTGCTGGAGGGGACGTTTTCTGAAGGGGATGAAGCGTTTGAGCAGCAGTCTTGGTTGCGGTTGCCTAAGGGCGGTGCTGCCGAGGTACGGGTTGGTGACGAGGGAACGCGAGTGTGGATTAAGCGGGGCGGTGATTTGGCGGGGGAGCCTCAGCCACCGGCTGTAGGATAAACGACAGATTATTTCCTTGTTTCTGTTGTTTATGAGTTGTCCCCTTCGCTCATTTCGTACCATTTTTTCAGTACTTGCTCGGCGGGTTTGTTTTGGGGGGTGAACCCTCGGCCTACTTTTCCGGGGGTGGTGTCTACCTGGGGGAACCATTTCCAAAAGTAAGCGCCTGCTAGCCATTCTTGGGGCCATACGATTTGGAAAAAGGCTTCGTAGCAGTTGGCTTGGGTGGCTTGGGCGGAGTCTGAGGCGAAGATGGTTGGGTTTATTTCTGAGCCTGCTGAGGGCCATTCCCAGGGCTTAATGGCAGCATCATCTGTGCTGCGATAGCCGATTTCGGTGAAGATTACGGGCTTTTGGAACTGTTCTGCGACTTGCTCAATGCTGGGGAGGTGCGATCGCCATCCTTCTTTTAGCTCTTCTAGGGTGGGGCGGTTGCGATCGCTTAAGGGAAAGTAGGCTTGAATGCCGATAAAGTCCAAGGCATCCCAAAAGGGAATGTTTTCAAAGCCTTCGTACCAGTTGGCGGCGTAGGTGAGCTGGCCGTCGTACACTTGGCGAATATCGGCGATGAGTTCGCGCCAGTCCTGTTCTCTTTGTACGGCGGTGAGTTGCAGTTCTGTGCCGATGCACAGCATTTCAATGTCGTGGGTTTGGGCGAATTTGGCGTAGTGCAATATAAAGGTGCGGTAGTTGGCAAACCAGGTTTGCCAGTCTTTTTCGGAGCGCATTGCAATATCTGAGCGCCATTTACCGTCTCGTGGGCGGGTTAGCCAAATGTGGGGTTTAAGCAGGGTATGAATGCCTGCGGCTTGGGCGAGTTGTATGGTGACTCTTAGGCCTTCGTCGGTTTCGCCCCAGTAGTTGCCTTCGGTGATGAGGGATAGCTGGGGGATGTCGTAGTCTTCTTGCCAGCCAAAGGGGATTTGGGCGATCCAATTGACGGCGTTATGGGTGAGGGGAGTGATGTTGGGCTGGGTTACGATTTCGCGGCCAGCGGTCCAGGAGACGCCGCGTGGCTTTTCGGTGCGGGGGGTGCTGGTGGGGGCGGCGGGTACGGCTTGTGAGAATACGGGCTGTGATGGGGGGCGATGAAAAATGAGGGATAGGCAACATAGCGTAATAACGACTGTGCCCATCAGTATAAAAAACTTCTTCATGCCACTTGATGTTGCTTATTTTGACACTGCTCTTTTTAATGTGTGTAGACGGGTGGTAAAGCAGATGGAGATTGTGAGCCTACACGACTGCGATCTCTATTATGCATACCGACTATCGAGTGTGTGTCTTGGTAGGTAACCAACTATCTCATAGTGAGCATTATTGCTCACTATGACCATGTTTCAGCGTACTCCATCGGTTGGTTGTCCTTTGGGGAAGTCCAGAGCAGTAGCCTATCTATAGTGGCTGAGAGCCCCTGAATATAAGGTTATAATCGGGTACAAGCCAAATTTTACCGTAGGCCGGAGGATATCAGTGGCAGAGGAAGCCATTAGCGTCTTTTTATCGTATTCTCATCACGATGCGGAGATGCTAACTGAACTGAATAAACATCTGGCGGGGTTAAGGCGCACCAAGAAGATTAAAACTTGGCATGATCGCGATATTGAGGCAGGTCTTGAAGTTGTATTGAAAGATATTTACGGCGAATGAATCAGCGAGTGCCCCTAAAAATCATCCCGCCTTTCTTAACCCGCAGTAATAAAAATATTAAAGATGCGATTCCGCATTTAAATAAAACCGACATCATAACGACTACGGATTAATATCGATTCTAAACGTCCGTCGCCCCGGAATAATGGTGTCTTTTATTGTAAAGTGGTAGTGAGAATGCACGTTTAAACATACACTTAACGCGCACAAGCTCTCGTATTCGACGATTTTCTTCTATGTCAGGTATCATCACGCTCCGCTCTATCACCACTTTAAGTACAATTACCCAAGAAGATAGTAAGCAAATTCTCGAAGTGTTACTGAGGCAAAAGCGCTCCGAACACACTCGCAGGGCTTACTCTCATGACTTGCGAAATTTCTTCAATCTCGTTGCTCCCGGTCGCGAATTAACATCTGACCTTGCCCGCGAGTTTTTATCGCTATCTAAGACGCAGGCGATATCGGTGGTGGTTGCTTACCGGAATCATCTTTTTGAGCAAGGTTTAGCGCCAGCGACGGTTAACCGCAGAATTAGCGCGATAAAATCTTTGGTGGAAATGGGGCAGATTTTTAGCATCTGCGATTACGACCTATCCGTAATTAAAAATGAGAAGATAAG
>JBCDAG010000351.1:0-7614 GCA_039186165.1 Cyanobacteria bacterium P01_F01_bin.53
AAAACCGCCTTCAGCGTGCATGAGTTTGGCCAGTCTGCTTGTTCGTAGCAGGCCATCTAGCCTTGCTATTGCGTCCTTTCGTCTAACGTTAGCGTTAGATGTTCGGGTCTGCTGTTTTCTTAAACTTTATGTGGTGCTGCCCTATGCCTCGTCCACCGGTAATGCCCCGTGCCCAAGTGCCATCCCGAGCCATGTCATCATTGAAGCGCCTGCGGCAAATGAGCCATGTGCTCGATAATGCGATCACAGTGCCGGGCACGAAGGTCCGCTTTGGTTTAGACCCTATCTTAGGGGTTCTTCCTGGCGGTGGTGATGTCCTCACGGGGCTGATGTCGGTGTACATCGTTTTTGAAGGGGCTCGGTTAGGGCTGCCCGCTGCGACGATTGGGCGGATGGGCTTTAATATTTTGCTCGATACGCTGACGGGGCTGGTGCTTGTCATTGGTGACTTATTTGATGTCACCTGGAAGGCGAACAGTCAAAATGTGGCTCTTTTGGAGAAGCATATCGCTAATCCGGTGCCGAGCCGTGCCGCTGATAAGGCATTTGCGCTCGTGGTGATTGTGGCCTTATTGGCGCTGGTGCTAGGAATGGCGGCACTGTCGGTGTGGGTGGTTTCTCAGCTGCTAGCCTTGCTCGGGAGATTGTGAGGCTCGCCTATCGGGATGCTTTCGCTGGGTAGGGCTGGGGTGAGCTGTGTCATAATGATTCGACTTCGTTCCGCCAGGTTTTAGATGACAGCTAAGCAGTTTACTGCCGATATATCTGGCCCAGATCAATCGGTTGAATTAGAAGTTTCGCTGCCCGATGTGGAGAGTGACCTCTCGGACTATGAGTTTCATCAGCAGGTGGATTTGGCCTGGCAGGTGTGCGACAGATTTGATCTGCAAACCGATATTTGGCGCGGACGTATTTTGCGGGTGGTGCGTGATCGCGAAAAGCGCGGTGGCCAGGCCGATAACGACGCTAATAATGAAGCCGGTGGTGCTGGCTTCCTCAACTGGCTAAAGGATCGGGGCGTGAGTAAAAGCCAGGCCTACGTGTTGATTGATTTGGCCAATAGTGCCGATCAAATGCTGGAAGAGGGGTTAATCGAAACCAAAGACGTGAACCGCTTCAGTAAGCGGGCCTTTATGGAAACGGCCCAAGCCTCTCCAGAAGTACAGCAGATTGTCAGCGAGGCGGCTCGCCGGGGCGATCAGATTACGCGCAAAGAAGTCAAAAGCCTCTCTGACGACTGGACTGCAATGAACTCAGAGCTGATTCCTGAGTCGGTGCGGGCCAAAGCGGCTGATAATTCGATTCCATCGCGCTACATTACCCCCATGGTGAAAGAGATGGAAAAGCTGCCGCAATCCCACCAACAGACCTTGAGAAATGAGGTAGATGAAAATCCAGATATCGATACGCTCAAACAAGTCACTGCTGAAGCGAAGTACCTCTCTCGCTATATAGAAGCAGCAGCGCAGGTGCGATCGCTCGATCCTGAGCAAATAAATCTGGAGCTGGCATTAGACGAAGCCCTGCGCGTCGGATGTCTGAACTCAGCGGCTGATTTGGTGAACCAGGCGACCCAGCTAGAGCAGGCTGCGGTGAAGCTCTACACCGCTTGGAAACGCATTAACAAGCTCTCGGAACGGGTGTATGTCGATAGTGGTGAAAGTACGCCACATTTGCGATCGCTCCTGGGTGCATTGGGGCCTCTCTGTAGTGAACTCATCCAAGTGGAGCTAGGGGAAGCCAATAGTGCCGCTTCTCGGCAAATTCGGTTGCAGATGCTGCCGGAAGAATTGGCGGATGCAACGCCTCGCCCTATCCCAGAGATGCCTAAAACGGTGGATGTAGAGATTGCAGCGTCTTCTGATGCGGATGTTGAAGTTGTCTCAGCGGCAGAGAATCAAAAAGCTAAGAGTAAAACACAGGCCAAAACGCAGAGAAATGGTGCCATCGAAGCCTCGACTGACAAGCCTGCTACTATCAAACCTTCGGCAGACATGGGCTTGGAGACTACGGAAGCGACTGCGATTGACGTTGCCAGCGATGCGATTCCCAGTGATGCTGTGCTCAATTAGTTATTTATTAGAGGATCGATTGTAATGATTAGATGGTCGATTGATGAGATAGCCGATTAATGCGACGGCTAATGAGATAACTCAATTGATCC
Organism: Cyanobacteria bacterium P01_F01_bin.53; assembly: GCA_039186165.1. Lineage (GTDB taxonomy): Bacteria > Cyanobacteriota > Cyanobacteriia > Phormidesmidales > Phormidesmidaceae > Phormidesmis. Next base: position 2,165 of record JBCDAG010000351.1, read on the forward strand.
AATAGGAATAGATAGGGAGACAAGCCTGAGAAGATCGCTAATTCCCTTGAGCAATGGGCAAGGTGCGCATTCGAAGTGGGGACTCGTCGTTGTTAAAAGGGCTACTTGCAAATAAGATTTACCGATTAATCGCACCCTCATTGATTTGCTTGCTCGGCTTCCCCTTTCTCAAGGTGAGTCTGATACGCTATAAGGAAAGATAAATTGGTAAGAACTATTAAGAATCCTGTCTATCTGCTTACGTAAGCGGTTGAGGGACAGGTTAGTTCCTTCAGTCAATTTACTGTAACCCAGGATAATACAGCTATGCCAACCCTTGAAGCCAGCCCAGTGATGGACTTCCAGAGTGAAACCTACAAAGACGCTTACAGTCGTATCAACGCGATTGTGATCGAAGGAGAACTCGAAGCGAATGGTAATTACACGCAGCTATCAGAGCATCTTACTGACCACGCGGACGAGCTAATTAAGCTAGCTCGCATGGAAAAGCGCCACATGAAGGGATTTCAAGCCTGTGGCAAAAACCTGAGTGTTACGCCTGATATGCTGTTCGCCAAGGAATTTTTCTCCAAGCTGCATGAGAATTTTCAGGTTGCACTTGCCGAAGGCAAAATTGTGACTTGCCTGCTGATTCAGTCTTTGATTATTGAGACGTTTGCGATTGCAGCCTATAACATCTACATTCCTGTCGCTGATGATTTTGCCCGCAAAATCACCGAAGGTGTGGTGAGAGATGAGTATCTGCACCTGAACTTTGGTGAAGAGTGGCTCAAGGCTAACTTCGAAACGGCCCGTGAAGAGCTTGAAGAAGCTAACCGCGCCAACTTGCCTTTGGTGTGGAAAATGCTCAACGAAGTGGCAAAAGATGCCGCTGTGCTTGGCATGGAAAAGGATGCCCTCGTTGAAGACTTTATGATTACCTACGGTGAAGCGCTCTCTAACATTGGCTTCAGTGCTCGTGATGTTATGAAGCTCTCTGCTCAAGGCTTAGCCGCTGCATAGGTTACCCCTAAAGCGACCCCATTCCTTCATGGAGTGGGGTCGCTTTGTTTTGGGCGCATATTTTTTGAAGCGGGGACTGCTTTTGAAGCGGTGAGGGCACCGTTTTATGGCGCTTTGCTTTACAGTCATGGTGCTTACGCCTGTTTGCTGGACTGGCTTGGCTGGACTGGCTTGGCGAGATTTTCCCTGAGTACGTATCCTTAAAATTTTGTTTGTTTTTATCTTTGCAGGCGTTCATTCTGCTATGGCTCCGTCCCTTTTTTGAGTAGACGTGCCCTTTAAGTGAGACAATGATGAAATGCCTGAAGCAGGCGTCGGGCCTCCCCCTATGCCTTGAATCGTCTTTTTGCTTTTTTAGTTTCAATCCAATTACTTTCAACGTGTAAGACGTTAGTAACCCTGAATGTTTGGTTTAATCGGTCACCTCACCAGCCTAGAACACGCCAAGTCCGTCGCTCATAACTTGGGCTACCCCGAATATGCTGACCAAGGCTTAGACTTTTGGTGTAGTGCGCCGCCGCAAATCGTCGATCACTTCAAAGTCACCAGTGCGACGGGCCAAGTGATTGAAGGGAAATACGTCGAATCGTGCTTTTTGCCAGAGATGTTAGCCAATCGCCGCATTAAAGCTGCGACGCGTAAAATCTTAAACGCGATGGCCCATGCCCAAAAGAATGGTATTAACATTACGGCGTTGGGTGGGTTTTCCTCCATCATTTTTGAGAATTTTAAGCTTGAGCAAATCAAGCGGGTTCGCAACCTAGATTTAGACTTTAAAAAATTCACCACCGGCAACACCCACACTGCCTACGTGATCTGCAAGCAGGTGGAAGATGCTGCGCCTCAGCACGGGATTGATTTGGCGAATGCAACCGTGGCTGTGTGTGGGGCAACGGGAGATATTGGCAGTGCCGTGTGTCGCTGGTTAACCGCTCGGACTGGTGTGAAGGATTTGCTGCTGGTCGCGCGGAACCAAGAGCGACTGAATAACCTGCAAGAAGAACTCAAGTTTGGCCGCGTTGTTTCGATGGATGATGCTCTGCCCCAAGCTGATGTGGTGGTGTGGGTTGCCAGCCTGCCGAAGGGATTGAATGTGGATGTGGAAACGCTCAAAAAGCCTTGCTTAATGGTGGACGGGGGCTATCCCAAAAATATTGACGTGACGTTTGCCCACCCTGGCATCCATGTGCTCAAAGGCGGCATTGTGGAGCACTCACTCGATATTGACTGGCACATTATGAACATTGTGAATATGGACGTGCCAGGCCGTCAGCTGTTTGCTTGTTTTGCTGAGTCGATGCTGCTGGAATTTGAGAAGCTGCATACGAATTTCTCTTGGGGGCGCAATCAAATCACGATTGAGAAGATGGATTTGATTGGTGAAGCCTCCAGAAGACACGGCTTTAGGCCGCTACTGACGTAAAATAAAGCTTAAGTGCGGAGTCTATAGGATTCGTTTGTAGGCAACGTGAGTGGGGCAAAGGCTCCACAAAGTCGTTGTGTCTCGAAAACTCGTTAGATTCCGTAATTTAGGGCCTTTGTTAGGGCCTTTGACCGTTAGATGTTATCCCTTGGCCCAAGTCAAGGGCTTCCCATGGCACCGACTGAACGTAGGCCTATTCTGCTGGATTTTGAAAAGCCCTTGGCGGAACTAGAATCGCGGATCACGCAGATCCGTGAGCTGGCTGAAGATAACGATGTAGACGTTTCCGATCAAATTTTTCAGCTAGAGTCGCGGGCTCAACAGCTGAGACAGGAAATTTTTACCAGCTTGTCACCTTCCCAACGGATTCAGGTGGCTCGCCATCCACGTCGGCCTAGCACCTTGGACTATATTCAGGCCATTAGCGAGGAGTGGATAGAGCTGCACGGTGATCGCAGATCCGGCAAGGATGATTTGGCATTGGTCGGTGGTATTGCGCGATTTGAAGGGCGTCCGGTGATGATGCTGGGCCAGCAAAAAGGCCGAGATACTAGGGACAACGTGGCCCGTAACTTTGGGATGCCTGTGCCTGGTGGTTACCGGAAGGCGATGCGCCTGATGGAGCATGCGAACCGTTTTGGCATGCCGATTATGACCTTTATTGACACGCCCGGTGCCTGGCCCGGGTTTGAAGCTGAAGAAATGGGGCAGGGCGAAGCGATCGCCCATAATCTCCGGGAAATGTTTCGCCTAGATGTGCCGATTATTTGCACTGTGATTGGTGAAGGGGGCTCCGGGGGGGCTCTCGGGATTGGTGTGGGCGATCGCCTTTTGATGTTTGAGCATTCGGTGTACTACGTTGCCAGCCCTGAAGCCTGCGCTTCTATTCTTTGGAAGGATGCTTCACGTTCCGCCCAAGCGGCAGAAGCGCTTAAGGTAACGGCGTGGGATTTGAAAAATTTAGGCATTTTAGATCAGATGCTGCCTGAGCCAATCGGCGGTGCCCATGCGGCTCCAGTTGAGGCGGCCAATACGTTGCAGCAGGCCCTAGCTCAGAACTTAACAACGCTGCTGGAGCTAAGCCCAGAGCAACGCCGCTCTCAACGCTATGAGAAATTCCGAAAAATTGGCGTATTTGTCGGGTAAATCACCTGCTAAACAGTCTTTCTTTAAAGAACAGACTATTTCCTACGACGCTTTGGCAGTGCTGACCCAATAACGGTTAACATTTATTTACAGCAGCTGCATCTTTTCTCAGTTTTTGGGTGTAGCTGTCATTTGCAAGTCATTCCGTCAATGTCACTATGCCAAAGGACACTACTCCTGGTGATTCGGCGACTTCCCGTCGCGTGCTGATTACGGGGGCAAGTTCTGGCATTGGTGAAGCGAGTGCTAGGGCCTTTGCCCAGGCTGGTTTTGATGTCGTTTTAGTTGCGCGATCTCAACCTAAGCTCTCAGCGCTGGCGGCTGAGTTGTGTACGTTAGGCGTAGATGCCCGTGGTTTTTCCATTGATTTGACTGATTTAGCACAGGTCAAGGCAAGCCTTCGACGGGTGGTTGAAAGTGTTGGCCCAATGGATGTGCTGATTAATAGTGCGGGGATGGGATATACCGGTCCGTTGGGTGAGATGTCCCTAGCGGATTGGCAACAGGTGTTAGACCTCAACGTGACCAGTGCGTTTTTGGCGGTGCAGGCTTTGCTTCCCGAGATGCGCAAACGTGGGCAGGGGCTGATTGTGAATATCGCGTCGATTGCGGCACAGCAAGCTTTTCCTGATTGGGGTGCCTATGGGGTGAGTAAGGCGGCTTTAGTGGCCTTATCCAATGCGATCGCCGTTGAAGAAGCGGCGAATGGCATTCGGGTTGTCACCCTTTCGCCAGGTGCCGTGAATACGCCCCTTTGGGATACTGCTACAGTGCAATCAACTTTGGACCGTTCGGCCATGCTGGACCCGAAAACAGTGGCCCAGACCATTTTGCACACCGTGCTATTGCCTCCAGAAGCTGTGATTTCACATCTGACACTGACACCGGCCCAGGGTGCTTTATAGCGATGCTGTTTGCTTGCTGCTCGCTATGAGTTTGGCTCTTGTGGCCCTTGTTTTTGAACTTGTGTTCTTGTACTGGGTTTGTTCAATAGGGACTAGCGGCTACCCTTGTTAATCGCGCTACTTTTTTAATTTTTTGGAAACACTTTTATGACTATTTCTGATGGGATTCCAGCGGCCGATGGTGGTCAGAATTTTAGTGACCGCGTGATCAACGGGTCGGCAAATGGTGGGACGGCAAATGGTACGGTGCCTCCTAGCCGACCCGACCGTCAAACCAAGCTTGGTCAGTCCACTTCCCATCAGTCAGCGGCCTGTGACCCTACTTCGGACAATGGCCCAATGATGGAAGCCGTGAGAACGATGCTGCTGTCCGTGGGTGAAGATCCTGATCGTGAGGGCCTGCTGAAGACGCCTTTGCGCGTCGCCAAGGCCATGCGTTTCTTGACCCAAGGCTATTGCCAATCGCTGGAAACCATCGTTAACGACGCGATTTTTGACGAAGGCCATAACGAAATGGTGTTGGTGCGTGATATCAACTTTTTTAGCTTGTGTGAGCATCACATGCTGCCCTTTATGGGCCGTGCCCATGTGGCCTATATCCCGAACCAGCGTGTGGTGGGTCTCAGTAAGCTGGCTCGGATCGTAGAGATGTATGCCCGTCGCTTGCAGGTGCAGGAGCGCCTAAATCGGCAGATTGCGGAAGCTGTTCAGGAGGTGCTCGATCCTAAAGGGGTGGCCGTTGTAATGGAAGCGAGTCATATGTGTATGGCCATGCGCGGTGTGCAAAAACCGGGGTCTTGGACGGTCACCAGTGCGATGGTAGGCGTGTTTCAAGAAGACGCTAAGACCCGCGAGGAGTTTTTGAGCTTGATTCGCCATCAGCCGGGTTTTGCTAACTAAATAATAGGTAAGCCCCCGGCTTTGCCGGGGAGACTATCAAGGTTTGACCGTGAGCGTCAGTAGTAGGAAATTCT
>JBCDAG010000352.1:0-7611 GCA_039186165.1 Cyanobacteria bacterium P01_F01_bin.53
GCGGCGCGGCATCGCCGAAAAAAGCCCCCATAGCGGGCGCAACGGCGCCCAGCTTATCGGTGTGTAGTAAGACATCAAGATAGAGTTGTTTCAGGGCTAGCCAGATGTTGATTGCGTTTCAATACTTTTCATCTTTAGGCCCTGGCCACCTTCCTTCGAATCTCAACACGAAGGAAGGGCGGCTATATAAGCACCTGCTTAAGTGGAACGGCGTGGGCTCTCCCTACACGCCCGCCGTTTCGGCTGTTTAATCTGGCTTTTGGTTAAAGAGTGTACGTTTAGCACATGGTTGCACGTATTGTTGGTGCTTGTGCGGGCGTACTCGCACAAGAGAGTTTTAGTTTTTAAGAAGTTTCATCCTTCAGGCATTTTAGCTGTAAGGATGAAGATGCGCTGTGCCTATAACAGTTGGTGAAACAAGGTGCACACCAACTGTTATAGGCAAGGCTTGTCGTTTCTTTGCCGACTAACCTCTGGGGAGGGGTATCTCTGCAATGTCTATTTTATTGACGGGAAAAATTGTATTGATTACGGGTGCTAGCAGCGGTATCGGTGCTTCCTGTGCTCACTATTTTGCCCAGGCGGGCGCTCGCCTGATTCTTTCTGCTCGTCGCAAAGAGAAGCTAGCAGCGCTTGCCGATAAGCTTCAGCAAGCGTACTCCACTGATGCCCTGCTTTTGCCCCTAGATGTGCAGCAGGCTGAAACAGTTAACACCGCTATAGAAGGGTTACCCGCTGACTGGCAGGCGATAGATGTGTTGGTTAACAACGCAGGACTTAGTCGAGGCCTTGATAAACAGTACGAAGCTCCTTTGCAAGATTGGGAAGAGATGATCGATACCAATGTCAAAGGGCTGTTGTATATGACGCGGGCGATCGCGCCTGGCATGGTAGCAAGGGGCGCTGGCCATGTGATCAATGTGGGCTCCATTGCCGCTCGCTATACCTACCCTGGTGGCAGTGTGTATTGTGCGACCAAAGCAGCGGTAAAAGTGTTGACGGAGGGCTTGAAAATTGATTTGTTAGGGACGCCTATCCGGGTCACCAACATTGAGCCAGGACTGGTAGAAACAGAATTTAGTGATGTTCGCTTTCGGGGCGATACCAACAGAGCCAAAAGTGTGTATAGCAATATGACGGCCCTGACGCCTGATGATATTGCCGATAGCATTTTGTTTGCGGCTAGCCGTCCGCCCCATGTCAATATCAGCGAAATTTACCTTATTCCAACCGATCAATCCTCGGGCACCTTAATTCATCGGAGCTAGCTGTTGTGACAACAGAACTGATTATTGTGGTCACTATTTTGCTCGCCTCGTTTGTCCGAGGCGTTTCTGGCTTTGGCGCGGCGCTGATTGCGATGCCTGTGCTGTCTGGGTTTACCAGCGTGTACGAAGCGGCTCCGTTGGTTGCCTTAATCGGCCTAACGAATGACACACTGTTGGGCGCTTACTATCGTCGGTCGTTTGATCACAGGGTGGTGAGTCAGTTGTTAATGGGGTCGGTGTTGGGCATTCCGTTGGGCTTTGTGGTGTTACGGATTGCGCCTGCCAATGGAATGCTTTCGGCACTGGGATTGGCGCTGGTTGCGTATTCCATTTACGCACTGCTGGCACCGGCGATGCCTGCTTTAAAGTCGAGGCAGTGGATATATGGGACTGGCTTTGTCTCCGGCATTTTAAATGGCAGCTACAACTTGCCAGGACCACCCGTTATTTTGTACGGCAATAGCCAAGGATGGAGTCAGGAAAAATTTAAAAGTAACCTCAGCAGTTTTTTGTGGGGAAATGCCGTTTTAATCGTGTTGGGCCACGCCGCTCAACATCGATTTTCAACCCTTATTTTAAAACAGTATTTAATAGCTGTCCCCAGTTTGATTATCGGCACCTTTGTTGGAATAGCACTCTCAAAATCTTTTGACCCGTTGATATTTCGCAGAATAGTTTTGGTGACATTGGTGGTGATTGGCTTGCGTCTTTTTGTATTAGGAGTGCAGTTGTCAGCCTAATTGCAGGCAGTATTCATCGATTTTGGTAAATCGATTTCAGTAGCGTTAATTTCACTCAAAATGATGAAATTAACGCTACTTTCTCTTGCCTTATTTTTCTACTTTGTTTTCTCAATTTAGATCAATCCAGGATTGCTTATGAAACACTTTAAAGTCAGGATTTAACCATTTCCTGAAAGTTCTTTGACGGGCAAGGAAATCGTCTGTATCCAGCTCACTTAAATGGTTTTATCACTGAGGCGAACTATTATTTTTTGCTTGTCATGAATGTTTTAGTTTTTGGGTTGTAGGTAATCGTATTCCGAGATACATAAACCCTTCTATTGAGTTGTTAGCCTACAAGCTAACTTAAGCATTTTTTACTGATAAGAAAGAATTGAAACATAGGGAATTCTTTCTAGCCATTTTCTGTTCTATTATTCAGGAGTATCTTCCACATGGTTGTCGGATTAAAGCAGGAAATACCCGTTCAGAATCAGTTGGCACAAGATACCGCTGACTTGCGGAACGCTGACTTGCAGAGAATGGATGCCGAGTCGCTCTGGCATGCTCTGGCACAGCACAAGCCTTTTAAGAAAAAGCCGCCTAAGTGTATGAAGCGTGGTGTGGGTTGCTATGTAACCGATGCCGAGGGGGTAGAATACTTTGATGGAGTATCTGGTCTGTGGTGCGTGAATGTGGGCTACGGACGGCAAGAACTGGCAGATGTGGCTTATGAGCAGCTGGTGTCGCTGGCCTACTCGCCCATGACCATGAGCCACGAGCCGGGTATTCGCTTAGCCCATAAGTTGCTATCGCTGTTGGGCTACGAAGGCAAAGTCTTTTTCTCAACAAGTGGCTCAGAGGCCAACGAGACCGCTTTTAAAATCGTCCGCCAATACCATGCTCAAACGGCCTCTGCGGGGGCGGGGTCGCGATACAAGATTATCTCTCGCTACCGGGGCTATCACGGTACGACGCTGGGGGCACTTAGTGCGACGGCCCAAGCTGAGCGCAAAATCAAGTTTGGACCATTGGTGCCGGGCTTTTTGCATGTGAATCCACCTTACTACTACCGGCTAGGGGAGGGACTCTCAGAGGAGGCTTACAATGCTGCCTGTTTGAAGGAGCTAGAGCAGACTATTTTGTATGAAGGGGCTGAGTCTGTTGCGGCGGTGATTGTGGAACCTGTGATTTCTGGGGGCGGTGTGATTCCGCCGACGGAAGGGTATTTGCGTGGGGTCAGAGAGATTTGCGATCGCACGGGCATTCTCCTGATTTTTGATGAGGTGGTGAATGGGTTTGGTCGTACAGGGCGAATGTTTGGGCATCAACACTGGGGCGTAGAACCTGACATTATTTGTTTTGCTAAGGGACTGACCAGTGGCTACATGCCCCTATCAGCCACGGTGGCTAAGCAACACATTTTTGATGCCTTTTTGGATGAACCGGGGACGAACAGTCACTTTTGCCATGTCAGCACCTACGGCGGAACGCCAGCGGCCACGGCAGTAGCCCTGCGCAACATTGAAATTATTGAGCGAGAGAATTTGGCTAACCGGGCCGCTGAAATGGGCGACTACCTGATGGAGCGCTTGCAGGCAGCGCTGTTGCCGCATCCCAATGTGGGTGATGTGCGCGGCAAGGGATTGTTGCTAGGCATAGAGCTGGTAAAAGACAAAGTGAGTAAAACGCCCTTAGAGAGCGAGCACATGGCCGCGGTCACTTGGTATTGCATGGCGAATCAGGTGATGATTGGCCGCAACGCTAACACGGTTCCTGGCTTTACCAATGTGCTGATTATTTGTCCGCCGCTGGTGATTACCTACGCAGAAGCCAACGCTTTGGTGGAAACGTTGCGAGAGGCTATTTTTGCGTTGCCTCAAGACTTATCTTAGCTGGGTTGATGCTGGCTGGGCGTCTATTTCTCTTTTATGCATGGCCGTTGTCTTTCAAGCACGGTTTACATCTTGTTGGTTCATTCACTGCAATTGCTAAAACACTTCCTACCTCACTCCCAGAAGCACTTTTTGGGTTATCAAAATCATGAAACAAGTATTGTTTAAGTTTAGGCATTTTATCTTTCTCCTGATTTTTCCAGCGGTGTTGATTCCTCAAGCGGCTTTAGCGCAAGAGGAAGCAGCCACGGGCGGATTTTTAGGCACCTTAGAAGCACTGGTTCAAAATGTTGTTGATGTTCTCAACGTGCTGTTTTATTTCAGGATTGGGGGTGAGAATGGATTTCCTTTCATTGTGCTCTGGCTGTTGATCGGGGCACTGTTTTTTACCATTCGGCTCGGCTTTATCAATGTTCGGGCTTTTAAGCATGCGATTGATGTGGTGCGTGGTAAGTACGATAGTCCTGAAGATGAGGGCGATGTGTCTCACTTTCAGGCGTTGGCTGCGGCGCTGTCGGGGACGGTGGGCATTGGGAATATTGCCGGGGTAGCGATCGCAATTCGGTTAGGCGGCCCTGGTGCAGCCTTTTGGATGACGATGGCGGGCTTTTTGGGGATGTCCAGCAAGCTGGCTGAATGCACCCTGGGGCAAAAATATCGGGTGATTAAGCCCGATGGCACCGTGGGCGGTGGACCGATGTATTACTTGTCTCGCGGCCTATCGGCAATGGGCATGGCGTCTTTTGGGAAAGCGCTGTCGGTTATTTTTGCGGTGTTTTGTGCGATTGGGAGCTTGGGCATTGGCAACATGTTCCAGGCTAACCAAGCGTTTGCGGCGGTGTCGAATGTGCTGCCCTTTTTAGATAATTTTAGCTGGCTGTTTGGGCTGTTTTTGGCGGCTGTTGTGGGTCTGGTGATTATCGGTGGGATTGAGCGAATTGGCGCGGTTGCTGGCTTTTTAGTGCCGGGGATGGCGGTGATTTATGCTTTGGCTTGCCTGTGGGTTATTTTAGTGAATTTGTTTGACCTGCCAGGTGCTATTGGCACCATTTTTGTCACGGCGTTTAGTCCGGATGCGATCGCTGGCGGTGCCATTGGGGCGATTGTTGTGGGTTTTCAGCGGGCTGCTTTTTCAAATGAGGCTGGGTTGGGCTCAGCTGCGATTGCCCACTCGGCAGCCCGGACGGATGAGCCGGTTCGAGAGGGCATTGTGGCCCTGCTAGAGCCCTTTATTGACACGATGTTTATTTGTAATCTTACGGCGATTGTGATTGTGCTAACGGGCGTTTATGCCGATCCGGGCTCAGCCGATCTCAATGGTGCTCAGCTGTCGGCGGCGTCTTTTGCCCAGGTGATTAGCTGGTTCCCCTATGTGATTGCGGTCGCTGGGTTTTTGTTCGCAATTTCTACGATGATTTCTTGGAGCTATTACGGTCAGCAAGCCTGGGCCTATCTGTTTGGAGATAGTACGGTGAACACCTACAAGGTGATCTTTTTGGCCTGTGTGTTTGTGGGTACGGTTGTGAACCTGGGACCTGTGCTCGACTTTAGTGACATTATGGCGTTGGCGATGTCGCTGCCTAACTTGTTGGGTTGCTTTTTAATGTCGGGATTGATTGCCCAGGAGCTGAATCACTATATGGCCCGGCTTAAGTCAGGGGAGATGTTGCCAGAGGTGGAGGAAGCAAAAGTGCCTGTCCTAAAATGAGGGCAACGGGGGCGTTCTGGCGAGAGCATTGGCATTAGAGCAATCAGTAAGGCAATCGGTGACAAGAGCTGTTATTGGAGATGACTGATGAGTTGGCTTAAAAAAGAGTCTGTTTTGATTCCCATTGATTTTTCAGAGCTATCTTATGAGGCGATCGCGCCAGCCAAGGAATTTGTTGAAAACATGGCGTCGCTTAAAATCATTCATGTGCTAGCCCCCCTGCATCCGGCTGATCCGGCGGCTCTGTGGGATACGCTCAGCGATGATGATCGCAAGCAAAAGGTGAAAAAAGTCCTTGCCGACAAGCTAGAAGAATTGGGCTATGCAGGGACTGTCATCGAGGTGGCTATTGGTGATCCTGTCGGGCAGATTGTTGACTATGCCGAAGAGATTAGCGCGGATTTGGTGGTGATGCCTTCCCATGGACGCAAAGGGGCGAAGCGCTTTTTGTTAGGCTCAGTGGCTGAAAGGGTTATGCGCCTTTCACCATGCCCAGTGCTGATTCTTAAATAGCTAATTTTCAAATACTGGTTGTCAATCAAATCAAATCCTGGCCACATGTGCCATAGAGCCTCTCCCGGTGAGATCTTGCATACACGCAGCTATCATATAGGTGCTGATCCTTCACCCTTTGACGCTCGTAACCATGGCAAATGACACTAGTCACCAGATAATGGAGACTGCGCAAACGGCCTTCCAGAACTTTTCCCAGGGGCTGGCCAGCGGCGAGTGGTCACCTTTTTTAGCGCACCTCACCGAAGACTTTACCTTTTGGTTTCCGGCAGGCCCCTTTAAAGGCCAAAATACTGGGAAAGATCGCGCCCGAGATTTTTTCATGATGGTTTCCAAGATCTTTCCAGAAGGGTTGAGCTTAACGGTGGAGCGCGTCATGAGCCAGGGAAACACTGTGCTGTTTGAAGTGCGCTCGCAAGGCACCATGCTGGGTCATCCCTACGAGAACCAAGCTGCCATCTCTTTTGATATTCAAGGCGAGAAAGTCTGCGGTTACCGAGAGTATTTGGGTGTCATTTTTCAGCTAGGAGACTAGCGCTGTGAGTGTCATTTGCCAGGGTACGGAGCGGCGATATCGCAAGTTAGTGGCTCAGCGGCTCAGCCCTGATTTTGCTACTGCCGTAGACATTGTCAAAGAGAGTTTGCCCGTTCCAAGCGCCGACCAACTCCTGATTCGAAATCGGTTCGCCGGAGTCAATGCTGGCTTCGATACCCTGCTCTGTCGGGGAGAAGTCCCCTATGTGACGCTCACGCCGCCTTTTGACCTGGGTGTCGAAGCGGTAGGTACGGTCGAGGCCGTGGGCTTGGACGTTACGGGGTTTCAGGTGGGTGATGCGGTAGCGACGACCCAGCGCGGCCAAGGATACCGCGAATATCAGGTGATTCGCTCAGATCTGGCCGTCAAGATTCGGGCGGCCACCCCTGAAATTTTGACCCTGATGCCCACTGGGATTTCTGCACTGGTAGGGTTGGAGAAAGTGGGAGAAATGGCCACTCAAGAAACTGTTCAAGAGACTGTTCTGGTGACGGTGGCGGCAGGGGGGATTGGCCATATCGCCGTACAGCTCGCTAAGCTAGCGGGTAATCATGTGATTGGGACCTGTGGTTCAGCTGCGAAGGCAAAACTGTTGCATCGGTTGGGATGCGATCGCGTCATCAACTATCGCGAAGAAAACGTTCAAGACATCCTGAGTCAACACTATCCCAATGGCATCGACTTAGTGTTTGACTGTGTTGGTAAACAGATGTTTGACGCGGGGATAGAGCACTTGGCTGTGAAGGGACGATTTGTGGTGGTGGGTTTTATTTCTGAATATGGCAAAGCGCTGGAGACTGTTACCCGTCCTCGCATTTATGAAAAACTCTTGTAACTACTTAGGCTGAAGTGTTGGAATAATAGGGCATCCGAGGAAAACACTTTTGAGGGCATCGAGCACAGGGAGTTCCTGCTTTCTTAAGGTAGAGAGATAGCCGCGAATTCGACAGAATTGCTGAGCGCCAAACGA
>JBCDAG010000353.1:0-7601 GCA_039186165.1 Cyanobacteria bacterium P01_F01_bin.53
AGCATTTCCATCACCCGGCCATCGCGGGAGAGTTCACCACCGTCTTCATCTTCAGGGTACAGCTCTGCCATCCATACTTTTTTGGTGGCTGCATACACATCCTGCAATCGGTTAGAGGCTGTTTCATCCGGCCCCATAAGACGAAAGTTATCGGGGTTATCGCGAAAGATATCCTGCATCAACAGGCCCAACACCTTTGTATTTTCATACTCTTCAACGCCGTGATTATCCATTTGAATGGCATAGTCCTGAAATGGCGGCATCTTCAGTGCACGGCGTAACAGTCCGCCATTGGCATGGGGATTAGCGCTCATTCGACGATTCCCCACGGGGGCTAAGTCCTTGAGTTCGGGCACGAGCGTACCGTTCTCGTCAAAGAGGTCTTCTGGTTTATAGCTGCGCATCCATTCGCCCAAGCGACGAAGGTGATCTTCATTGTCCTGCATGCCACCCATGGGAACCTGGTGCGATCGCCAAAAATCTTCTACCTTCTTCCCATCTACTTCTTTAGGACCGCTCCAGCCCTTCGGCGTTCGCAAAACAATCATCGGCCAGCGAGGCCGCTCAACCTTGCCATTTACCCTGGCTTCTCGTTGAACCGACTTAATTTTGAGGACGCACTCCTCCATCACAGCCGCCATTTTCTGATGCATCTCAGCCGGATCTTTGCCCTCAACAAAGTAAGGTGTATACCCGTACCCTCGGAACAAATATTCCAGCTCCTCAGAAGAGATTCGAGCCAAAATAGTGGGATTCGCAATTTTATATCCGTTCAAATTCAAAACGGGCAACACAGCACCGTCCCGAGCCGGATTAAGAAACTTGTTAGAGTGCCAGGCCGTGGCAAGCGGTCCTGTTTCAGATTCACCATCACCCACCACCACACAGGTAATCAGCTCAGGATTATCGAGCACAGAACCATAGGCGTGGGCAACGCTATAACCCAGCTCACCACCCTCATGAATAGACCCTGGGGTCTCAGGGGTGACATGACTACCGATATCGCCAGGGAAAGAGAACTGTTTAAAAAAGCGCTTCATGCCCTCGGCGTCTTCACTTTTATCGGGATACAGCTCAGAGTAGGTCCCTTCCAAATACACAGGCGCCAGTACCCCAGGCGCACCGTGCCCCGGCCCGGCCATAAAAATCATGTCCAAGTCATATTTTTTAATCAGCCGGTTGCAGTGAACGTAGGTAAAGCTTAGGGCAGGGGAAGCCCCCCAATGACCTAACAAGCGATGTTTTACGTGATCTTTTACCAGGGGCACTTTGAGCAGGGGATTATCCCGCAGATAGATCATCCCTACGGCCAGATAGTGACAAGCTCGCCAGTAAGCATCGATTTTACGAAGCTCTTCTTCCGTGAGCCCCGTTGGCGTAACAGCCTGTTTAAGAGGTGCTTGAACCATGTCTTCTCTCCCTTAGCCACCAACGATTATCACGACCAAGATAGCGAGCAGCCCTTAAATTTTCAACTATCCTTATAAGCCCATCTCCATTCACAAATAGAGACTGTATTCTTAGTCACATAGAGGATGCTTAAGACACAACTTTTCAAGACAGTCGGCCTCAGGAGTTTGCCTCAGGACCGCTAGGGTTATGGGTAAGGGTATGAGCGCACACAGGGAACAGGAGCATAAAGCTCTTGAACACTGGGTTCTTTCTTTTCTACTGCACTCAGGGGATTTCGCAAGGCATCAGGATCCACGCTGGGCATATCCTGATAACATGCCGGGCAAAACAGGTGAACACCACCGTGGTGAAAACTACGCACTAACGTGCTGTCACAAAAAAGACAAAAACTCATATAGCCTCCTAACCTCATCAAGCAATTGTTTACACAATAGAAAGCAATGTTGATTTTTTTGTGAGTATTTTGTGTTGGCAATATGTTATGTGCATTGCAGTGACGATCACTGTAACAATGAACACTTTTATGAGCAGCTTTAGCACTTACAGAACTGTGTGCTAAAGCTGCTCATAAAAAGGAACTCAGCAGAAAGTTTACGCTTGATTGCATCGGTAGTCGCGATTTATAAACATCCACTACCATGGGTATTTCTCAATGGTGAGGAAGCATTAGGATAAGAAGCATTAGGATAAAAAGCTATGTTGGGTATCCTTTCAGGCAGTCCACGCAGGATTAAGCTTCCCTTCCTGCTAGATCTGGTGATAGTGTCTGACCCTGCTCAAATTGAGCAAGTTGAACACTCCCGTGATATCGATAGGCTGCATACCTACCCCACCCAATCCTTACCGTGGTGGGTAAAGCTGTATTTTCGAGCCACCAAATTTTACGATGCATCGCGCGACCTGTGGTTTTGCCCTTTTGAATCCACATCCAATCCTACTTATCGCACGAGAAGAACCTACTTAGAAGAAAAAACGGCAATTGGATACCGTCCTGAAGATGTTCAAAGAATTGCTCAGATGCTCAGAACAGAAGTCTCTGACGATAGTCTTGCCCAGGAAATGGTTCAAATCGTCAATCACCGTTTTTTTAAACAAGAGATTCCAGCCAATATAAGTGAAACGGCAAAGCATACGGTACAAAAATTTTCGGAAGTCGTGATTCCTTGGAAATATAGCAAAGGCGTCAAGGCACAAAAGCACCTGATGAATTACTGTGATCGCACCCTTCCCGCCAACGTTCACAGTCTTGATGTTGGCCATAATATCGGAGAAGTCATGCAGTCCACAGCAGGCGCTTTAAAAATCCTAAAAGACAATTTGGATAAGCCCATTGAAGAGATTTTCACCACCCATGCGCCCACCGAACAAGTTCCCAGAATCGCGGTTAAGGCCTCTACCCTTGATGGGCTACTTTCCTCACCGACAACACCCGGCAAAACGGTTGTGATTCTCAAACTCGCTAAAGCAGCAGCCCAAACAAAAGATATTCGATTTACCTTCGGTGCTTTTCAGACCGACAGGGCCTGCGTTTTCCAAGACTTTTTCCTCAGCTTTATGGCTGACCTACAGTCCACATTAAAAGCAGAGCCTTAACTCAGCATCGACCGAGCGTTGACTCAGCGTTCATCGAGAGATCTGCATAGTCATCTATATTTCTTCTCATTCTATATTTCTTTTCACACAGTAGTCCGGCCACAACAAAGAATACAAGAGGTTTTTATGTTTTCCATTCCTTGGCACAAACTGCCGGTTCCTTTCGGGCTACTACAGCTCGTTAAATTTCGCAGTGCTTTAAGAGAAAACAATCTTCACGACACCTCTCAAATCGCAGACACCGATCAGCTACCCGTGCCAAGCCCTAGTCAGAGCGATCGCCATTTAGTGGCCCGCACCGCTGACGGGAGCTATAACGATTTGGCCCATCCCGAAATGGGCATGGTGGGCACCCGATTTGGCCGGAATGTTGCCCTGCAAGATGCCGTCGTGGATGAAGCCCATCTGCTTGAACCCAACCCTCGCCTCATTAGCCGCACCCTCCTCAAAAGAGACAAATTCATCCCAGCAACGATTCTCAATCTCCATGCGGCCTCATGGATTCAGTTTCAAACCCATGACTGGTTTTCCCACGGTGACAACCCAGCCGGTGAGCAGCCCGGCAACAGCTTTTTAGTCCCACCAGCGGATACGGAAAATAATACTGCCGAGAGTAAGGATCTCCAAGTCCCCAAAACCCCAAAAGATCCTACCCGGACTGACGATAATACGCCCCCTGCCACCTTTACCAATCGGGTCACCCACTGGTGGGATGCCTCACAGCTCTATGGGAGTGACGAGGCGACCATTGATAGCTTGCGCACCCACAACCAAGGCAAAATGCGCATTGATGATAGCGATGCGTTGCCCTTTGACGAGGCCAAAGGGATTGATGCCGTGGGCTTTCCAGGGTCTACCGGGAGCTGGTGGGTGGGCTTAAGCTTGTTGCATACGTTGTTTATTAAAGAGCACAATGCGATTTGCGATCGCCTACAAAAGCACTATCCTGACTGGAGCGATGCCCAGCTCTTTGATAAGGCCAGACTGATCAACGCTGCCCTCTTAGCCAAGATTCATACGGTGGAATGGACGCCTGCTATTTTGCCAAACCCCATTACGCAAGTCGCGATGAATGCCAACTGGTGGGGGCTGTTAGGACGGGGCGTAAAAGCAGCGACTGGCCACATAGGCGATGGTGAAATCCTCAGCGGCATTGTCGGATCCGTCACAGATCATCACACAGCGCCTTATTATCTCACCGAAGAATTTGTGTCTGTTTATAGGATGCATCCCCTCATTCCAGACGACGTGGACTTTTACTCGCATGACAATGGCGAGTCGCTTACGAGCAAACCCTTTCAAGACATCTTTGGTCGGCGCACGCGAGACTTTATGAACGCTGTTTCAATCGAAGACTCGCTATATTCCTTTGGCATTCAGCATCCAGGGGCGATTACTCTGCATAACTATCCTAACTTCCTCCGCGCACTCACCAAAGAAGACAGTCTAGATGCCTTTGATTTGGCGGCGGTGGATATCCTGCGAGACCGAGAGCGCGGTGTGCCACGCTACAACCGTTTCCGAGAGATTGTGGGCATGGGCCGGGTGAAATCTTTTGAGGAGCTGACCAGTAATCCCCAGTGGGCCAAAGAGCTGCGGCTGATCTACAACGGTAATATCGACCGGGTTGATTTAATGGTGGGGCTATTCGCGGAAGATTTGCCAACGGGGTTCGGCTTTAGTGACACTGCATTTAGGGTGTTTATTTTGATGGCATCCCGCCGACTAAAAAGCGATCGCTTTTTCACAGACGATTATCGGGCTGAAATCTATACTCAGTTTGGATTAGATTGGATTGACGACAACAGTTTTATCACCGTGCTCCGCCGTCACTATCCAGCCCTGGCGCCCGCACTGTACGGGCTAAAAAATGGTTTTCAGCCCTGGCGCTCGCCGAAAAAATAGACTGAAGAAATAGCCTAAAAGGAGTGCTGAGCCCTCCTAAAGTTAGCCGTCAACGGTTCTGTTTCCATTCTCGAATAACCCGCCAGGCAACAATGCCACAAACGGCAACGCCAGCCAACGTATAGAGACCCATGCCTGCTGTCAGTAACTGATCGGGCAGGGAGAGTGACTTAATATCTGTAGTACCAGGGCCTGCGGCTTGTAGTTCGGCTGAGCCGAATAGTTTAAACAGCGCCATCGGCAATAGCAAACAACCATTGTGGAAAGCATGGGCCAACACGGCCCACCTGAAGCCGTAGCGCAAACGAATAAATCCTAACCACAGACCCACTACAAATTGAGGCAGTACCAGCAACGGCAGCAATGCCCACACACTCGCGTCGTAGTTGGTGATATGAAGGACACCAAACAACAGTGCTGACAGATAAAAGATAATACGGGGATAGCGGCGATAGACGTCCTGGAGCACTCTTTCTTTAGGGCGCATGCGCCAAAGATACAGATTAAAACCTGCCAGCAGACTCCCCCACAAAATCAGCAACGGCCCAGACAGACCTAAAACCTGGGCCGCAATGAACAAAATAACCAGCGTGCACGGCAGCGCTATATTGAGCGCAAAAGGACGTAGCGGCAGCCGAAAGATGCTTTCTTCGACCACGGGGGCTACGATAACGGCCATTGTGAATAGAAAGCCAACCGGCATGTCTGCAAAAATTTGCTGTAGGTTGTTGCTATCTAGCTCCCCACCCAGGGCCTGCGTAATCGCAACGCCAATGATTAAGACAAGCAGCAAGTGCACGCAGTAAAGCCGTAGACTGTGGCTGATGACTTTTCCTTGGGCGATCTCGATCGCATCGGGCCTGGCCATTAGTACGGGTGATCGCAAAAACTGAAGATAGCTACCGAGAAGGCTTTTAGACATAACTTTTTGCAGAAAACATTTGGAATGCCCCGATGAGTAATTCAAGGGGCAACCCAATTTGCTGGATACCCTTATAAAATAGATGCTTCAGGCAAGGTTGGTTGAGGTTTCTATCATCGTTGGTTTTCTATGAAAAGCAGCGATGATAGACTTCCAACATAGGCTTTTTTGCCAATATTCGTACGGTTATGCTGCTTTAGCATACATTCCTGTAGTCTTTGCCCAAGGGGCTTCCAATGGTTAAAACTGCTTTACTCATCGGCGTTAGCGAATACGCTGCCGGATTAAATCCGTTACCGAAGGCTGTCGATGATATTGCAGCCATGAAGACAGTGTTGGAGAAGCCTGAGTTGGGAGGCTTTACAGAGGTTAAAGTCCTACCCAATCCCGAACCGTTCGAAATGCAGTTTGAAATTGAACAGCTCTTTGCTGGGAGAAAGAAAGACGATTTAATCGTCCTGTTTTTTTCGGGGCATGGTGTCAAGGATGACAGTGGAAATCTTTACTTTGCCACGTCCCTCACAAAAAAAACGTCAGAGGGCGAATTGATTAAGTCCACCGCCGTGCCCTCCCGATTTATTCATGACATTATGAGTAACTCGCGATCGCGCAGGCAGGTCGTCATTTTAGACTGCTGCTTTAGCGGGGCTTTTGCCAAAGGACTCTCGGCCAAGGATGACGGATCTGTGCCTGTCAAAGAGCAGCTCGGCGGAGAAGGGCGCGTGGTGCTCACGTCCTCCACAGCAACCCAGTACTCTTTTGAAGAATCGGGTGAGGATCTGTCCGTTTATACCCGGTACCTGGTGGAAGGGATCACCTCAGGGGCCGCCGATATCGATAACGATGGCATGATTGGGGTTGAAGAACTCCACGAATACGCTAAGCTCAAAGTGCATGAATCCTCACCGGCGATGAAACCGAAGATATATGCCGTAGAAGAAGGGTTCAAAATATTGCTGACGCAATCCCCAGTTCACGATCCGAAGTTGATGTATCGCAAAGAAGTGGAAGAGCGCACGAGCCAGGGACAAATTTCAGCCGTGGGCCGTAGAATTTTAGACGCACTCAAAGTAGAACTGGGCCTCTCTGATGAGGTCGCCGCTGAGATTGAAGAAGCCGCCGTTAAGCCCCACAAAGAGTATCAAGCGAAGCTGAGCACCTACCAACAGGTATTAAAAGAGACACTAGAAAAAGAATCGCCACTCAGTGCCTATGCACGGGATGAGCTAAGACGTTATCAAAAAGTGTTGGGATTGCGAGATCAAGATGTTGCCCCCATTAAGACCCAGATTTTGGGTTCACCTAGGCCCCAAAGCGGTCCGCCTAATCGGGAATCGCTTCAAAATGAAGCGACCAACAGCGCCCCCATCAAGGCTCAGTTCTTTTCTCAGCCTCCTAATGAAATACAAGAAGGGACACCAGTTGGTCAGGCTTCCAAAACTCCCCTGTCTGGTTCTCACCCTACCTCCCAGCCAGTCGCCTCACCAGTCAGTGCAACCTTAGAATCGATGCCAGCGTCTGGCTCAGCAGAGGGGACAACAACATCGACCTCTGCTCCTAACACCTTGCTGGGACCCCCTCCCCAAAAACGTCGTGCCAACCTGTCGTGGCTCTTCGCAAGTGCGTTGGCCATTAGCTTAGCAGCTGCTGGCGGTGGTTTTTATAAATGGGCCACTAATGATCCAGGGGAGACCTCTGGACCCACTACACCATCAACTATTATTACCCCCGATTCCGGCACCTCTGATTATAAAAAACCGCCAGAAGA
>JBCDAG010000354.1:0-7525 GCA_039186165.1 Cyanobacteria bacterium P01_F01_bin.53
CGGCGTAGTCCCAATTGCTGGAGTTAGCGAGTTGGACTTTGTTGCCGATTTCATTTCCGCTGGCATCGAGGGCCTGAATGTCGAGCTGGCTGTTCATGCCTCGCTCCCAAATGAAGATGTTATCAACGGCGTTGGCAAAATTGAGATCGAGGATAAAGGTGCCGCTGTCTTCAGTGTCGATAATATTATTGAGGTTCTGGTTGTTTAGAACGGTTTTAATGCCTTTGTTGGTGACAGCTTCTTGTGTAATTCCAGTGGTTGCCAAATCGCCGATGTCTGCACTGGCTGCGCCACTGTTTCCGCCGGTGAATATGTCATTGGATAGAATGTTTGCAGAGTTGACCAACGTGAAGTTGCTGATGTTTTTCCCGTTGCTTAGGGTGACAGAATTTAGCAGGATATCACCTTTAGCTTGATCGTCACCGCTGAGCGCTGCTGTGTAGTTAGTTTTAAAAGAAAAAGCGTGGGCGGGCGCAGAGAAAAGTGCGATCGCGCTGCCAATTAAAATGCTTACACTGGCTGTAAGGTGACGAAGATTCATAGTGTTTTTGAAGTGGAATAAATAGAGTAGTCACTGAAGGAACCAATTTTGAGCAGAACCAACGTTGCCTCTTAAAACGGAGCCCTAAAGGTGGTTGGAATGGGTTGGATTTTGTGAACAAGACGTCATCAGCATGCCCTGGCCATTGATAGGACGTTGTTTCCAATGAAATAACTTTGTAGGACGTTTTAAAAACCGGCTTCCTTACTCAATTAATACTGAGTAATAAAAGTTTTTGCCTCAGGATTTATACATGCGTGAATTTTCTATGAAGACTTTTTTAGTCTGTTGATAGAAAGATGATTGCGTGTTCGTCGGGAGCCAATTTGAGTACAATATTTGGCTTGTATTTCTATTAGTTAGAAAAGGCCATGCTTGTTATTTCAATGCTCTCTGTAATTTCTATGAGATATCTCAGGATAAATGCTGAAAAAGCTATCTTAGCGAGCACTAAGACAGCTTTGTAAAGAGACCATATCGGTTTTTACCCACAAGCCTATTCCGAGCAGAGAAGCTGTTACTTGGCTTCCATCCAGTTTTTCCCAGCATTCGCGTCTACTTTTAGGGGGACAGCTAGTTTGACGGCCGACTCCATGGTGCTTTCAATTTTCGGTTTGAGTTCGTCCCACTCTTCGGGCGGGACTTCAAAGAGCAGCTCATCGTGTACTTGTAGGAGCATTTTGGCTTGATAGTCTTTAAGCAAGTCATGTAGCTGAATCATGGCCACTTTGATGATGTCAGCACTGGAGCCTTGAATTGGCGCATTGGCGGCGGCTCTCAGCGAGGCTGCATCGTACCCATTAGTGCGCAGGCTGCTGAGATCAATCTCATCGGGGTCGGTGCCTTTGAGTGCTTGCAAGCTACGCGTGGTGAAGTTGAAATAGCGGCGGCGTCCGGCGATGGTTTGTACGTAGCCGTTTGCGATCGCCTCTCGCTGCATCTGCTGCAAATACTCAAATACCTGCGAATATCGATCGTTAAAGCGATCGATAAATGTTTTGGCTTCTAACCGGTGAACGCCCATTTCACGGGCAAACCGGGTTGCTCCCATGCCATAAATCACCCCGAAATTAACAACTTTGGCAATGCGACGTTCATCAGCCGTGATGTCTTCTTTGTCCTTTTCGAAGAGGAGTGTGGCGGTGAGTCGGTGGACATCATTATTGTCTCGATAGGCCTTGATCAGGATAGGCTCGTCGCTGAGGTGCGCCAAAATTCTCAATTCTACTTGAGAGTAGTCGGCGGCGACTAGGTGCCAGCCTTCCTTCGGTAAAAAGGCCTGCCGAATTTGACGGCTAAAGGCCGTACGCGTTGGAATATTTTGGAGATTTGGATTGGAGGATGACAGCCTTCCCGTGGCGGTTACTGCCTGGTTGAAATCGGTGTGTACCCTCTCCGTTTTAGGCCGAATCAGGGCAGGCAGCGCATCTACGTAGGTGGACTTTAGTTTGGAAAGGGTTCGATATTCGATGACTGCGTCCACCACAGGGTGGTCCCCTTTCAGTTTCTCAAGGGTGGCCGCATTGGTGGAATATCCCGTTTTAGTCTTGCGTGATTTTCGTTTATCTAGTTCTAGGGTTTCAAAAAATAGGGTGCTGAGCTGTTTGGGTGACCCTAAATTGAACTCTGAACCGGCTGACTCGTAGGCAGATTTTTCAATGCTGGCTAGGTCAGTGGCGAGTTGTCTGGAAAAGCTATTGAGATAGGTTTTATCGATGCGGATACCCGTGGCTTCCATGTTTGCCAAGACTTTTTCTACAGGAAGTTCAACTTTGTTGTAGAGCGTCTCTAATTCAGGTGTCTTGGACAGCTCGGCTTTGAGAAGTGGGATGAGTCGGTAGGTGGTGTGGACGTCGCTGCCGCAGTAGTCAGCCACTTTGTCGATCTCAATTTCTCCAATGGTTTTTCCTTTCGGGACCAAATCGCTGTAGCTGACGGTTGTTTGCTCCAAATACCGCAGCGTTAAATCTGCTAGGTTATGACTTGCTTCGGGATTAATCACATAGCTTGCCAGCATCGGATCGAACACAACACCCGCTAAATCAATGCCTGCGCGCTTAAGTACCAATCGGTCATACTTCGCATTCTGAAAGGCCTTGGGATAGTCTGCATTCTCTAAGATAGGTCTGAGTGCTTCAATAACCTTGTCTGTTGCCAGTTGTTTCCCTTCGGTGTGTCCTACTGGAATGTAAGCCAAATCTGTGGCACCCTCTCCCCAGCAGCAGCCGATACCAACTAAGTCGGCTTCCAACGGATCGATGGAGGTGGTTTCCGTGTCCCACGAGACGGGCGTTTCTACAGACTTTTGTCCTTTGAGCGTTTTTACCAGCGCTTTGAGGCTCTCTACGGTGGTAATGATCTGTGGCTGAATGTTCACTCCCCTTAGGCCCATTTGGTCTAGCGCGTCGGTTTCTTCTGCGGTGAAAAATGAGATATCGTCATCGTCTAAGTCAGCAGCAGCATTATCCGTTGTCGTGGGTTTATAGGGTTTGTAGTCTGACTCTCCGCCGAATGAGGCCTGCAACTTGCTCAGCCGATTAACAAAGTGCTGTAGTTCGAGCCTTTTGAGTTCAGGAATCACCTCGTTGGGGTCAAAGCCTTCCAGCTTGCAAGTCTCTAAGTCCGTCTCAGCAGGTACGTCTGTAATGATCGTCGCTAAGAACTTGGACTGGTCGGCATCTTCTTTCCCAGTTTCTAGGCGTTTTTTGACTGCGCCCTTGAGTTCTTCAATGGAGGCGTAGATGGTCTCAAGGTCGCCATAGGCATCGAGGAGCTTAACGGCGGTCTTTTTTCCGATGCCTTTAACGCCTGGAATATTGTCCGAAGTGTCGCCGCACAGTGCTTTGTAGTCGATTACCTGGCTGGGTAAAATCGATAACTTTTCATAGACTTCAGCCACCCCGTATTCTTTGATAGAACTCCCGCTGCGCCCGTACTGGGTGCTCACGTACATGATTTTGATGTCTTCGTCTGTATCAATTAGCTGAAACAGATCCTGGTCGCCGCTGAGAACTTTGACCTGATAGCCTTTGGCTTTTGCTCGGGTGGCTAAGGTACCGATCATGTCGTCTGCTTCATAGCCCGGTTCGCAAAAAATAGGCAGCTTAAACTTGCCGAGCAGGCCCTTTAAGTTTTCAACGTCTTCGGTAAACTCTTCAGGAGTTTCGGGGCGTCCGGCTTTGTAGGTGTCTGTTCTTTCGTGGCGAAAGGTCGGTTCGGCTAAGTCAAACGTAACTGCTGCGTAGTCTGGACTTTCGGTTTCTAGGGCGTCCATGAGTGATTTGAGGAAGCCAAAGCAAACACTGGTGGGAATGCCGGTAGAGGTGCGCAAGCCGCCATCGCGACTGCGGGCAAACGCGTAGTAAGAACGAAAGGCCAGGGAGTGACCATCCACTAACATCAGAACGGGCTTATCAGTAGAAGAAGCTGTGGAAGAACTCAAATCAGTACTCAATGGATTGGGACTCAAAGGATGTGCAGGCTTGCTAGGGCGGTCTTATCAAGAAAGCGCTGTTGGGGCGCTGAGGCGACCTGTTTATTATCGGATAGGTCGGAGAAAATAGTGAAACACACTTTGGAAGACTCAAGTAGTTAGACCCAACAGTGCTGGAAACCATGGCCCGAAGCGCTGGGAGAAAAAAAAGCACCTAAGAATTACTTAGGTGCTTTGGGTCGATTTCTAATTGATGTCATTGAGGTCTTAGTCGATCTCTCAATAAGTGGAGGAAACTCGGCTGCGTGCTCTCACACGCCATGTATCGAAAAACTTGAGAGTGATGAAACACTCGAACTTCTCTGAACAAAAAAGCCTGATTAATCTCCTTCCAGAAGTGTATCAATAAATACCGTTATTTTAGTAATAAATCTTCATGATCTCCGGACATTAGAACTTTGGGCATTTCTCTGAGCATTTCTCTGGGCATTATGCGCAACTAGCAGGGATGGGACGGATTTGGTGCGCTTTTTTACCCCGCCGTTTCATTGACGGTAATCTCTGTCAATATAGAAAAGGCGTGTTTGAGTAAGTATTCAAAGCTTTGCAGATTACTTTTCTAGGAACGAGTTCCGGTGTACCGACGCGATCTCGCAATGTCTCTAGTGTGGCCCTACGCCTGCCACAACGGGCTGAAGTATGGCTTTTTGACTGTGGTGAGAGCACCCAGCATCAGTTTCTAAAGAGCGATTTTAAATCGAGTCAGATTCGCCGAATTTTTGTCACTCACATGCATGGCGATCATATTTTTGGGTTGCCTGGGTTACTCGCAAGCTGTGGGATGGCGGGTACAGGCCAGCAGCAGATTGACATCTACGGCCCCCCGGAATTGGCTAAATACTTGGATGCTTGTCGTCGTTACTCCAAGACGCAATCCTCTTATCCCATTAAGGTGCATGTGAGTGAGCCTGGCAAAGTCTACGAAGATGATGACTACATCGTGACGTGCCAGCGCCTGAAACATCGGATTCCGGCCCATGGCTATCGGATCGTTGAAAAGGATCGTACGGGCCATTTTGATGTGAAGCGGGCTGCAACCTTGGGCATTCCACCAGGACCCTTGTACGGCAAGCTTAAGCGAGGTGAAGTGGTCACCCTTGATGATGGTCGTAAGGTGAATGGGGCGGACCTCTGTGGGCCAACGATTGTGGGCCGTAAGTTTGCCTATTGTACAGATACTGTATTTTGTGAAAGCGCTATTGAGCTAGCAGCTCAGGCAGATGTGCTAATCCATGAGGCGACTTTTTCACATCAGGATGCTGACTTGGCTTATCAGCGCATGCACTCTACTTCAACGATGGCCGCTCAGGTGGCACTGGCCGCTGAGGTAAAGCAACTCATTATGACGCATTTTAGCCCCCGTTATGCACCGGGTAACGCTATTGAGCTAGGCGACTTATTGACCGAAGCTAAGGCTATTTTCCCAAACACGCTGATGGCTAAAGATTTTTTCACCTACGACATTGATCGAACAGATGCGCCCGTTAAGGAGAAAGTGGCTGTATAAAACGGTCGCTATGAAGTAGTCGCCTATTAGGCGCAATGAATTGATCAGTGTGAGAAGTTATGCAAGGTGAGAGCTAGTTTTTAGTTGCGCTAGCTTTTAGCCGCTCGTTCATCTCACTTAAATGGCGGTGATTGTTAATAGGTAGCCGTGGCCGTGGAATGTCTTCATTGGGCCAGTTGGGCAGATCATGGCAGGGGCAATTGTGTAGTTCTAGCTCTTTTTGTGTCAGGGGAATGGGCATCTCACAGCGCGCGCAGTTTACGATATCCCATGCCGGAGATAGGAGCTGTGCAATGGTTTGGTCCGTGCCTTTTAGATAGTAAGCACGGCCTTCTGTTTCTAGGATGTGAGCCCAGCAATCTTCAAACTCAGGGCTGAAGTGATCGCCTTGAATAACCTTTGTGGGTTGATACGTTGTATAACCATCATCACTCACCACTTGTTTTCCCAGCTGAAACCAGTGAGCCAAGTAGCTTTTTACTTCGGTGCGAGAGGCCATGCTGTTATCAGATAAGGTAACTATCCACAGCATAAAGCCGAATTCTAAAATTCTGGGAATGTCGCTGGAAACAATTAAGGATTCCTGCGGACACGTTGCCCTAGATACGCCGCCCTAGAGTAGAGATGTTCAGAGCGTAGCCACTGGTTACTAAATAAACATCGGTGGCGATCGCACCTACGCTGCGACTGAGATGCCCGAGGCGATCGCGAAACGTGCGACCCAGCTCGTAGGCAGGCACAACCCCCCACCCCGTTTCCTCCGCGACCAAGATAATGTCTCCTGGTGCTTGGCTTAATGCTGTGATCAGCGCTTGCTGAGTGTTTGTCCAGGTGGTGTCATCTTGCTCTATAAGGTTTGCGAGCCAAGTTCCTAGCGAATCAATTAGGAGGCAACTGGATGGGCTGCTGAATTGCTCGATAGCAGCGTCTAAATCGGTAGGTACTTCCTGGCAATGCCAATGAGGTGGCCGCCTTTGACGATGGTTTTCAATGCGTGCCTGCCACTCTGCGTCATCGGGGTCGGTTTTGGCTGTCGCAATGTAGACGATCTGTTTTTGTGAGGCTTGTGCGCTTTGGTCGGCAAGTTGTTCGGCCCATTCACTTTTTCCGGAGCGAGCTGGGCCAGTGATGAGCGTTATCGCCATATTTACATCGTCAAATAGTTAGAATCGCCAGTAGAAAGCATTTTCACAGGAAAGCGTCTTTGGTTGGATAGTCGATAGTTAGAATATTTTCGGTGTCATATGTGACAACTCTTGAGTTATGGTATCCTAAAGAACTGTAGTTTTGTCCCTCTAGCCTTAGCTAAGATGGGAATAGCAATTGGAGGTTTTCGCTTGGAGTCTGCTGTAGAGCCTACAACAAATGAAGAGAATACTGGGGAATCAGTTGAATCTGACGCCCGATTTATTCTGAAAGTACTTTGGTTAGATAAAGACGTTGCACTGGCTGTTGACCAGGTCGTGGGTAAAGGGACAAGCCCCCTCACGTCATATTTCTTTTGGCCCCGTAACGATGCCTGGGAACAGCTAAAAACTGAAGTTGAATCTAAGTCTTGGATTACGGATGAAGAGAGCGTCGAACTGCTCAACAAGGCCACTGAGATTATCAACTAGTGGCAGGAAGAGGGTAAAACCAAGCCAATGAGTGAAGCTCAACGCAAGTTCCCTGAAGTGGCATTCACGGGTAGTTCATGATGGGCGATTGCTCATAGTGGCTGCACTGCCTTCAAAATTGCGAAGATTATTGTTAAGGAGCCCTACGGTTATGGCCGGAGGGCTCTTTATCGTTTTGAAGAAGATGGGCTAGCGTATTTCCTTCAATTCATGCTGGAGAGCTTGTGGCTGATGGCTGCGATCGCG
Organism: Cyanobacteria bacterium P01_F01_bin.53; assembly: GCA_039186165.1. Taxonomy (GTDB): domain Bacteria; phylum Cyanobacteriota; class Cyanobacteriia; order Phormidesmidales; family Phormidesmidaceae; genus Phormidesmis. Next base: position 7,404 of record JBCDAG010000354.1, read on the forward strand.
CTATATTTTGAAGAATGTCATGGGCAATCGCGAACGAAGGTAAAAGGTGACGCTCACAAAATGCCCGTGTGCCAAGCGCAAGTGCCTAGTGCAGAAATCTGAAAATAGTCCATCAGTATAGA
>JBCDAG010000355.1:0-7454 GCA_039186165.1 Cyanobacteria bacterium P01_F01_bin.53
AACTTCTGCCCTGGCAAGAAGCTGGCTTTATCTTCACGTAAGGTGATTTCCCGAAATGAAGCTACCGTCTCAATATTGTGTGAAAGATGGTTCTATCCAAAATCGGTACCGCTACACAGGGTAGCGCCAATCCTCACTTTGGAGAGAACCATCTTTCACACAATATTGAGACGGTAGCTTCATTTCGGGAAATCATCTTATGTGAAGATAAAGCCAGCTTCTTGCCAGGGCAGAAGTTCAGCTTCGCTGTGCAATTTTTTTAAGCGCAGGGAGGTTTTATCCGTTTGGGGCTGCGCCATTTTAGCCAGACAGATATTGGTGTAAAGCTGCGAAATCAGCTTGGGTCCCACAGAGGTTGCGCCCAGATAGTACAGACTGCGCTGAATGTAGGGGTGCACAATATGGCGGTAAAAATGAGGATAACTGGCTCTCAGATCTGTCGGGGTTTTGTATCCCAAAGTTTGGTTAGTGCCAGTTTCTTCAAATTCATCAAACAGGGCAGACAGTTTCTGCATATATTGAGGATCGCCTAGCTGCCCTAATAGATCCGCAGCGCGACACAATCCTGCATAGCTGCAAGTATCGCGATAGCGTTCGTTATCAGGTACGGGAAAGCGGGTCATTTCGATATTCCACTGAATGGCAGCGGTATCCAACCAGGGGCAATGCGCCAGATAAGTTGCCACATAGGCTTGACTACGGGCGACATGATGCTCGCTAAGGGCGGCCCCAGTGGCGTGGGGTGGCAAATGGACGTACCCTCCAGCACCATTGGCATAGCAATGATGGGCGGGGCGATCGCCCTGACAAACCCCTTTGACATAGCCAATATCATGACAAAGTAACGCGACAAGCATATGCAGCCAATCTCTGGGCGATACAGAGCCTTCGTGGAATTGTTTGCCTTCAAGAATGGCCTGCCCCACTTTAATAACTTGCAAGGTGTGCGCAACAGTGTGATAAGGGGCGTCACCGGCAGCCAACTGTGACAAAACGGGTTGGGCAATCTCGACAAAAACCTGATCGTATTGCGGCCCTTGAGCACTAAACATGGCCTGATAGCGATCGCAAACGCCCGTCAAAAAAGTATCGAAGCTCGTCATTTCTGGTTCCTCTGTGAGTATTTCAGTGAGTGAATGAATAAGGAATCGCTTGCTCAAGATGAAGCGTCCTTTTCATTGCGGTGTTTCCGATAAGACGTGGCGTATCTTCAGGAAATGTTTTCAGGTTTTGTCGCCAACCCATTTCAATGGGTTTTCCCCGGTTAGTGGGGCATCGGCTCTCAATCGAGCCTGAGGTCAACGTTAGTTGTGATTGAGCCTCAAATCGCCCGTGAATTCATTGCAGGCTTTCAAGAAAATTCCACTCAAGTGGAATCGAGGCCATTGGCAGGTTCGGGAATTCTTTTGCCTCGGAAATTAACTCTACCCATTCTGAGGGAGACCGGTTTCCCCCAGAATGGCTGTAGACATAAGTTGCGGAATCTCAAGTACAGTCACGTTTCCCGTCCTCCCCTTACCATTTGCACAGGCGTTAGTGCATTAGCCTCCCTAACAGGGAGTAAACTAACCGCCCAAAAGGTTATTCCAGCCAGAAGAAGTTTGACCATTTCAGTTTCCCTAAACTCGACGAATTGCCCCTTAAGGCAGACTCCTGATCCGTACTGCCCGGATTCATACTGCTCACTCGAGAGGAGTTCATAATGGTGTTTTCAGACCGTTTCTAGCGACCTAATATTGGCTGCTAGAGATACTAAATCTCTGGTGAAACAAGTAGTACATTATTCTCACGACCAATAATGTTGATAGCTTCTCCGGGCGAAAGCGACTCAATTTTTCCAGGAGAATGAAGACGCGCTCGCCAAGAAATTCCTTGACATTTAACTCTGCCGTCATGATTTAGATTGATTTCTTTTTCGACAATGCCATCTAGCATGTTTGGGAACATTTCCACAACCGGAAGAGAAAAAGACTCATAACGCATAGCCCAAGCTTTTTCCAAAGTGGTTTGTTAACACTAATATGATTCACAATTCCTTTAACGACAACCAGAAAACCTCATCAAACAAAAAGAGAATTAAGACGTTATTTCTGATAGGGGTCTGACCCCCTTGGACTTATTTGGGGGTGCATGGCACAGCCGGTGATAGTGCTACGTAATGTGCCGCAGTCGTTAACTGAGCCGCTTTATCTAGCGTCTTATCACCAGTTCCAACTACTTAAAACGCTATTCTTAGCTCAGAAGCACCATCATGACACAAGGCTGACATCCAGGAAATATCAGTCCTCAGTTCAGGTTGAGCGACGGCTAGGGATGTTCAGAACTCGTAAAACCTAATTAAACCTCTTCAATTCCTTCACTATTTTATGGATTAGAAAATCGGTAGTAAAATTAGAATAGTAAAAAGAGGTCTAAACCTATTTTTTAAAAATCAGTAAGTGACGGCCTATCACACTTTGCTTGTGATTCGGATCATCACACTATCACACAAAGAAATATAAGTTTGGAATATCGCAGCCGAGATAAGTTATTGATGTCATGGCCGTGGACATTGACAACCTAAAACCAGGTTGTTCTTGGTACTTAGCGATAGGAATTGTATTGGGTTAAACATTTGCAAAAGTCAGAGTATCACTCGTTAGATACCTATTTCTATTTTTCTTGTTGTGAACCATCTTGCTGGCCAGATCGCGTGAGCGGTCTATACAGCATTTTCTTTCTGAGTAAGGTCCAGGTTATCTTTAAGGGCAGACGCTCTAACCGATTTTTGTTCCTCACTAGATGCCGAAATGCGGTAGGCAGGTTGTTGACTGAAATCATCAAAAGGGCTGCTTTTGAGAGAATTTGGACGATTTTAAGGCCTTATTTGGTGTTTGGTTCATTGCTTGCGCCCAATAAGGTAAATCATGGTTCTTTATCGCTGCTGGCAGTGATTTTGAGCGATGCTCGTCTGGTATTGGAGACCTTGCATCGTCATAACTGGAACCAATGCAACGAAGATTTTTGTTTTGTTTGAATATCAATGCTATCACTAGAGCAGGGTGCTTTATTATCTGCCAAACTCGGACCTATTCCAATGCCTAGTCAGTGTTTGGCTGTGTCGAACCTTACATTGAGTCTGTAGGCATGAACGTGAATGAAGCACTTGAGTTTGTTGATCAGCGCCTTTGTGCAAAAACTGGAAAACACCTGAACGATATAGAGAAAGAGGTTTTTGTCGGTTCTTGGCATGGGCGCACCTACGAAGAAATTTATCCCCAAAACCCTTCCTATGTGGAAAAGACGCTGGCTTACCGTCTCTGGCGCAAGCTTTCGCTCGCGCTCGATGAGAAAGTGTCTAAAAAGCAGATTAAAGGGGCTGTAGAACGGGCTTGGCAAAAGCAGCGGCGTGTTTTTATCAGCTATCGAGGGCAATCCTCTGATCACGCGATCGCCTCAACCCTGGCTAAGTTTCTGCAGTCATTAGGTTATCCAACCTTTGTCAATGACTTAGATACACTGGCACCAGCGGCATCGGCAGCGCTAAAAACCACCCAAGAGCCAATCACCCAAGCCCTCTGGCGTTGTGATTGTTTTGTCCTCCTATTATCCTCGCAGACGGCTGTCAGTGAGATGGCCATCGAGCAATTACGACAGTTACGGCAGGGCGTTGGCCTACAGGGAATGCCCTCACCGCAATTAGTCGTTATCCGGTTAGCGAGCACCCAACCCTTACGCCTCAGCCATGATCTGCGTAATTATCTTGAAGGTGCCTACTGCTGGTCCTGGGCGTCGACAGCAGATACACCCCAAACGGTCCAGCGGCTACAAGCCATATTAGAGCAAGATGCAGAGGCCATTAAGCAACTTACGCTTGAATTGCTGACTGCTGAAGATGAAATATTGAAACCCTCTAATCACACCAGTTCAGAGCCCACCCGATCAGATGCTCGGGCGATCGATACGAATAACACTCACACTAAAAACCTAGCCTTACTACCAGCCGTCGTTCACCCTTTACCCGGAGCGGAGCCCGAAATTCCTCAGGGACAGGTCCGCGCCGACTCAAAATTCTATATTGAACGGACCCCCCATGAAGGGCAGTGCCATGAGGCTATTGGGCGATCGGGGGCCTTAATTCGGATTAAAGCACCGCGCCAAATGGGTAAAACCTCCTTGATGGCACGCATCTTGAGTCGAGCCCGCGAAAATGGCTACCAGGCCATCCCAGTGAGTTTTCAGCATGCCGATCGCGCTACTTTTGCTGACTTGGGCAGTCTCCTACGGTGGTTTTGTGCCATCGTGGCTCGTAAATTACGCTTGCCTCACCGGCTGGAAGACTATTGGGATGAGACCTTCGGGAGTAAAGGCAACTGCACCCACTACTTTGAAGAATATCTCCTCCCGGAAATTAAAAGTCCTCTGGTACTAGGGCTAGACGAAGTCGATGAGGTGTTTCGCTATCCCACAATTGCGGACGACTTTTTTGGGCTATTGCGGGCCTGGTATGAGGAAGCTAGCTATGGCAGTGGCAATAGTGAACTCTGGGAACGTTTGCGGTTGGTGGTTGTACACTCGACGGAAGTGTATCTCCCCTTAGACGTGAACCAGTCCCCTTTCAATGTGGGGCTACCGATCGAGCTATCAGAGTTCACGCTAGAACAGGTGACTGACCTGGTACAGCGTCACGGACTACAGCTTACCCTGAGCGCAATTGAAACGCTGATGGCTTTGGTGGGTGGCCATCCTTACCTGGTGCGCTTGGCTTTGTATTACTTGGTGCAGGAGCGGTTGACCCTGGCTGAACTTTGCGAAACTGGCCCGACCGAAGCAGGCATTTATGGTGACCATTTACGCCACCACCTCGCGACGCTTAAGCGCAATCCTGAGTTGGCTCAGGATTATCGGGCGGTTTTGGATGCATCGATGCCCTTGCCGTTAGATTCCGAATCGATGTTCAAACTGCATAGTCTCGGATTGGTGAGTCTGCAAGGAAATAAAGCTGTACCCAGTTTTGAACTCTATCGCCGCTATTTTAGCGATCGCCTCCAAGTTCCCTCTGCTTAATCCTTTCCTTATTGATGACGATGACAAGGATGTCTAGCGTGACTTCAACCTATCGCTACAAAGTAGGCGGGCATTTGCCTCTAGATGCACCCAGTTATGTCACCCGCCAAGCCGACCATGACCTGTACGAAGCCCTCAAGGCTGGTGAACTTTGTTACGTCTTGAACTCGCGTCAGATGGGCAAAACGAGCCTGCGGGTAAGGACTCAGGCCCGTTTGGCGAGCGCGGGATGCCAGTGTGCCGCCATTGATTTAAGCAGCATTGGCAGTAAAGATATCACCCGCGATCAGTGGTATGCAGGGTTCATACGGCATTTAGTCAGCAGTTTTCAGCTATCTATACCGCTCAGTCCCTGGCTCAAAGAACGATATTACCTACCCCCCGTGGGGCGCTTGACTGAACTGGTTGAGTCGGTGTTGTTGGTCGAGGTGCGATCGCCAAGTGTCATCTTTATTGATGAAATTGATAGTGTTCTCAGCCTGCCTTTTGTCTTAGATGACTTTTTTGGGTTTCTTCGATCCTGTGATGCCTACGATCGACTCACCTTTGCCTTAATCGGTGTGACAACCCCTGCAGATCTGGTTCAGGATCCGCGCACCCCTTTCAATATTGGTCGCCCGATCGACTTGCAGGGATTTAGTCAGGGGGAAGTTAAACCCCTGGCCGAGGGTTTAAAAGACGTCGTCGAAGATGCAGAAGAGGCTTTGGCCGCCATCCTCAACTGGAGCGGCGGCCAACCTTTTCTGACCCAAAAGCTCTGCCAGTTAGTCGTCAGCCAGCCAACAGTACCAACGGCGATCAGTCCCACTGCTTGGATTGATCGCCTGGTGCAGGAAAAGCTGATCGATAATTGGGAGTCCACAGACGAACCCCCTCACTTAAAAGCCATCCGCGATCGCTTACTGCACTCGGAAGAACAAGCGGGTCCGATCCTACGACTGTATAAAAAAATCCTGGAGCAAGGTTCAGTCCCTGCTGAAGATAGCCAAGCACAACTCAAACTCCAGATGGCAGGTTTAGTCGTAAAGCGGAGGGGGAAACTCCAGGTATACAACCGTCTCTATAAAGTGGTGTTTAATCTGGACTGGGTGCAAAAAGTACTCGCAGGCTTAAAGTCTGACTTCATCGAGACCGTCACGCGTCAAGAGCGGAAGCTGTTATCGATGTTGACCTTGATGGAAGGTCAAGGATTTGACTACATTCTGGACGAAATTTTGAGTTCTATTGTGGTCAAGCTAGGCGAAATGCTCAGTGCTGACCAGGTCACGATCCTTTTTATCGATCAGGATAAGAATGAGATGTGGTCCATTGTGGCCAAAAGCGGTCAGGCGAAATATCCTGAAATTCACATCCTCAGTAATGAGGAAGCTCGAGGATACACGACCGCATTAAAGTCCTGGCTGAAGGGAAACAATATTCACTCGCATGACGCTTCGGAGGCTGATTACCCAATTTATGATGAAATTTTTCTGCCTCTGATCACCCGTCATCAGATGACCGTCGCTTTTGTACACCTCGCCAATAAAGTGCAAGCAACTCGATGGTTAGAACAAACGCTGGCAGAGAAACTCGACCCTAACGGCTTCACCCCTGCCGATAAACAGCACCTTAAAGAGTGTATCGTCCCCATTCAACGAGTTCTGGAACGCTGCCAATACTGTTACCAACTCACCCAGCGGCTACAAACGTCTGAAGCCTTGAATGAAGCCGCCAAATTTTCCCAAATCAGCTTGGACTCGGATGAAATCATCCAGCAGGTAATGGATGCGGCCCAAAAGCTGATGAATGCCGATCGCAGTACCCTTTGGCTGCTCGATCGCGATCGCAACTCATTGTGGACTAAAATCCCTTTGGAAACAGGTGAGTATCTAGAGAAACGCCTTGAGCTAGGTGAGGGCTATGCTGGTCATGTTGCGGTAACCCAACAGCCTCTCAATATCCCTTTTGATCTGTACAACCGTCCTGATTGCCAGACATCTTATCAAACGGATCAAGAAACTGGATATCGCACATGCAGTCTCCTTTGCATGCCCGTATTTAGTCCCCAGGGAGAACTCTTAGGAGTTACTCAACTCATTAACAAGCGACGCTTGGGGAACTTTCCAAATTACGATCCCAAACAGTGGCCTCAGGCACCTGAGTGTTTCAAAGCCAGCTTTGATGTGGGTAGTCAGCAACACATGGAGGTATTTAATGCTCAGGTTGGGATAGCCATTCAAAATGCCGCGCCAATGCCAGTTCCTAAAAAAAGCACGCTACAGTCATCACAAAGTGATGTGGGGTTAACGCTGGAGCTGTTGAATCGAGTCATGGACGCCCAAGGGTTTGATGAAGTTCTGGATCTAACGCTGCGATCCATCACGTTCAAACTAGGTCAGGTCGTGAATGCCGATCGCACCACTATCTTC
>JBCDAG010000356.1:0-7422 GCA_039186165.1 Cyanobacteria bacterium P01_F01_bin.53
CTGGTCGCCATAGCCTGTAGTGACCCACCGATAGGCTATGGCTGCTGGAGCCTTGAGTTGTTAACCGAGGTGGCTCGCCAGCAAAGTCAACTGCTGCAATCGGTGAGCCAGAGCAAGGTCCGTCAGGTGCTCAAAAAAAAGTAACCGTCCCAGACGGGGCTCATCAAGTAGCCCGTGGAGAGCTGCCCTCGTCAGTGGGTGTTGGGTCTACAGAGGAATCATGGGGTAGTAACGAAGGCGGTACTGCTCCTGTCCTAGCCGCTAAACAAGCTTCAGAGAGGAAATCGAGCGTGTTTCGCCCTTGGGCTCTGAGCGAAGCAGTGACTGTGAGCATGCGAGCGACGAAGAGACTACCCCTCTGAGATTGTGAGCCAAAGCTGGTTCGTCGCCAAATCACGGCTGGCCGCAAGGCTCTTTCAGCCGCATTGTTGGTTGGTTCAACACCGCTGAGATAAACAAAATTCCAGAGTGCCGGTTCTATTTTCAGCAATCGCCGACAAGTTCTCACAGTTTTAGCCAGCGGTGTCTTGTCGTCCGCTTGGAACGACAGCGCTGCCGATTGTTCAAGCACTGCCTTGAAGCCTCGCCTGAGATATTCGACCTGTTGAATAAATTGTTCACGAGACTGGGTACCCTCTCTCACCCGATGCCACCATCGAAATAGACGGCGTTGCCGACGCAGTAGCGCCTCACCAATCGTTTTGGAGGCGCCTGTCCGTTCCGCAATGGCCGTAAAATCTCGCTTTAGGTGCGCCCAACAAACTTGCCAATGGGACAGCTCAATCCAGGTATAGGCACTACACCGGTCAGATATCACGATGCCACCGTAAGCGTCTCCAATCAGGGCCTTAGCCGTCTCCTGTGAATGACTTAACGCCACTGAAAAAAAGCTCACCAAGGGGGTGGTCAGTACCCACAACCACCCTTTTTTACGGTGCGGATTGCCCCCATCTCGGTTCCCTTGCACAAAACCCGTTTCGTCGCTGTGCAATACAGGTTGGGACTGGACATAGGCCTGAGCGGACAACACTGGCTCACTGACTGCCTCGCTGATTTCTGCCCGGATGCGACCGATACAACCGCGCGACAGAGGTACCCCAAACAGCTCTGACATCAACCCACTCACCTGTCGATAACTTTGCCGATACGGGCCACTCAACATCGCTACCATCGCACTCAAGCGCTCTCCATAACCCGATGCACACCCCCCAATTGGCAAAGATGCTCGCGTTTTTTGACCGCATTTCGAACAGCTCAGTTGATGCAACCGATACTCTGTTAACAACGGCGCTATCGCGGGCAGTTCTATTTCTTGATGACGATGGGGGCGAGCATCCTCTCCCGCTAAGGGCGCTCCACAATTCTGGCAAACCGAAGGTTTGAAGTGAACCCCTAAATTTGGACAGTAAAATCAGGTAAAAGAAAGACTAGACTTACCTGTATCACCTTTAGACAATTACTCCTTCTCCCTCCACTTCGCTTCAAATTCACTGGGTGTCAAATAGCTCAAAGAAGAGTGGATTCTTTTCTTCATGTAAACCTCTTCTAAAAACTCTTCTATTCTTTCATACACTTCATTAAAGTTGCGATACTCCGATAAGTCAACTTCCTCTTCTTTGATTGTTCTTATCAATCGCTCAGCATAGCCATTCTCATAGGCTTTACCTACGCCAGCCATACTAATCGCTATCCCGTTTCCCTCCAACAATTGGACATAATCATTCGCCGCATATTGCACCCCTTGATCTGAATGGTGAATATCTGGAACATGATGTTTTAGGCCTTTCTCTAACGCTGTTATGGTCAAGCTCTTTTCCATTGTTCTATCCAAATGCCAGCCTCGTATACTGCGCGTAAACACATCCATCAGCACCGCTAAATAAACAAACTCCTCTCTCAGTCGAATGTACGTGATATCGCCAACCCATACCTGCTCTGGCCATTCTACTAACAACCCTTTGACCAAGTTTGGATACCGCTTATAACCATGAACACTGTTTGTTGTTCGCTTCCTCCTAATCTTTCTTTTCGCCAGTAGCCCCAGCTCTCGCATCAGTCGGCTCACTCGCTTATGGTTAACAGTCCAGCCTTCTCGCTGTAATTGCTTCGTGATACGTCTGTAGCCGTAGGTCGGATAACGACCTGCCACATCTGCGATCGCTTTTTTCAATGCCTCCTCTTCAAGCTCTTTTTCCGCTCGTGGCTGATAGTAGTAGCAACTTCGACTGTAGCCAATCACATCACATATCACCTGTATTGGATACTCGTCTTTCAGTTGCTCGATAATCATTCGCTTCCGTTCAGACTCCACAGCTCCGAAGCTTTTTTTGCTACTGCTAGCTCCATCGTTAAGCGCCCTATCATACGCTCCAAATCTGCTATTCGCTCTGCTGAATCCTCGCCGATACCCTTCCCACCAAACGCTAGATGGGCCTGTTTGAGAAATTCGTTACGCCAGCGGTTGATCACCGATGAATGTACCTTATGAGCCCGACTGGCCTCGCTCACACTGCGTTTGCCACTGATCACCTCCAACACGACTTTGGCCTTAAATTCGCTGCTGTAATTTCTTTGCTTGTTTGCCATGATGCCTGCCCCCTATGGACTTTAGCGTACTCTCTCTCGGTACTGTCCTAAATTTGGGGGTCACTACAGTTTTATCTCATGGACCCAGTCGCACGCTGCAATCGGCTCTAGCCGACGAACCTGACGAGAGGACGACTCACCGCGACCGGACTGCCGTTTCTTTCGTGACCTTTTTATTTCAACCGATGGCTTCAATTCGTCCGTTGAGGGCGGCTTTGACGAATTCTGGGAATTTTGATTCAGCTTTTCTTCTAGCTCACTCAAGCGGGCACTGATGCTCAACAGCACACTTTGGATACTGGAAGGGGTCGCTTCCCAGTCCCCTCTGGGCACCTCGATTCCTGCTATCTCTATCAGCTCTGACATGCTCTCAAACTAGCGGCTCAGAAGGCACTCATTCCCTAATTTTTCTTTAATTTCCTGGGACGGTTACAAAATTTGCAGCTCGCATTCAGTGCAAGGATGGCACCTTTGGTGAAACGGCGGTTGCCAGCCCAGTCGATGCAAGGATTGACCCCCGCGAGGTGCGCAATTTAGGGGTGTGTCATCCCAGTCCACTGACGGCGGCGGGGGAGCCGATTGGCGAAGTGGGGGCGTGGGGAGTGGCTTTTTTCAAGCGGGAGTGAAGCCCAAGACGGCAGTTCCTAGGGGAAGCGACTCTAGCGACTGCCCTCTGTAGAGCGCAGTGTTTGTTGACAGAAAAGAAGGCTTAACAACAGAACGACTTCAATACGGAGTACGGCAGACCAGTGGAGTGTGGCAGGCCCGTGCTGATGGAGGCGTTCGTCTAAGTTCATCTGTTCGGCTCATCCATGTGGAGGAGCTGACAGTGGGGGATGCTTACTTTTTGTTCTTTTCCGTTTGTTTGTTTGTTCTTTTTTGGAGGACTTGTTTATGAGGATTTTGATGGTAGATAACTTGCCGGATGAAATTACCCAGCACTTGCAATCGTTCCTATTGGAACGGCCTGGGTGGACTCAGGAGCGGATTATTTGCAGCGCCCTGTCGTTGTTTTTGCTCCAGAATGGGGTGCACGACCAGGCGGTGAGTGAAGTGTACTTGCAGGCAATGTTTCCCAGCAGAGTGCCTAAACGAGGTGAGTCATGAGTATCCGACAGATATTACAGGTGTGGGAGCATGATTTTTCTCACCCGCATCAGGCGATTATGTTGGCCCTCGCAGACCATGCCCATGAAGATGGTACCGGGATTCGACCTTCGATTAATCGCATTGCCTGGAAAACAGGCTATTCGGTGCGCTCTGTACAAAACATTATGGCCCAGCTACGGCAGCTAGGTGTGTTGGTGATTTCGGTGCCTGCTACGCACAATACCCCCAATGAATATCGGTTCGAGTGGGGGGCAGCAAAAGTGAAGCCCTCTTTTGATAAGTTTGTGGCTCCAAAAAAAGGCGGGAAAAAGGGAGGCAAGAAGGGCGGGAAAAGGAGGGGTGCAAACTCTGCACCCCCAGAAAATACGGCCAGTAGGGGTGCAGTAGCCGTGCAAGAGGGGTGCAATAGCGGTGCAGATGGGGTGCAGTTCCCGTGCGAGAGGGGTGCAGTAGCCGTGCAGGAGGGGTGCAACGGGCTGCACCCTAACCGTAAAGAACCTTCTAGAGAACCGTCAAAGGAAACGAAAGAAGAAACAAAAGAAGACATTCTTCATTTTGGGATGGTGGTGTATCAGCAGCCGCCAGATGAGATTGATTTTTCTGAGCTGTGGGCAACGAATCCGGGGCTGGCGAAAACAAAGCTGCGGGATATTGCACCTGGTCACAAGCGGCTTGATATGGTGGCCCATGGGCTGGGGCACTGGTGGGTTGGGCCGGGGCTTAATGACTTTGATGAACACCTGATTCAAGCTTGTCGGAATCGCAAGCGGAAGTGTCAGCAGCCTGATGGGGTCGGTGATGCCAAGACATTTATCAACAACATGCTGCGCAATGGCGACTGGGGTAATCTGACGCTGCGGTGTGATGAGGCCCAGGCATTGAAGATGCGAGCAGCAGAGTCAGTGGATGTGCCGGTAGACCATGAACAGGCCGGGGGGCGCAGTCCGTTTGAGCGTTCTGAACAAGAGCGGCGAGAATCTGCGCTGGGGTTGGCGCGGTTTAAGGTGGCGCAGGGAGATGTTGAGGGCGCTAAGGTGCTGGCGCGACAGGTTGGGCTTACATGGGCAGAAGTCACTTTACCTGAAAGTGCTTAAAAAATAGCCGTGCAGTTGCTAGCGGGTATTGCTGCAAAGCCCAAGGAGACAGCGCAAACCATTGGGTACAGAAAAGAGAAGCGCTGCAAAGCCCTAATTGCTGAGGAAAAAGTGATTATGTTTACCCGTTTTTGCGTCTTTACATCGCGTTAAAACAACTGGCGCTGTGACAACTTTCAGCAACTATCTGCGTGGAATTTCCACTACTGTGAACTGGCCAGAGCGGGCTGATTCTATCGTTGATAGCACAGCCGATGTTGTCAACTTTATTCGAGGCCAACTTGTTGTACTGAGGATCACGACAGATATTGATCGAGCGCTCAAGTTCTGTTCGTACTGTAAGTTTTGATCTGTGGTGAGAAAAACCTCATATGCATCCGCTTCAGCTGCATTGAGAAGGTCGCCATTTCGAAGTTCTGACCAGCCTTTCTCGTAAGCAGTGTCGATATCGTGAGGCGATAGGTATGACCGCAGAGGAACGGGAACGCCTTGATCAAAAAGAATACGCATCTACGCGGTTAATCGGGTGCTTTGGGCAACATGTACTAGAACTTGTTTAACTTGCTCAGCGGTCACACCTGGGAACCACTCTATGAACTGAGCAATACCGATGCCATCTTCCAAGTTTTCGAACAGGGCGGATGCTGGGACACGGGTACCCCGAAAAACCCAGGCACCACTGACGCGCTTGGGGTCTTGTTCAACTGCTTCGCATGTAGACCAATCAATCATGGGCTCATGCTAGCATAGCGCCCCTTTCATGCACCGGTACGCGTATAAAACTCACAGGTTTCTTTTATCCGTCCTCGGTGTAGGAAACGGGCAGGAGAGATACGGATATGGTCAGGCATGAGACAGCTTGAAGTCGACTCTGCAAGCTCAACAGTTTCAGGCCCCAGCTTTGCCAATTCAGTCAGTTGTTCGTAAGTTTGGTTGGCATCAATATGAAAGAAGTTTTCCCCTTTGGCACGTAGGGGATCTTCTGAGGGAACGCGATGTGGATATTGGCTTATGCCTTTGAATGCGGTTCTTCCACCTACATGGTTGCGAGCGTTAGTAACTTGCTGAGGGTCTTGCAAGGCAGTGGTTACTTCTGCTAGTGCGGTTTTGGCTTGGCGATGGGTGTAGCCATGGCGTGCGAGTAGCGTGACGGCGCTGTCGAAATCAACGATAGCGTTTGGGGAGAGATGAAAGTAAGGCTCATACTGTCCCTCGGCAAAGACGACTTCGGTGATGTTGGTGCCATAGTTGCCAAGATCTACTTGAGGGGTGTTTAGCCGATTGAATACAGATTGAATGACATCAAGGCGACCTTTTAAGGTGGGGGCTTCTAGAATGCTTAGGGTAATCAGCTGGTAAAACTCAGTGGTGGTTAGCTTAATGCCGGGGCGATCGCTCTGGAGGACGGGCTCTAGGGGGGCTGGTGGGTGTTGTAAGTGAAGATCTGTGGGTGTAGGCGTTGTGGATTCTAGGTTTGGAGAAGTCGGGGTGGGGGTGATGGATGAATGGATGCGCAGGCTGTGGAAGAGTAACACACCGGAGAGGCTGGTGCTTGTGAGGGCAATAAAGGGGCTCATTAATAGATAAAAGCTGAGCCAATCATTTTTGCATTGGCGGCGAGAACGAGTGGAAGAAGGTAAGGATGTCATGAGCTTGGCTCCTTTGCCCGAAGCGGGCTTGCTTAGGTGACATCCCGAGCATCTGTTTGGGGTAGTGGCACAAAGCAATAGGAGTGCTGAAAATGACTCTAAGCCTTATATAGAAAGGAGTATGGGATAGATTAGGGTAGCCACAGAATGTGGGGTCCCCTAAACTTTTGATCTGTTTATCAGCTGTTTTATCTGGCTGGTAAGCTGGCGCGATCGCACACGTGGAAATTGACAGCTAGCGTCGGATGCATACGCAAAGAAAACGAGAATATTGAAATGTCAAAGGCCAGCCTTTAACAGGGCTGGCCTTTGGATGATGATGCTAGATTTTAAAGTACAGTCAGCCTGTGCAAGCGCCAGCCGTCAGCAAATAGCCTGTCGTGGTAAACCCTATATCCAGCGTATTTCCTGTTGAGGATAAAGCGTTCGTTGCGGTTGGGGAGGTACATCCACACGGCGGCACAGCGAAGTTCAGTCCCTATGCGATACGGCTGTAGCAGATGTAGCCGCCAACCTTCTCGTCTTAATTCATTATGTTTACGGCGGAAGTCTTTATACTTCCAGTTATACACGTGTCTCTCACTACGTTCGCTATGACGCCAAATTGCGTTGTATAGGACTTGACCGTTAACAACATAGATTTGCAAAATGCTAATGCGCCAACCTTTTTCCCATAGTTCATCATTCCTAGAGAGAAAGTCTTTCTCTTTCCAGCCATAGACTTGAATTTCGTCACGGGTACTCTCCACCCAAACAGCGGTATACCGAATCTGACCGTGGATGACGTAGGTGTTTAGTATTCGTAATCGCCAACCTTTTTTCCACAGTTCATCATTCTTGGACTGAACAGTGCGAAGTTTCTGTTGAAAGATTTGGTTCTCCCTAAACAACCAAAGGCGGCTCCAGCCTCTTGTCAGGTGGCTTAATCTTAGACGCGAGTAATTTAGGCAGACGTAGAGCGGGCGTGCTTTTCGATAAAACGA
>JBCDAG010000357.1:0-7407 GCA_039186165.1 Cyanobacteria bacterium P01_F01_bin.53
AAGATACGAGTGATAGAAGCGGCCGATTCTAGGCAGCGCAGTCACTTTATGATTCCTAGTCAGAGACTTTCGGTAGGGCATCCGCCTTTGAGGCGGTCACACTCATCAAGCCACCGGCTTTGCCGGAGGTGTCTGACTATGCGAGGTGGCGATTCAGCGTGGCCATCAGCGGCAGCCTGAAACTGAAGCGGTATAGGTGTTACCTCCCGAGTTCAGCCCACCGACCCGGAGATTCACCTGATAAGGATCGCTGCTGCTGCGAGCCTCTGCGCGAATTGCAATCGGCTCTCCTTCTGTAACAGTTCTTTCTTTAACGCTGTAGGACCTATCCACACTGTCATCTGGATATTTTAAAAAGACATCAATATTGTAGGTGGTGCCACTTTCAGAGATAAAATCAACCACAAAGTATGAATAGGACCTGCCAGAATTCATCGCAAAATCGGTATTCCAATTGTTGTTAAAAAATAACAAGTCAGGGGGAGAAACTGTTTTCGTAATTTCAGTCCCCTCTCCGCCAACAACATCTAACCGCTCACAGGTTTGCGCCAAAACCGGCTGACTAAGGGTGGTTAGGGGCATAAACGCAAGGGCAAGCGCAGGGACCAGAGAGGACCCTACGAATGCGGGATTTGTAAATTTTAGAGACATAGGTTTAAGCGGTGTGAGCTTTAGGGACGTGGCTTTTAGGCACATGTTTCGATCCTCTCTGTTAACCGACCTTGAGCTATGTAATTGAGCTATGTAAAGAGTTCTGCCTCCATAAGGTTATCAACTGGCTCAGGTTTTAGGTTAATTGTTTATGAGAAGACACATAGCATAGTCAGACACATAGCATAGTTATCGTAATCACGATTTGGCCGTCATGATTTTGCCGTGACGATATTAGCCGTCACGACTTCGTTGAAGTGGTTGCTGTAATGTCCAAAATTTGCTGAATGACGCTTTCTAAGTTTTCGGTGCCCTCATGGCGAATCCCAATGAAAAAAGTAGGGGTGCTGGTAACCCCATATTGCATGCCACTGTCCACATCGTTTTGGATGCGGGGGGCATGCACGTGATCGGCAAGCTCTTGTAAAAACTGGGGAATATCGAGTCCTAGTTCGTCGGCATACTCTACAAGAGAAGCATCGTCTAGGGCTTGTTGGTTATCAAAGAGTTTGTCGTGCATCTCCCAAAATTTGCCTTGGCTACCGGCAGCTTCCGCAGTTTCAGCCGTTATTTGGGATTGGGGATAGTTGTACAGCGTGGGGAAATGGCGAAAAATGAAACAAAATTGGTTGCCAAAGGACTTGCGCAGGTTTTTGATGGCGTGGTGTGCCTTGCCCGTTTGGCCACAGGGATAGTTGCCGTAGGTCATTAGCAGTAAGGTAGCGGATAGGGAACCTATGGTGTGGTCACCCTCGTTGAGCGTAGGCATGGCATCTGCAAATGACATTTTGGTTATAAGAATACTCCGAAGGACATAAGGGGTAGGAAATAAAACTTTAGCGTTATCTTTCCGATTTTGGAAGTTTGATTGTCAAAATGCAACTGTCGATGATACGAGAGATTTACCTAGTTGTTGGTTAAGCAAGTTTCCCTACCGATCGGATAGGTTGCCCGATAGGTATTGATGCGCCACCCGTAAATTGAGTCATAAATATGAGTATGGCCTGATAATCTGGCAAAGAAATCAGGAAGATGCGAGGAATTCATTAAAAATGTGATCGCCTATCAGGACTAAACGATAAGCTTGAAGGTAACGACTGATGATGTGTGGTGTGAAAGTGGTGTGGCTGAAAACGGTGTAACTCAAAGTGGCGCAGCTGCAAACGATGAAGTTCAAAGTGGCGTCCCTGAAACGGCACACGTTACGGCAGCGCCCGCTCAGCAGTCTCCAGAGCTACAGCCTTCAGAATTACAGGCCCCAGAACAGCAGAATCTAAAACAGCAGGATCTGAAGCAACAAGATCGAGACCAACAAGAAAGCCTAGTCGCCTTAGCCACCTATAACCGAGAACTGCGCCAGCGAGATGCCCTACTCAATGGTGTTAACGCAGCGGCACAGTGTTTGGTAGCCCAGGACGACTTGACACGGGCCATCCCCGAGGCACTGCGGATTTTAGGAGAGAGAACCCAGCAGGAGCGAATCTATGTGCTGGAGAATGTGTATAAGGAAGGGTCTGATGATGTTTTTTGGAGCATTCCCTACGAATGGAATGGCCCCGGCTTGCCAAACTCTTCTATTTTGGGGAAAAATGTGCCGATTCCGATGAAGGCCTTTCCCGCCCCCATTGTTGAGAAAATCTCAACGGGAAAGCCCATTCAACTGCTAACGCGAAATGTGACGGGGATAGCCCTAATCATTAATCAGGCCAGATTTGCCAAGTCATTGGTGGCGGTGCCGATTTCGGTGGCAGGGCAATGGTGGGGGATCATGGGATTTGATGATTGCACCACTGAGCGCATTTGGAGTGAGGCTGAAATTGCGGTGTTGGAAACCGCCGCCGCCTGTGTCGGTAGTGCCATTGAGCGAGATCGCACGCGAAAAGAAAGAGAATCCACGGCCCGTGCCCGCGCAACTGAGCTAGAAACCTACAATCAACAACTGCGGGCGCGCGATGCTTTGCTCAATTGTGTGAATGCCGCTGCACAGTGTTTGGTGGCCACCGAAGAGCTCTCCGAAGCCCTGCCCACCATGCTCAAAATTTTGGGTGAGGGGACGAACCAATGCCGTGCCTACATCTTAAACAACACCCAAGATAATCAAACGGGTGATTTTATTTTTAATCTCATGCTGGAGTGGGATGCCCCTAATATTCCTAGCAAAATAGAAGTCGGTGGACGATTCCCGGTACCCGTTAATAACTTTCCCGATCACCTCACCGCGCCCCTGAGAGCAGGGCAGGCCATGCAGTTTTTTGCCCGTGAGCTAGATGGCATTGGCCCGGAAGAACGGGCGAAGGGGAAAGCGCGATCACTGCTGAGTGTACCGGTTTCTGTCTCGGGTCAGTGGTGGGGACTCTTGGGGATAGACGATTGTTTTGAGGAGCGCATTTGGAGTGATGCAGAAATTGCCGTTTTAGAGACCGCCGCCACCGCCCTAGGGAACGCGATTGAGCGTGATTTAGCGCGAAAGGCTCGCGAAGTGGCTGAACGCGATGCCCTGATTGCCCAGGAACGCACCGCCCGCGCGGCGGAATTAGAGGCGGCTAATAAGGTTTTAAGATCGCGCGATCGCTGGTTAGAAACCACTGCTGTTGCAGCTAATGAACTGCTCTCAGCGCTGCCGCCCGAAGTGAGTGTGACGGCGGCGCTCAAAACCATTGGTGAAAACCTGGGGAGCGATCGCCTGGGAATCATGCGCTACTGTCCGGAAAAAGACTCTCCAGAAAAAGACCCTCCAGAGACAGACTCTCCAGAAAAAGACAAACTGGGCAAGTTTTGCGCTTTGTATGATTGGCATGCGTCCGATTCGATACAGACCACGGCTGAAAATGCGGCTGAAAATGCACTAGATGTCTTGCCCGCAAGTGATTTTTCAGATTGGACTAAACGACTGATGGCGGGTGAGTCGGTGGGCGGATTAGTAGCCAATTTGGCTGAGCCTTTCCGCAGCAAAATGCAGACCCTCAACACCCTCTCAACCTATGCCGTGCCAATTTTTATTAGTACGGAGGTCATGCCCGTTTTTTGGGGGCTGATGTATATGGACTATTGCCGCGAGGCCCGTCAGCTGGCCCCGGCGGAGCTGGCTGTGTTCAATACGGCGGCAACCTGTGTGGGCAGCGCCATTCACCGGGAGCAAATGCTACAGCGACGGCAGCAGGCAGAGCGCACCGCCCTGTTAGAACAAGAACGTGAGCAAGCGGCCCAGGCCCGTGCGGCCCAGCTGCAAGCCAGTAACCAAATTCTCTCTTTACGAGAGCGTTGGCTCAATGCCACGGCAGCAGCGGCGGGTGAACTGCTCTCAGCCGATACTGTAGAAAGTGCCATTAACAATGCCCTGCGCATTTTGGGCGAAGGGACAGATGTGGATCGGACGGTGGTGGTGCGACTATTGAAGGATCTGGCTGGACGGACCCTGGGGGTTGGTCGCGTTTTGCATGAATGGACCTCTCCTTTTGCCAAGCCCCTAATGGGCAAGGCGCGTAAGGAGATTTCAAATGAAGGCTTAGAAGATTGGTTCCCTCGCTTGCTTGCGGGCGATTGGGTGGGGGGTACCATTGATGATTTTCACGAGCCTTTTAAGAGTGAACAACTCTCCATGGGGGTAAAATCCACCTATATCGTACCGATTGTCCTCAATGGGCAGACATGGGGCTCGGTAAGTGTCGATCACTGCCGTGAAAAACGACGCCTGAGCGAGGCGGAAATTTCTGTTTTTAAAACGGCGGCCTCTTGTATTGGTAGTGCCATTCAGCGCGATCGCATTCGCAGAGCCCGAGAAGCTGCCGAGCACAACATTTTAATCGAGCGAGAACAATCTGCCCAAAGCCGAGCGGCCCAATTACAAAAGAGTAACGAAGTGCTCTCTTTGCGAGAACGCTGGCTCGATATTACCGCCGCGGCGGCTAATAAGCTGTTGTTGGCCGATGACTTAGAAGGTGCGATCGCCCCTACCATGCAGATTTTGGGTGAGGGCATTAATGCCGATCGTGTGGGTATTATGAACGCCTGCGAAAAAGACGGGAAAAAGATCTACCGCATGTTTGCCGAGTGGGCATCTGACGGGCAACCTAGCCAAACTGAGGGGTCAGACATTCAAGAAATTCCCGCTGAAATTTTAGGCGATAAACTCAATGGGCGCTTAGAGGGTGGGCATTGGGTTGGGGGCGATATTGAAGATTCCACCATCTTTCCTGACGATTTGCGCGACGGCCTAAAATCTCTTGGCATCCAAACCTCATACTCTGTTCCTATTTTTGTTAGCGGTCAGTTTTGGGGTGTGATTGGGATTGACCATTGCCGTACCAAAACGCAGTTGAGTGAAACAGAAATTGCGGTATTTCAAACCATTGCTAGCTGTTTTGGCAATGCCATTCAGCGAGACCAGATTCTCCATGCCCGAGAACAGGCTGAAAAAGCCATTTTAGAAGAACGTGAACAGGCGGCACGCGATCGCGCTGCTGAGCTAGCCAAAACCAATGAAGCCATCGGCAAAACCCTCACCACACTTGCGTCTAGTCCTGAGTTAGACCAATTTTTGGGCACTATTCTTGCTGAAATGGCCCAGCAAGTAGAGGCTTGCAAGGTGCACCTCTTTTTATATGACGAGCCCACCGATACCCTCACCCAACGGGTCGCTGTTCAATCGGGGCGTATTTACATCGGCAATGCGCCGAACGAGCCCAACCTGTTCCGCCTGCCCATTCCCGCTAATATCACCGCTGGATGGAACGCCATTATCAGTGGTGAGTGTCCTCTTACTGATGACGACAACCTGCCCGACAGCGAACGCCCGCCCGATGACAAAAGCCTGCCCGATGACAAGATTTGGTGGCCACAAACCCTTGAGTGGCATCAGCAACAAGGCCACAAAGCCATTACCTATATCCCCATGAAAGCGGGTGAGCAGCCCATTGGCTACATTGGATTTTTCTTTTATCAGCAGGCGGTCCTCACCGATGAACAGCTTGAATTTATGCAGGCGCTGACCAATCAAGCCATTGTCGCCATTCAGCTCACCCGACTAGCCCAGCAAAATCAATCGGTTGCGCTCACCGCGGCCCTCACCGACGAGCGCAACCGCCTGGCCCGTGAAATTCATGACACCCTGGCCCAGTCCTTCACCGGCGTTTCCCTCCAGCTTGAGGCTGCCCGTAGCCTCACCGCCCAGCTCCACAAGGACGCGAACAACCCAGTCTCCAACCTCGAAGAGGTTCAAACCCATATCCTCAGAGCCAGAGACCTTGCCCGTAAAGGCCTTTCTGAAGCCCGCCGCTCAGTCCGTGCCCTGCGCTCTGAAGCCCTTGAAACCGACGCACTACCGGAGGCTCTTCTCAAAACACTCAACCAAACCACCTACGACACAGGATTAGTCACGCACTTTAGTCTGAAGGGCGAGCCTTTTCCGCTACCCGATAATATTCAACTCAACCTACTGCGAATTGCCCAAGAAGCCATCACCAACGTCCTCCGCCACGCCCAGGCCACTCGGCTAGATCTAACCCTTATTTTTAGTGCCCTATCTCCTAATAACCGGGTTCAGCTTCTGATCGTTGATAACGGCATCGGCTTTAACACCACTTCCCTCCTCAAGGACAGTGGCTTTGGTCTCATCGGTATTCGCGAACGCACTGACCGCTGCCTAGGCACCTTCAAATTACTCAGCCGACCCGGTGGCGGAACCACGCTAGACATTTTAATTCCATTGACCTGACACGATTGGCCTGACACGATTGACCTGGCACGAGGCAGCTACTACGTTATGCCCAGTCCACACCTATGCCAGTTTCAATGGGCATAGGTGTGGACTGGGGACGTTAGGCCTTAGCGTCCTGATACCAAGTACTCAAGTCTCGACCAATCAGGGCTCCAAGCGCCTGCATTTCCGGTGTGAACTCTGCAATCAGTTGCTGCCGTAGCTGAGCATCCATCGGCGGACGAGCAACTTTCTGGGTGTTCATTTTTTTAAGGCTGGCCTTTGTTTTCTCTAGGAGTGCACGCCTCCATGCCTGGGGAATGGGCAAAAAATACTTCCCTGCCTGCAACACTTTGGCTGGCGGATACTTTAACAGCGTTTGCAAAAAAGGACTACGCGCTTTTTTATTGCTGTTTATGGTGGTAAAACTGGTTTCGAATGCAGGGTCAGCACCAATAAATTCAAGAACTTCGCGATATATCTTAGCGGGTTCTTTTTTAAAGTCATCGAACAAAATAACCTTGACCTGCTCAGTGCCAAACACGTCAAAATATCTTTTAACCTGCTCAGAAAACTTGACCCCTTCCTTATACAGCAGCAATTCAGGCGTTTTGCATCTTTCGGGAATACTATCACCCAATTTACGTTTAGGTTCTAAGGCTAATGCTGTTGCAAAGTCTTGAACAATTTCACTCGAGCCGTTGAACAACAGCTGTGAGTGGAAAGAGTGCATCACTGTAATCGGGTTGCGGAGCATGATGATGATTTTGGCATCCGGATCAAAGTCATAAATGTTTTGAGCAGCCGCTCGTGAATAGAGATAGGTGGTGCTGCCTTCTCCACAGAGTTTTCCCTGCCCTTCAGAAAAGAGTTCCAAGTACTCTGGGAGAGACTTTGCGTGTTTTTTGGTATTAAAATCTGTGTCGAAGTATACTCTAGATGCCTGATATCTGGACTTTTCTGAAGGATTGGAAATTCAAGGTCAATAAAGTCTCTAGCGATGCTTTGTGTATCGTGTTGGCTTGTTCAATACAGGTTTCAATGGCCTCCTTGAAATCGTC
>JBCDAG010000358.1:0-7399 GCA_039186165.1 Cyanobacteria bacterium P01_F01_bin.53
CAAAGCTCGTCGAGTCACACTGGTCAAACCAGTGGCTTACCTCAGATATTTAGTTAAAGCGTGCAAGTCTCGCCGCCACCATTGACACAGAATGCAAACCCGAGGAAGCGATTTCTATCTTCGGCAGAAGCATTTATGATTTCTTGCAATTTGAAGAATGTTGCAGATACTTGAGATTGTTCTGCGATGGGCTTTTGTTGAAACCATTCGCTGCCTGCAACCGTATCAAATGTAACGGCTTGATTGCGGGCATGCTCCATAACTAACCAGGATACGGTTTCTTGATCCACAGACGAGAGACCGTTATACCAGGTTTTATAAATCTGTAAAACTTGGTCAGTGGATTCCGTTTCGCTGAGCGTACCGTTGTCTGATGAGCCGAAGCTTATACCTAAAGTGTTTGTTAAGCCCTCTAGGTTATTAGTTGTTTGATTGATGGCATTATCAGTAGACCGAATGGTTCTATTGACTTCATTGATGGTATTTAAAATGCCGCTGAATGGATTAGCTGAAGCGGGTGATGTGGTACAGACCAATACCAAGCTAGCCGAAAGAATGCCTGTCAATGTTTTAGTTGGTTTCATGGCTCAAGAAGTATGCTTGTGTGATTCAACACGACTTAGCATAGGTAACTTCCCTTACTCGATCATTCCCTTGCACTGCCAATTTCATTGCCTTTTTAAGGCTGACATGGCACCGATTTAATCCCTGTCGGTTTATTTCCATAGGAATACTCTGCTTTAAAAAATGGCCCCTGCCTTTGCCAGAAATGGAAATTTACAGATCCTTTTGTATGCTGTGTGATGACCAAGGCGTGTTTACCCCAATGCTCAGAGCAGCGTTACAGAGTCTTCTTTGGTCTGAGGAGATTGTTCTAAATAAATAGCTGTAGCTCCACCGAGAGTAATGAGCACCATTCCGAGTAGGGAAAGTCCATTGGGCAGCTCATTAAAGAAGAACCAGCCGAGGAGTGCGGAGAAAATGACGCTGCTGTACTGGAATACACCGATTTGATGGGGTTCTGCGTAGCGATAGGCTTGGACTAAGAGCAGTTGGAAAGAGAGAAATGCAGCGGCGGCTCCGATAACAAAGTCGATGGTACCTCCGGTGAGGGGTTGCCATTGCCAAAGTGCAATAGGAGCCATGACAACGGAGCCGATGAGCAGGTAATAAAGGGTTAGGCCCAGTGGGGATTGGGGTGGGGATTGGGTTTGATTTAGCCAGCGGACGGTGAGGAATTCGATGGCGGCGCTGAGGCCTGCGCCGAGCCCAATGAGATTCGCTGGGTTACGGAGTAAATCGGCGTTGGGTTGGACGACGAGGAGAAGACCGATGAAACCGAGGGCGATCGCGCCCCATAGGTTTAGAGAAATTTTTTGGCCGAGCACGATCACGCCAATAAGGGGAATGAAAACCGGTGTTGTATTGAGTAATACATTGGCGTTGACTAAGCTACCGAGCCCGGCGGCCCAAATGAATAAATAAAATCCGCAAAGTCCGAAGGTGGCTCGCAGCAGGTAAAAGGGCAGGATTTTTGAGGTAAAGCCAGCCCGTAGGTTTTGCCCTTTTTGACTGAGTTCTATCGGGATGAGTACGCCTAAGGCCAATAGCAGTAATAGCCATAAAAACTGCCCTGGACCAATGCTAGACTGGGCGACTTTGCCTAAGGCACCTTGAATCGTATTGGCTAAAAAGCCTGCGGTGATCAGCGTTGCGCCTAGTAGCAAGGAGCCTTCTTGTGACGGTGGTGAAGGATGGGTGTCAGTGGGCTTTTCTGGGTTATTCGGGGTAGATGGGTCTGGCTCTGAGGGGGGCGTTGTCTGCTCGGGGATCAAAGAGTCTGACGTCATCTTGGGAAGAATAAACCACAGTTGATATTTTACTGTGCTGTGACGTCACCCCTTTGCCATGACCGATATCAGGAATGGATGCGTTAGCGTGTGAATCTTTTGATGCTATGTCCGATTTATCGGGTAGCCGCTTAATGGCGCTTTTTTAATGCCGCTTTTCACAACGACCTGACACGACATACTGATTTTCACCATGGCCACCCAAAAGAAGACCTCTGGTTGCGGATGCATTTCCTTATCTGTTCTGTTGCTTCTGATTGGAGCAGGCGTTTGGAGTGTGCCTCGCTTAGGTCGCATTAATATTGAAACGGCCCGCGCAGGGGATTTTGTGGGTGTGTACAAGGAAATGGCCACAGAAAGAGCCACAGAGCCTTTGCAGGCTACTGCTAACGATGATCGGTCAGTAGAGCAAAATCCTGTGGTCGAGAGTAAGCCTCTGACCATTACACCACCGTTGCAGTCAGCAACACCACCTATGCAGGCGTCGGTTCCGCCTGCCCCGCAGCTTAGTGCCTCTCCAGTTGCTTCGCCAGTAAGTGCTTCGCCAGTAAATACGCCACCTTCAGCGAGTGTGCCTCGACCGGAAGGACCAAAAACCTCTGTGGCGGCCCCTGCTTTATCCGCTGCTTGGAAGGCGAAGCAGATGAGGGGCATTTATATGA
Organism: Cyanobacteria bacterium P01_F01_bin.53; assembly: GCA_039186165.1. Classification (GTDB taxonomy): domain Bacteria; phylum Cyanobacteriota; class Cyanobacteriia; order Phormidesmidales; family Phormidesmidaceae; genus Phormidesmis. Next base: position 2,513 of record JBCDAG010000358.1, read on the forward strand.
GTCGGTATATGGCGACGAATCGAGCGAGTGAGCAGATGATTCGTGAGCGGGTGCGCTATTACAAAGAACAAGGTATTAATACGATTATTCATGGGGTGTGGGGAAATGGCTGCACCATGTACAAAAGCGAGGTAATGAAGCAAACCCTGGGCTATTCGAGCTGCCCTAACCAGTTTCAAGATGACTGGCTGAATTGGCTAATTGATGAGGCCCACAAACAAGATATGCAGGTGCATGCCTATTTTGAAAAGGGCATTAAGCTCGATGAGAACAGTCCTATTTTTGATGTGGCGACCCAGCGTCAGTGGTTTGTGCCTGGGGTGGATAAAACTTATCCAGGGATTGATCACTACTTGCTAGATGTGGAGAATGCTGAAGTCGCCAAGTATTTTCGAGAGATTCAGGCCGAGTTCGTGCGGAAGTATCCAACAGTGGATGCGGTGCAGTGGGATGACTATGTGGGGTATCACGAGGAGCTGCCAGGGGGCGTGGATCGAACCCGTCAGCTGACTCAGTTTATGCGGGATTTACGAGCGGCTGCCAAGGGGGCTAATCTTAAGGTGAGCTTTGATGTGTGTCACCACAATCCTTACTGGGGTAAGCGATATTTCGACGCTGACTGGGCCAACTGGGGCGTGGATCGCGCCTTTATTCAGGTGTATAACGACGCTAACTTTGCTGAAGAGATGGGGTATGTGGAGCAGTCCCAGGGAATTGCCATTTCAGATAATCAATTTGGGCGACTGCCAGAGCTGGCGAATAATCCGAATGTGAAAAGTGTGTTTTTGTTTCCTTCTAACGGTAAGCCTAAAGAAACGGCTGCCCGGTTTAGGAAAGCTATTACGGGTTCATAGGACAGGTTCCGGATTATCCGCCATTGGCTTCTACGAGGGCCGTTAGGGTTGCCGCATCGCGGATGGTGATAACACCTCCTCGGGCGTAGTCAATGGCAGGTTTAATCTCTTTGTTGATCAGCCGGATACATTCTTCGTACGTAATGCCGACCATCCTGGCCATTTGTTGATAGGGGAGCTTGGTATTGAGGCAGTCACCTGTTGTTGTTGTTTCGACGCCATGATGCTTTGCCATGTACTGAATAAGGCGAATTAAACGAACAATGGCTCGTTCAGACACCAAGCCATGAATGGTTTGGTCCATCTCCTGAATTCTTTGATTAAAGCAGGTCAATATTTGCAGGGCGATCGCAGGTGTAGTTTGAATGGCTTGGAGCAGGGCTTCTTTATTTACCAGGAGAATATCTGACGGCTCTAAGGTTAGAACGGTGGCGGGGGCAATGCGATCGCCAAACAAGGCCGGTGCGGCGAACATCTCCCCTGCCGACAACTGACGTAAAACGGTCTCTTTCCCAGCTGCTGAGATTTTTTTGACTAAAATTCTCCCCTGAAAAACGAGGTGTAATTTGGGGCGAAAGGTATCACCCTCATGAATGATAATTTCATTTTTTTGATAGGGGACAATCGTCGTGTGTGGCTTTAGGAAATCCAACCATTCAGTGGCGACCGTCTGAAAGAGAGGCACTTGAGCTAATTGGGAGGCGGTTGCTTTCATGACTATTTCAAACTCTTCTCAGTCTTATCGCAGTCAGTCTTATTGCGGTCTTATAACATCTGTCAGGTTTTTACTAACAGCCTTATGTTTTGCTATTAGCAGGTTGATAGTGCTGCAAGGCATAAAAACATTGACCGGGAAGACATGGAACGTGCATAGACCTCATTGCCAGATCTCGCCTATTAATTTGAACCCTAATTTTAATCTTAGACGATTAAATCGCGTACGACTAATAATAACACCTTTTGAAATCGTAAGCCGTTTGCGATTAAATCGTGCGCGATTTACAATGCAGAAAATATTGAAACTGCGCTGATGCCAAGGTATTTAATGCTCTTTGCAAAAAGAAACATATGACTAATCCGATTGCTTCGTCTGAGACATTCTTTGGGCTTGATAATTTCCTGTGTTTTGATATTTATTCCGCTAACCATGCGATGAACCGTGCCTATAAGCCATTGCTCGATAAGCTAGGACTCACATATCCCCAGTACATTGTGATGGTTGTGCTGTGGGAAAAGGACGGAAAAACCGTTAAGCAGTTGGGTGAACGGCTGTTTTTAGCCTCGAACACGCTTACGCCGCTGTTAAAGCGTTTGGAAAAAATGGACTACCTTACCCGGCAGCGAGATCCTTCTGATGAACGTCAGGTTCTGATTTATCTCACACAACAGGGTAAGGCGCTGGAAGAGCGTGCACGGAATATTCCAAGCTGCATTATTAATGCAACCGGTCTGTCGCCAGAAACGTTGCAATATCTTCAGGCAAAAATGGCTCTGCTGCGCAGCAATCTTGAGGTTGCTGTGGAGACGGGTACGCTGACTGATAATTTCAACGATGAGTAGTCAAAGCAAGGGTAGTCATAGTCGTCACTTTCTTGATCTACTCCGAATCTGGAGACTTATCGAGGACATCTTGCAGATAAGTGTTGCTCAGGTAAGTGTTGATTGTCCCAGGGCTCTGCATTTAATACGTTGCGTGATTGGGCTTTGGCGATTGTCACGGCACGGGACTTGATGAAATCGACGTAGGGGCCGCTCCAACCCCGATCGATTGTGTTGTGAAAGAGCTGCACCCACCTTGTAAAATGCTCGACTTTGAAGGGCGTGACGGCTGAAATGGCAGAATGCTTTCGAACAGGCGAGCCGTGATAGCCGCTGGCTCCAAAGGTGGTGCCAAATGCGATCGCACACCAGAATGCGGTTAGTTTTTGCGTATGCTCATCCCAATCCACGGTGGCGTGCTCTATAAAAATCGGCCCGAGTAGATCATCTTCTGCAACGCGTGCATAAAAGGTTTTCACTAGGGCGGCAATCTTCTCTGGATTGTCTAGGTCAGGCAGGGTGCTGATAGGCATATAGGCTCTCATCTATTTCCTCGTGTTTGCTGGCATTGTGATAGTTATCATCTCCAGATCGCCTCTCTAGCTTACCTAGTTGAGTTTGGATTCTCCGGAGGCGATCGCCCCTAAGGCCTCCCAGTCGAGAATGATAATTTTGCCGCCCCGGCTATATTTGACGATGGCGTTTAGGTCCTTCATTAAGCGAGAACATTCTTCATAGGCAATGCCAATGGTCCGCGCTATTTGGTGATAGGGCAATTTTGTGCGGAGCTGTTGGCCTGTTGGGGTTGATGCGGTGCCCTGTTGTAAGGCGCTGTAGTGAATGAGTTGGGCTAGCCGTACCACTGCCCGTTCTGACACGAGGCCATGAATCATGTTGTGTAGCTGCTGCAATCGTTGATTGAATATGACCAAAAACTGGATTGCGAGTTCTGGGGTCTGTTGAATGGTATCGAGGAGGGCTGACTTTGGGATGGTGAGCACTTGGCAATCCTCCATTGCTGAGATGGTTGTAGGTGAATGGGTATCACCGAATAAGGCAGGCGCGGCAAAGAGTTCTCCAGGCTGGATTGAGCGCAGAATCGTTTCTTTGCCCGCTGCGGTATTTTTTTGTACTTGTAGTGCCCCACTTAACAAAATGTGCAGCTTTTCGGGCAGAGGATCTCCTTCCGTAAGAATAATTTCTTTTCGTTTGTAGTGCTGAAGATGGGTGTGTGGTTGGAGAAAGGCACAGGCCTCAGGGCCAAGTGTTGAAAAGAGATGGAGCTGAGCGAGCTGATCCAGGGTCGCTTTCATCGCGGTTGTTGTCAAAGGGGTTTGTCGTAGCCAGTTGTGAGTGGCTATTTCTGATCTAGTGGCTGATTTAGTTGGAGTCTGTGAGAGCTGCATACAGTGTGCTAAGGCCCACAGTGCAGGCCAAAATTGTAGCAGAAAGGCTGTCATAGCCTAGTTGTTGAAAAGCGCCATAGAAAAGCAGGGCTGAGATCGCAGCAATTCCGATGGGTTGTTGCAAGAAGTGGACAAACGCTTGGGCCTTCTCTATACAAACGAGAATTTTTGCAAATTGGCTGAGAAGTGTCATCGTATTTTCACTCCGATTGACTTGCTGTCAGTGTATTAGGCAAAGCCGTTGAATAAAGTAGAAAGCTCTACAGATGATTCAGCTACAGATGGTTTAGCTGTGGACGGCGAAAGGAAGCTTGGTCTAAGACGACTAAACAGAGTAAACCGAGGGCGGCAAACAAGATAAAGCCTATGGTGTAGCTGCCGACGGTATCTTTGAAGATACCCAGCGCAATCGGTGGGAAGAAGCCACCTAGCCCGCCAGCGGCCCCGACGACGCCCGTAATGGTGCCTGTTTCTTGTGGGAAATATTCTGGCACCAGCTTAAACACGCCAGCATTGCCTAACCCTAGTAAAATCGCGCTGCCGAACACCCCAAAATTAAAGAGTGAAAAAGACGGTAGGGCTATCATCCAGCCCAATAAGGCAATCCCTAAAAAGACGATTCGCAAGACTTTGCGTCCGCCGATGCGATCGCTTAGCCAACCACCCACGGGGCGGCTCAGGGTTGCCACGGCGACAAATGTTGCGGCGAGTGCTCCGGCCTGGGTAGCGGAAAGCGAAAATTTTTCTGTGTATAGGGTGGGTAAGTAAATGCTGAGGGTAACAAAGCCACCAAAGGTAAGCGAGTAAAACAGGCTTAGGACCCACGGCAGTGAACGGTTGCGTAAAATCTGTAGATTTGTTTTAAGCGGTTGCTGGGGGGTGTTTGTTTTTGCATTGCGGGCAAATGTGGCAAATACGATTCCCCACAGCAATGAGACGCAGCCAAAGGGGGTTGTTGCATAAAGAACATGAGTTAGCTGCGATAATAGTGTCTAGCCCCCTTCCTTTCGCGCCCATGTCAGAAAAACCCGTCAAAACCCAGTATCGAATTCGCAACTGGCGAGAGTACGATGCAGCGCTCAAAAACC
>JBCDAG010000359.1:0-7386 GCA_039186165.1 Cyanobacteria bacterium P01_F01_bin.53
CTCTCACCTGACAAGTCCCGCTGCTACTGAGCAACTCCAGATGCCTGCGCTCCTCATCCTTGAGGTGAATCTCAACCCGCTTCATAGCTCCGCGTATGTTTCATTGTTTTATACTTACTGTACTAGTAGAGACATTTTGAAATGTGACTTTAAATCAGTGAATTGTTCCCCTAATGCGCCTATGCTAGGCGGCAATTATGGAAGTATGGATTATGCGGCTCAATATTCGGCTGGATTTGACCTCTGAGCAAGTGCGATCGCGCCTTTTAGAAGGCTTGGACGTGTGGGTCAAATTGGGATTGCTGTCGGATGAGCAGGTGCGCGAGCTAGCTCAGCTGATGAGTGAGAGCTTGCCTACGGCGGAGCCAGTGCAATCAGCGGAGTCGTCACCGCCATCTTTATTCCAAGACTCGGCCCCAGCATCAGCCTCTCAAGCGTTGGCTGAGCAAGGCTCTGCTCGTCGTTCCAGAACTCGGAGGCCGAATCAGGTTTCTCGCACGCTGCGATCGCTCCTCGATGAAATCAGCGTCATTTGGCTACTGTTTCTCGGCGTTTTCCTCGTCATCATTTCCTCTGGGGTCCTGGCCGCGACCCAGTGGCAGTCGTCTTCAGCGGTGGGTCAGTATGCCATTTTGTTCGCTTACACCTTGGCCTTTTGGGGCGCAGGGCTGTGGACACGTAAGCAAGCTAAGCTTCAGGCCACCTCCAGAATGCTGGTGCTCACCACGCTGCTGCTGATTCCCGTCAACTTTTGGATGATGGATGCTGTGGGGGTATTGAATACGGGGCTAGGGAAAGGGGCTGGGGCGATCGCGGCGATTGTGCTGAGCTGTTTGCCCTTGCAGCTACTAGAGCAACGTATTAACCGAATTAATTTGATTGGGCTGGGCTGGCTTCATTGGAGCTGGGTGGGCAGTTCCTTTTTAGGGTTAGTGGGCGGTTGGCCGCTTTGGCCCGTGGTAGCCACCTACCTGGGCACCATCGGTACCGCGATTAATTTGATCTCCCAAGATCGCCCGGTGCCCGTGGTTGATGAGAGGGATAGGAGCGCTGAGGTAAATGATGCCTTGGGCGGGGCAACGGATGCAGGCGAAAACGCTACGGATTTGACGGCAGACGCAGGCCCGGACCGTCCTACGCCGCTCTCTTTTGATTTGCTGGCGGTGGGGCTGGCGATTTTAATTCTCCTCTTCCGCAGTTTGTTTATTGTTCAGGTGCCTCCGCATCAGCTGGGACTGGCGGCGGGCATTTGTGGCTGGCTTCTAGCTTGGCTGAATCGGAATCAGCCCACAAAGTCACTCTGGCAGTGGGCTGGGTATGGCCTGTTGTTGTTGGGCTGGGCTGTGTCTGTGACCCATCAGCCGCCTTGGCAGGCCGTGGGCGTGAGTCTCCTTGGCCTGTGGCTACTGTGGGACCAGCTGAAGCGCAGTTGGCAGTCAGAGACGGTGCTCGCCCTAATTGGTGTGGCTGGGCAGGCCTACTGGCTCATGGGCGCGGTCATTCCTAAAGGGACTCGGGAATCGATTCTTACCCAGCTTTCGAGTCAGCTGTCGGCGGACCCCATTTTAAAAAGTGAGTGGACGAGTCTGGGATTTTTCCCTTTTTTATTGGGTCTGTTGTTTTTTGCTTGGCAGCTTCGCCGCTGGCAAAAGCCTGACCTGTCGAGGACGACTGAAGGGGCAGCGCTAGTGCTGGGCGGTGGGCTGTCAGCGTTGAGTTTGAGTAATCCCTTTACGGCGGCGGCGAATCTGTTGCTTTCCACTGCCGTGCTATTTACGGTGGTCCGCAAGCGCCCGCGCATTGCTGAGGTTATGGTGTCGCTGACCCACATTGTGGGGCTATCGGCGCTGGTTGCGGTAATCAATTACTTTTGGCCTGACTTGAGTTCGACCCGTTGGGCCTATGTGGGTGTGGGCGTAGGTATTGCAGAGTTTGCGGCGCATGTGTTGTTGCCAGGTGAGCAGGATAATCGCTGGCGGCGCAGTACCTGGGCAGGCGGTCTGGGCGTGTTCGCGCTGACCTATGTCCCGCTACTAGATAGCTGGGATGGCCATCCCTATTGGACTTGGTTACTGGTGCCGGTGGTGCTGACGCTGGTGGCTAATCATCGGCGGGCGATCGCGCCGCATTGGCTGGCTCGGGCGACGGCAATTGCGCTCTTGTTCCAGTTGCCGTGGCTTACCACCTGGCCAATGGCTATTGTGAGCTTTGCAGTCGGGACAGCCTGCTTGCTGATAAATAGTCGGGTGTGGCCAAGCCTGCTGTCGACGGTGCTGGCCGTGGGCTCAGGTGTGGCCTTAACGATGTGTGTGGCGGCCCAGGGCTTTATCCAAAAGCTTGAGCCGGGAACTGCTCGGACCTTTATGACGACTGGTGAGGAGCGGTTGTTGATTGTGTGGGCGATCGCAATTTGGGCGTTATGGCTGATCGCCCGAGTTCTGAACAGAAGACTGGGGGCCCGTCGTTCGGCCCGTCAATCGGATAGGTTATCGGGCAGATTATCGGTGCTGTATGAGCGGGCTACGCGGGGCTGGGGCACCGGACTCATGGTTGCCTTGCTGGCGCTGGGCACGTTGCTCACCCTCATCCGGTGGTCGGAAAATATTATTGAAATTGCGCCCTACTTTAGCTACATGGTGGCGGCGACTTTGTTGCTGATGGCGGCCCTGGCAGAATCGCTGCGCGATCGCCCGACGGACTGGCGCTATTGGAGCCTGGCTTGGGCCGGTGGCATTGTGGTGACGCTGGGCCTGATGGTGCGAAATGCGCTGGTGGGTGAAATTGCGATCGCCTTTTTAGCCCTTGCCCTGATCACCCAAATCGTAGGAGATCTGTGGGTACTCAGGCATCCTCAACATAACTGGCTCTCTCGTGGGCGCTCTAGTTGGAACGGTGTGCCGCTGATTTATGCGGGGTTGGGGCTGGCCATTGGCCATTACAACCTGCTCGACTCAGCGAGTGAGCCCTTGGGCGTGCTGGTTCCGGACTACGGGCTTCAGGCGGATACTGGGTTATATACCCTGTTTGCTGCCGTTGTAGCCATGGGGGTTGGGCGACGAAAGCTCGCCTTACGACCTTTCAGCTATATCGGCTTGGTAGCGATTTCGGTGGGTGCCTATGAGCTGGTGATGTATCAGCTTATGCAAGCGAGCGGCGGCGAGCCAGGCGATGGCCTGACGATTTTGGCTGCCCTGGCGTTGGTATTGGCGGGCTTACACAAGCTTTTCAAACCGTGGTTGACCCGTTATGGACGGCTCTCTTCAGAAGGGCTGAGCGTTGTGAGCTATGCCCATTGGGCACTGGGTAGTTTGGGCGTGTTGTGTGCGGTGATCGGCGGACTGAGCCAGCCCAAAGGGATTGCCCTTTGGACGGTGACGACCTTGTTGTTGGCGGGCTACGCCCTGGCCCTGGGGAACCGCCGCTGGACGCCGACCCTATATGCAGGCGGTGCTCACACCGGCTGGACCACGTTGGGATTGATCCAGGCATTGCTGTGTGTGGCCTACCTGCGGTTTGAGTGGTTTCCTGATCGTGACACCCTCTTTAGCTGGGGCGGTGTGATTGCCTGTGCCATTGGCTTAGGGCTATATGCTGCGCCTTGGTCGCGGTGGGGCTGGCCTGCAAAGCCGTGGCGATGGTTGGGGCTTTGGCTACCGATGCTCACCCTCAGCATCACCTTAGATAATGTGACGATTCGGGGGCTGCTGATTGTCGGTGCCTTTTACGCCTGGATGGCCAAGCAGTTTGGTCAGGTGCGCATTAGCTACCTGAGTGTGTTCTTGTTCGACTGGGCACTGCTGCGATATCTCGATGGGCAGGGGCTCGTTACCGATTTGTGGGTGAGCCTTGTTTTTGGCCTTTCTGTTCTTTATGTGGTGCAGGTCGATCCCTGGCTCAAAAAGACCTCGCTACGGCAGTCTCGGCATGGCCTGAGAATATTGGCCCTTGGCTTGATTGGTCTGACGGCCCTTTACCAGGCGGATATTTCAGAGCCTATGTTGGCCTATGCGGCCTTGACCCTGGTGCTGAGTATTTCCTCTGTGTTTGCCGGGCTTATTTTTAAGATTCGGGCGTTTTTATACGTCGGGACGGCCACGTTTATTTTGCAAATCGTGCAGGTGCTGTGGCGGTCTATTGGCGATCACGCGTCGTTGCTATGGGCGGTGGGCATCGCGTTGGGATTGTTGTTTATTTGGGTGGCCGCTACGTTTGAGTCGCGGCGATCGCAAGTGATTAATTTATTGGAATCGTGGAATGCGGCCTTGCAAACGTGGGATTGAACCAATGTGCTGATAACGTCGTGCCGATGGCCCAAAGCGAGCTATTAGTGACGGCGCTCGCTGCCCAAGGTGTGCCGGTGACGTTTCAGCGGGAAGCAGGCCGTGGGCACAACGAAAGAGGTGACGATGGAGCGCGGATTGCGCCTGAAACCTTAATGCCTACAATGGCCTTTTTTGAGCAACATTTGAAGTGACTACTCACTCTTGGTTCTTGGACGGAGTTTGCTCATAGCTGACGCTCTGTAAACCTTCCTATTGATTTAATGATTTCTGAAGACTCTGACCTATAAGGCTTTTCGTTTTCAATACTCGGGAATCTGCCTTTAGGGTTAAGAATGTTCACATTAGTTCATGTATTATTAATCTACATAAAGTTGAGTGGTACTTTTGTAGCATGCCATCTTGCGAATTCATTCGAGGATTCTCTATGTACCTGCTGGGAAAATCGGTGCTTTGCTGAAGGGTAGAGGGCCAAGTGTACTCATTCAGTGTTTTAAAACGAGGGTAACAAACATGCGTAATGCTTCTCACAATCGAGCACAGGCAAAAGTTGCTGTCATTTCTGCGAAGGCGTCTGCTGAGGAAGCTCAGCGTCGTCAGTTGCAGGAGCAAATTGCGATTGCACTTGTCGGCCTCGGCGCATTAGTTGCCGCTGGCACTTTATAGAAACGTGCGGAATAGAAAAGGCGGAAGATCAGAGAGCCTTTAGTGATCTTTAGTCTCTGAGTATCTTCTGCGCATCTCATAGCAGACAGCTTAGGCAAGTCTGCTAACTCACAATGACATTAATCCTTGTAAGCCCTCACAACAACTCTCCTTGTTTGTGAGGGTTTCTCTATTTGTAGGGTTTCTTTGTGGGCTGGCCTTTCCCATTCTCCCTTTTTCCATTCCCCCTTTTCCTTGCTCTTATGCTCCTATTCTCCCTGACTAATCCGCATCCACATCGGTAGCTGTGATGCTTTACCTGCCTGAATTCGGTCTATGGCAGCGTTCATTTCTACACGCACGTCAAATTCACTTTCGACTTCAGCGGCTTGCGTGAGGGCAGCGACGGCTGTGTCGGTGCCTAGCTCATTTAAAAAGCGTCCGGCGCGCCATCGGACTAGGCCGGAGGCATCTTGCAGGGCTGTGACCATGGCGTCCGTGGCTTTTACATCGCCCAAATCGCTGAGCGCATCGCCTGCTGTTCGCCGGACGATGGCGGATTTGTCGTGAAGGAGTACCTGGCATAGGGGCTGGACGGCTGCTGAGTTTTCGCTAGCGCCTAAGAGCGCTGCGGCCCAGCGACGAATGGCATTTCGGTCATCTTGCAAGGCGGTGGTGATGGCTGAGAAGGTTTCATAATCGACTTCGATGTGTTGAATGGCTTTGAGCCTGCGTTTCCAGTCTGGGTGTTGAAGTTCGCTGAGGAGAGTTTGCTGGGAGTGGCTTGGGGTTTTGTGGGGTGTCTTTTGTTCCGGTGAAATAGCGGCGGCTTCAAGGGCGGTGAGGTCTTGGTCGTTTATGAGAATATCTAGCTCGTCTGCGACTTGTTGGGCGATCGCATCGGGACTGCCAAATTGGGGCTGGTAGGGCGACCAAATGCGCTCGGCGACGTAGTTGGCTTGGGTTTGGCTGATGGCTCTTTGCAGGGCTTGGTTGAAGCGGTCGGGCAGGGCGACGCGGGCTTGTTGCTCGCCTGTGGTGACGCGAACCTGAACAGGAATGCCACGAAACATTTGAATGGCAACGTCTACTTGACCGAAGTCTTGGTTAGGCTTGTTCTCTTTTTCAGTGCTGTTGGGTTGTAGGTTGTTGTTTACGCTGGCGTCTGCGGCTTCGGCGATGCCGATGAGGGTGCCTGCGGTGGCGAGGATGGGTTGCCAGTCGGTGTTGCCTCGGCGGGTGAGGGTGATGAAGTCGTTCATCACAAAGACGGATTGGATGCCTTCTATGTTTAGTAGCTTTTGGAAGATTTCGGGGGCGGCTACTGTTTCACTGCCTGCGTTTAAGGTTAAGGGCTTTTCACTCGCTACAGCGTCCAAATTTAGCTTCATGCAGTTTGGACTTGGCGTTGTCTCTATTGACTGAAGTTTCATTGTGAAGGCCGGTAGTGTGAGTTGGTTAGTTTTTTGGCTCGGCTTCATTTCCGATGACCATGCTCACGATTGTGCATCTTGCTCGTACTGAGCGATCGCATCTTGGATTACAGCATTACTCACATCAGCGGCATCTGACTTGGAATAAATTGTTGCAAGAATGATGTGGGTCTCGCTTTTGATGTAGTAAACAACGCGATAGCCGGCGCTTTTGCCTTTTTGAATATTGCTATTTTTTAGACGAACTTTGAAAACCTGATACTTGACTCCAGTAATTCTATCGCCAGGTGTTTCTCCAGCTTGCAGTTTTTCTATTAAACCTTGAAGATCAGTGCGAATTGAGCGATAGCGTTTGGCAAGTCCGCGAATATCTCGCTTAAAGCGAGATGTCAGTGCAATTTCAATCGGCATTACTCAACGTCGATACCTATCCACAGTTCTGAGAGCGGAAGCGTTTGCCCTGAGAGAGCCTCTTTCAATCCTTCCTGAATGCCTTCGATTGCCTCTAAGGTCGGCGTATCGTCTTCATCAGTAACATCGTCATCCGTCATTAAAATAATGACCCTTACCTGCTGAGGCTTTGACATTCCTAGTGCTTTATCCAGGGTAAGCTGGCCCTGCTCATCTATGGTTGCTGTCGTCTCTATAGCTTTCATGATGGGATACCAATTTCACCTTTAACCTAACATATGGGTAAGCCTCTATCTCTGGTTCAGGCTGAGCAAATAGGCGTTGTACATAGCTCAACTATGACCTGAAATTAAGGCCTACTGGACAGGATTGGTGATGAGGGCTTGGAATCTTGGGTCATTGCGAATGCTGTCAAAGTCGGTGTCGGTTTTGGCCAGTTCAGCATTTTCATTGGTGTCGCTGAGTTCCATGGCTTGTTAGACCTCTTGCAAAAATGATTATGTGTTAGCCTGAGAGACTTTTCTCTTCTCTCTCTCAGGCCAGGCTGAGTTCATAATTGTAGAGGGCCGCAATTATATTGAAGCGCAGACCGTAACGCCGACGACGATTGCGATAGC
>JBCDAG010000360.1:0-7351 GCA_039186165.1 Cyanobacteria bacterium P01_F01_bin.53
ATTGTTGAGCGAGCTTGGGCGATCGTATCGCTCAATTTTTGAGAATTCAGCCGAATTTTTCTGACCGCTGGATTGCGATGGCGGGGAATCCAATAGTTAGCATTTTCCGAAAGTTCGAATAAAGCCCGGTCAATTTGAGCCTCGACGTTTTTTTCAGGTAAATTCAAGCGACGCTCACAGTTTTTGTCAGGCGCAATCAGATAAATATGGCCGTGCCCATCATGTTCACCAAAGCAGTCAAACCTAATAACCTGTTTCCCAAGAATATGTAAAATAACCGCCGGGCCGTTGCCTCTCTTCGTCAATTTCCAATAAATTTCCAGTTCTGCATAGTCGCCAATTGGCAAAAAAATCACATCCTGCCGAGTGATGCCATATCTATTTTTTTTGCCTTTCTCTTGACCTTTATCGATGTTTTTATTGCCGCTAAGCAGTCTTTTTTTAGCGCGCTTAATTCGATATTTGTAGCGTTCAAATAATGACATAAGGTAAGGTTCCGTATTAGCCTGTTCCATATAATGTGTTGCCTATACTATTTCAATAGATTGTTTTTTAAGAGGCTATCCATAGGCATATTTTGGGATTTTCCTAATCCATTTGGGTAAGGTTTTCTCCCAGCGGACACAGGCTTTTTGCTCGTTGCTGAGGCCTATTTCGAGTTGAGAAAGTTGGGTCTCGGTGAGGAGGTTTCTACCACATCGAAAAGGTTGCCGGGGACGGCGACTACAATAACCAAAAGTAATAGCCCTACGCGGCTTTGCGGTGGGTGGTTTACCTCGGTGATATAGCTTTGCGGTATCGACAAAAATGACTGTCCCGACAGAGCCTGTACAGGCCACCATAGGATCTGGAGTTGATGGCGGCAGCAGGGCTTCAAGCTCCGGCGTGAGCAGGAATTTATACCTATCTTTGGTTACTTTCAAAACCTGTTGCGTGACATCGAGCGGCAAATAGTTAAAGGGGCCTCCCTCACTATCAACATCGTTGAAATAGATCAAAACCTTCAGAACTTTTCTATCTTCATTATCTAAATGCCATCGCCTGGTTGCTGTTTCTAATCCATTGTTAATCGAAAGGTTGCATAGGCAGGTGTCATAGGCGACCGGAGCCTGTATGTAGTTAGTGGCAATGGCGAGTAGCCGGTCGCACAAACCCCATTGAAAAATGTAGCGATGCTTCAGCAATAGGGGGAAATCAGGGGTCATTTGAAACCGACGTTTTCTCTTCAGAGGCTGCTGAATAAGCGTGTGAAATAATTGGTGTCCCTCATCACAGAACTGAGCCATCCCTGGGATAGCCAGTGCCTCTAACGAGGTGACATGGATGCCAGCGGTTTGAATATTTTTAAGGATGAGTGAATCGGCCGCTGATAGCGTTGGCAAGGTGGTTGCATAACGCGCAATCAAGGCTTGATATCGTCGCTTTAAAATATAGTTTTCAACGGCAGGGTAATTGACAACCTGTTCTGCGATTGTAGGGACAAGGTTATGAATCAGTTTTCGGGTATGACGAGCGTTCAAGCGTGCCCTAATGCGTTGTATCATTCCTCACTCAGTGATACGTGTTGTTCAAAAAAATCAGTACTGAAATTAGACTAAACATCTATACCAACCATACGGTGCTGTCCACTGAGAACCGGACAGTATGATGACCATTCAGCCGCGCAATATCTGGTCGTTCAGGCTATTCAACGGTCTAATGCAATAAATATTTACGTTTACTGACATCGTTGCGAGGGATGGCTGGGGGATTTTATGGGCATCAGCCTCGTACACTGTACACAGTTCTTGAAGGGCTTCTACGGTGGGCGATCGCATCCAATCCTTTTGGCAAAACAGACTCCCTAAAACGGTTCAAAAAGCCGTTCAAAAAGCACCTGTCGTCCCTCCGGGTGAAAATCTGACGGCCCCCGCTCCTGCCATCCTTAATTACCTGCGAGCCCAAGTCGGCAAACTCCCACCACCGCTACCTTGTCAGCACGCCCTCAAAAAAGCCCTAGCCGAAGCCATACGAGTATGGCAAGCCGATCCTGAAATCGCAAACAATAGCCTCGTCGTCCTAGGTCGGCCTGTAGAAGATGTGGCTCGGATTATCAAAACGAGCGTACAAACAGCATCAGAAGACGACGACGGCTCATCAGCCAAAGTACTCTACCTGCTAGGGGGGTATCATCGGCCACCGGATCCGCTTGAAATGAATCAGCACATTCGGCGGGCATTAACCCTTCAAAATGAAGCGGTTGCCAATCAGGAAGCCGAGGCCCCTGACGAGGAGGACGACGCTGGCCCCACGATTGTGGTTGTGCCCCGTTTAGAACAGCTCTTTTTGCGCTGCATTCAAGGTTGGGAGGGCATTGAGTATTTACAAAATCTGACGACTCGCGACACGTCTCGATTTTGGGTATTTGGCTGCAATTACTGGGCTTGGGCTTTTTTAGACCGGGTGTGCCAAGTGAGTGCTTACCTAGAGCAACCGTTTTGTTTACCTGAGCTTTCTGGGGAAGACCTCAAAGCGTGGCTGAGTCCCGTGGTTGAGGCGCCACTAACCATGCCACTAACCATCCCAGAATCTGACGAGTCTGTTCAAATAGAGGCGGTGAGTGATAGCTATTGGAATATGCTGAGTAATGCCTCTTCTGGAATCGGTGCGACGGCAGCTAGGCTATGGTTGGCGTCTTTGCGTAGTCGAGAAAAGGTTGACGACGAGTCCACAAGTGGTGAAACCAACCGTAGCGAGACGGGAAGCCGTGAAACAAGCACTAGCCAAAATGGTATTGACAAAAACCGTACTGACGACAGCGCTAGCGAAGAGAGCGGTGATGCGGAAAGTGGTGACGAGGGGAGCGGTAGCAAGAAACAACCACTGACCACATTGGTCACCATAAAACCGACGTTACCGAGCCTAATAGGGTTAGATGTGATGGATCGCTACGTCCTGCATACGCTGCTGATTCATGGAGATATGACGCGATCGCACCTGGCCCTAAGCTTGGGCGAAGCCGAGCGTAAAATTCGCGCACGCTTGCAAGTATTGCGTCGGGAGGGCATTATTCTCCAGCGCGGTCGTAGGCTTAGTATCCATCCGGCATACTATCCAAAGCTCTACAGTGAATTGAAAAACAACAACTTTTTAATCGGGATGCGATAAGCATGGGAGTAGCTGTGTTGATGCCAGTAGTGATGGCCATAGTCATGGCCGCAGAAACGACTATAGAAACAACCGTAGAAACAGCGCCGGAAACGATTGAAGAATTTCTCAGAAATTTTCTGGTCCAGATCACAACGCTCTCCCGTGAAGATTTAGCCCCCATTTTCCAGGGTATTTTAGCAGTTTTGCTGGCCTATGGCTTTTTGCTCACGATCCAAGGTGTAGCCACTAATCTGTCGGAAAAAGTTCCTCGTCGTCGCCGATTACTCATCAAGCAATCTGTTCCTTTTCTCAAAGGACTGGTTTTATTAGGGACGGGTCTTTATTTGATGCGGTTATTCGTCGCGATCACGCAGTCGGATTTTTCAGGCTTGGCTGTAACGCTCTTAGTCGGCCTTGGCTTTGCCTTTAAGGACTATGTGAGTTCGATTGTGGCAGGCATTGTGAATTTGATTGAGGGACCGTTTCGGATGGGCGATCGCGTCCAAATTGGCGAACACTATGGTGAAGTCGTGGACTATGGTCTGCGCGGCTTGCAATTGCAAACCCCCGATGACAATGCCGTCACCATTCCCCATAGCAGCACTTGGACAGAACCCATTTCTAATGCCAACAGCGGCCAGCTTGAAGCCCAAGTCGTGACCACCTTTTACTTTGCCCATGAGGCCGACATCAGCCTAGCCGTTGATATTTTGTACCAAGCGGCTTACAGCAGTCGCTATACCCAGCTAAAGCTGCCCGTAGTGGTGATTGCCGTTGAAGAGCGCTGGGCTACGCGGCTTCAGCTCAAGTCGTATCCGATGGATGCTCGGAATGAGTACGTGTACAAAACTGACTTGGTGTTGCGGATTAAAGAGGCGTGCGTGCGACAGCAGTTGCCTTATCCTCAAATGCCCACAGTGCAAGAACCAGTGCAAGAACTAAACGAAAATGAGTCTAGTTCTTGATAGAGCCGGTGGCTCGTGTTATCGGGACGAAAAGGCTTTTCGTCGCTGTCGTACAAGTGCGGCTTCTAACTTAGAGAGCAGCACAAAGGGAAGTTTTGCTTCTAAAAAAAGATGGGGGGGAATTTTGTCCTTAATCTCTTCATGAAATTGGGGCAACTCACTCCAATGACGGCCACATTGAATGTGGTGCGCCGTATGGTACCCCAAATTACAGGTAAAAAAGTTATACCAGCGGTTAGTGATGTTGTAAGTCGCCTGATAAGGATCGTCAGTATCTAGCCCAGCATGGTGATTATACGTTACATGAATTGTCATAAAGTACAGCACCAACATGGGCAGCACAAAAATGATTAAGGCATTTATCCAATTTATCCACAGCATCAGGGCCAGCACCAGGGCCGTTAATGCAATATTTTGGAGCAGCTTACGTCGAGATCGCGGATGGCGTTTGCCGACACGCAACGCCAGAGGATAGGCCATCAGCGAAACCTTACAGGAATACACCAGGTGCGACATCTTGCGGCCATGCTTATCTTTCCAAGCAGACTCATCTTTAGATTGGTCTAGATAGTTCAGGTGGTGCCCTAGGGTATGGTGTAAGACCCAAGCCTCACCAACGATGCCAGTTTGTAGCCCCATAATTAGCTCAATGGCCCGGTTAGCCCATGGCACACGGTGGAAAAACGTACAGTGCTGGTGGTGGTGATTCCAGGCGCAGATCATGCCTTTCACAACCAGGCTAGCAATCGCCCAAATAATAGGTATAACCAGAGACGGGCTCAACAAAAAAATGCCGACATCAACCGCAAACACTAGCAGAATGATAGTAATGGGGTAGTAGTCGATTTTTTTTCTAACAAACATAAAAGGAAAAACACCACATAACGCAACGGTTCCGGCAGCGACTTACGCCATAGACACTGTCGTAACCAAAGCCATAAATGTTGCCAGATGTACCAGCATACAGAGCCAAAGGCAGCCTTGTATAGATATTCCCGTTACGTAATGACTGCGCAGTGCTCTCCCCCAATACTGATCAAGGACCTCTGCCAGGACTTTATCAGTATTGGGGGGATATATACTTGCTGAAAAAAAATCAAGATATTTGAGCGGCAAGACTCTGCTCGCACGGGTCTGATCAGCATCACATTCAACTGGTCTATCCACAAGCAAAAAAGGCCCACGCTCAGTATAAAATGTCGTCCAACCTATGGGTGCATCAACCTATGGGTGCATCAACCTATGGGTGCATCAACAAGAGAAAGGAAGCTAAAGCGCTTCTTAAAGAAATCGATATCAAGCGACTTCAAGAGCAGTTTTTGTATGATTTTTAAAAGACAAAAACTGCCCTAAAAACACTCTCAAATAAAGGCCTCATGGCATAAGTGAAATATCTCACAAATAGTGTTTCACTTATGTTAGATTTAATCAATTATGAACACATTCGGAGAAATAATGATTGGCCTAATGTCATCCAACTGAGATGGGGCAATTCGGAGCGTTGTTACGCCGTTTGCATTGTCAAAGGCAGTATAGGTGAGATCGCCTTGCTCAGCTTTGAAGATTTGCCGTCTTGGATTGTTGTTGCCTATGTCCGGACGGACATCAAGGGCAGGGATATCGCGAAATTCCTGACGCGATGTCCGCCGATTGAACAGGCTCATGAAGTAGTTCCCAGGTGAGCCCGTCACCCGAACACTGTAGTCGCGGGTACGAAAAGACAAGACAGTATTCACGGTCTCAACAGGAGCAACAGAAATAAATCCTGAGCCTGGAAGAGGAGAAACCGTCGTTTCAATGACCTCGGGAAGGGGCGTTTCAATGACCTCAGGGAGAGGCGTTTCAATCACAGCGGGCAATGGGGTTTCAGGGGGGGCGGCTTCAGGAAATGGGGTGATGGGCATTGCGTTTGTTGAGGTAGGGCTGCCATTGAGTTGGGGTAATGAAGACTCATCGGCTTTAGTATCCGGTAGGCTTGCAGTGGAAGCTGTTTGAGCGGCTGCCTTTACGCCAGTGGCGCCTACAAGCAGGGAAACGGCTAATGACACAATGGTAATGCTAGAGGCTGCTCTGGACTGAAACGTGGGGGCAAAGGGGGCTGGTTTCATGGTGAATGCTATCTTTGGTCAGATACTGCTGCTTTGAACATTTACGGTTTGAACATGTTCAGTTTGAATATTTACAGTTTGAATATTTACAAACTGTAGACTCGATGCATCCCTTATAAAGTGGCCAGATTGCTCACAACAATAATTGTTGTTTTAACTGTTCTAAAATATCTATAAAACAGACTCCACATGGCACACAGGCATTTTCTCTGAGCTTAAAATACCTATCATCTCTATTTTAGAGGGCAACGGTGAAAGCGACCTAACTAATTAGGAAGTCTAATAGCTGTCACTACATTCCTGACTAGACGAATAGACCACCCCATAGGCGTTATTAACGTGACAACCTCACAGGTTCCTCAAACTCTTACGCCATAAGTAAGGGACTAAAAAAGTGGGCAATGAGACTCAAGCCAAAGGGGCTAACCAAACGAGCAAGCCAAACGCTTGGGTTGCCTATATAAAAAAGGAGACCTACCAGGAGGGTTGTGATGCTAACCGTTACCGATATTATGACGACCGACGTCTGCACGATTCGAAGCTCTGCGAAGGTGACACAGGCGATCGCACTCATGCAGGCAAAGCATGTGCGATCGCTCATCGTAGAGCAGGCGGTACAAGGGGGGGCCTATGGCATCGTCACCGAGCGCGACATTGTTTATAAGGTCATGGCCAAATCCGCAGACCCGCTCCATGTAATGGTTTGCGAGATTATGGAGCACAACTGCATTGCGATCGACTCGACCCTAGGGCTACTCGATGTGGCCAAACGCTTTGCAGAAGCCAACATCCACCGAGCCCCCGTGGTTGATAATGGCCAGTTGGTCGGGGTGGTCTCGATTACGGATATCATTATGAAGAGCAATGTAGAAGCCATTGATTTGCCTCGGGACTGGGCTCAAAAAGTGCAGGTGGCGCTGCGTCACAAGCGCCTGTGCTGGGGCGAAGCCTGCGAGCTTGAGCAGGAAAGTGAAGTTGCCCGAGAGGTGCTAGAGAAGCTTCACACTGAAGTTGTTCAATAGGCCGTGGATTTGGCTGACCCAGAGGACAAGTCCGAAGGGCGTTGTTGCATGAATATTTTCTGGGCCCCAATCTCTTAGATTTCTAAAAATATTCAGTTTTCTTAGTCAGTGAAGGCATAGCTATCCG
>JBCDAG010000361.1:0-7343 GCA_039186165.1 Cyanobacteria bacterium P01_F01_bin.53
CAGATGCGTCCTTCGGCACATAGACCGCACTAACGGCTTCCCCCCAATCAGGATGGGCTAAGCCAATTACACACACATCGGTCACTTGCCCCGTGCTCCGCAGCGCCGATTCAACTTCAGCAGGAAAAATATTTTCACCGCCACTAATAATTTTGCTGCTAGCGCGACCCGTAATATGCAAGGTGCCGTCGGTGTCTAGATAGCCCAGATCATCTGTGTAAAACGTATTGGGTGCAAAGCACGCAGAAGACATACCGTAGTAGCCATGTGCGATCGCACCTGAGCGCACAACGACTTGACCAATCTCTCCCACCGCCACCGGTTGCTGGTCACTTTCTATCTGAATCACCGCATGGGGCATAGCGTGACCACTGCCAAGCTCACGATCACCTGGGATAAAAGTCTGCTGTGGGTCGGTTGCACTCACCATTGCAGCTGTTTCGGTCATGCCGTAGGAAAAGCACAGGGGCAATTGATGAGAGAGAGCACGCGCTAGCAGATCGGGCCACAAGGGCGCGCCGCCAAGCAGGATTGTATGGAAAGTAGAGAGCCAAGGGGCCCTGCCAGCGCGGAGTAGGCGATCGAGCTGGGTGGGAACGAGAGAGATGAACGATGAAGGATGAACGGTAAAAGATGAACGATGTATAAGCAGCGGTTTAAAGCAGGTTAGGAAGAGTTGACCGTTTGTGAGGGCAGTGCGAAGAACCTGGAGAAAACCGCTGACGTGATGTAGCGGAAGGACGCAGTAGGCATAGATGGGCGACTGACAGGGGAGAAAATGATGGTGAAAGCCGACGACAGCTGTAACGAGGGTTTGCCAGGTATGGTGGGCGAATTTAATCTGGCCGGAGCTGCCACCGGTGGGGATAAGGATGGCAGGCGTGTTAAGGCGTTGGGAGATGTCCTGAGCAGCGTCGAATTTGGGAATGCCCTGAGCGGCATCGAAGGACGTGGAGGTGTGCCAGAGAAGCGTGGGATGGAGGATATTTTTGGCAGACTGCCATTCTTGAATCCCCCAGCGAGGATTGGCAAGAGCAAGGGTCCAGCCTTCGAGTAGCGCTGCCCAAACGCCAGACAAAAAGTCAACTGGGTCAGACTCTGCCACTAAAACCATCAGCGCCGAAGGCGTATCTACGCCACACTTTTCAGCATAGTGAACCAGCTGATCTCGGCGATTCTCGACCTGTTCAAGCAACCGATCGCCAACAGATTCAGACCCTACCTCTCTATCCCTTATCTCCTTACAGTCATTCCCTTCAAACTGTCCACCGGCATCAAACTGTGTTTCCCCAACACCTACGCACAACCAATCATCTCTCAGCCGTGCCCACACGTCTGCCGGCGTCACCCCTACTTCAACCGTGCCCACAGCGCCTCCCAGTCGGGATCATCTAGGCCATCGTTAGGCAGCCACTGCTGAATACCCATGCCCAGTACGCGATGAGGCGCATAGGGAAGTAGCTGCTGCAAATCAGCCGATAAATTAATGAGTGCCTGTCGGCCGATGTCCGTCTCAAATACAGAGGAGAGCACAACATCGATGGGGTTTTCGTGGCAAAACTGTTTGAGTCGATTGGGTGAGCCCAGGATGGCGGCTTTGATGACAAAGATGCCGCGCCAGCCTCTGAAGTAGTGGGCTTTGAGCTGATCTAAGGTGTTGACGGATTCGTCTAGGGCGATCACGGTGCGATAGCGCTGGTCGAGCTTCATCAGGTCTTCGAAGCGATTGGGCGGGAGGGGTTGCTCTACAAACTCGATGCGGTGGCCGAGGCGATCGCATTCATCTAGCCAATGGTGTGCCGCCAGTTCGTCCAAGCCACCATTGGCATCTAGTCGCAGCTTAGCGCCAAAAGGCAGCTGTGACATCAGCTGCGATAGCCATGCTAGCTCAGTAGAAACAGGGGCAATCCCAATTTTCCACTTAAAGGTGCGATGTCCTAAGGCCCACAACATAGACCAGGCCGAGAGAGCATCTTGCCCAGCGGGGAGCAGGGCACTACAGTCAGCAGCCATAAGCTCAGAGCTTGAACCATCACAGGTCAAATTATTGAGGGCCACCTCAAAACCGAATTTGCAGGCAGGGAGCGTCGGCAAAATAGCAAAGACGTTATCGGCAGACAGAACAGGGGGCAGGCGCTGACAAAACGTCATCGCTTGCGCCTGGGTTTCGGTCCCAAACCAAGGCAGTGGCGCTACCTCCCCAAAGCCCACGTACCCCTTGTCATCGGTGAGTCGCAGAATAATACCTTCCCGATATCGCCAGGTGCCATGGCTAGTCCGTATCGCCTGCCGAAAGGGCCGCCGATACGGACGAAATTCAAAGAAAAGTTCGTGGGAGAGGGGCATGGCCATCTATTATCTATGCAGATAAAACCAGCGCTAGTGTGAGGAGCAGCCCACTCCAAAAGTGAAAGTGAATGGCTAAAAACTTTGAATTACTGACCCGCTCAGGTTGATCGTGAAAGGTAAGGACATGACGGCACAACCTTAGCGCAAATGGAATCGAACCGCAGAGTAACAGCGTGCTCAGGGGGAAGCCACCTTGCGAGATCGCAATAACCACACTCAGCAGTAGGGCTGCGCAAGCAACGGGCAGCAGCTGAGCGCCCCGACGAGTGCCTAAGCGCACAATAGGCGATCGCTTACCGGCCTTTAAGTCATCTTCCACCTGATGAAAATGAGAGCAAAATAGCACAAGCGTCGTCGCAATCCCAACGATGATGGCCGCAGGCAACAGGGGCGATTGCCAGGACCAGCTGTGTGCCCATCCCAAAGCATCCCAGTGTTGCACCTGAGAATAGTAGGCCGCGCCAACCGCCAACGGACCAAAGCTCAAGAAGCATAAAATTTCACCGAGCCCCTGATAGCCGAGCCGAAAAGGCGGCCCCTGGTAGAGGTAGCCCAAAACGCAGCAGCTCAGCACCATCGCCAACACCGTAGCATCCTGCTGCAAAAGCGAAATTGACAAAATTCCAGCAACACCCAAAAACAGAGCAGCATTCCCTATCCAGAAGATCAGCGGGCGATTGTGGGTGAGGTTTACCAGCGAGTGATGCTTATTGACGTCAATACCTGTCGCCGCATCGAAAACGTCATTGCTCAGATTTTCCCAAACCAGCAGCAAAATGGCCGACAGCGAAAAGATGAGAAAGACACCCCAGCGAAAAGCTGACGTTTCCGCGTAGGCAACCGCACTCCCAACACAAATGGGCATGACTGCAACACAGTACATGGGAGGCTTTAGGGCAGCCATCCATAGTTTTTTGGTTCTGTCCTCTCCCTCTACAGCAGATGGGGCAGAGGACGGCTCGTTGGAGGTTGAATTGGGCTGAACCGCACGCAAGGTCATAGAAGAGCAGGCAAATTAAATATAGGTGCTTTGAAAACTAATCAAGCGACACGCGGTCGAGTCAAAAAAGGATAAAACATAGCATAGCCTTTTGTTTACAGGCGTTTAGCGGGTAGAAAGAAAACTCAAGGTTGTCTTTGAGACAACGCAAGTGGCGGATTTACGCGTCACGTTCAGCAATTTCTCTGCTACAGTGCATGGCGACTGGATGTGGAAATTTGCTGGAGGCGGCTTTTTCCAAGATTTATGTCTCGTACGGATCGCTCCGCTCTCAATTTTAATCAGCGTCTTGAACCGCTATGGCTACTAATCCACCCGCAGATTTAACAGAAGATTTGGCACGTGACACAAGTAAGACGACAAACTTAAACGAGCCAGCAGAACCGACGACAGCGTCTCCACCGGGCTGGCGATCTCGCTTTTTGAAAAAATCACCGAAGTTTGCGGCTGTGTGGGCAGCGGTTTTGCTGGGAGGCGGTGCGATCGCCTATTTCAACTATTCTCAGACTGCTCCTCGAAGCCTCTCCCCCGCTGGCGCACAGCTAGTGCCTCAGAGCGCCCTAGCAACGGTCACACTCACCACCGATGAACTGGCTTGGACCAAGCTTCGCCAGTTTGGCACACCAGATAGTCAAGAGCAGTTCGATGCACTGCTGAAAGACTGGGCAGATAACCTGTTCACGGCAAACGGCTACAACTTTCGACGAGATATTAAGCCATGGATAGGCGATCGCATCACCGTTGCCTTCTTGCCAGATAGGAAAAACAATCGGCAAAACAACCGAGCGGCGGAGCATCCCGTGAACGGAAGGCTCGGCACCGCCGCCCAAAATTTGGTCATGGTGGTGCCAATTTCGGATCCTGGCAAGGCAAAATCCCTGCTTGATAACAACACCGAACTCAAAAACATCGAACTCGAGAGCCGAACCTACAAGGGCGTTAAGATACAGACTCTAGATGACCAGGCGTGGGAAACCGTAGAATTTGCGGTGCTTGGCACAGACTGGCTGGTGCTGAGCAACACACCAGAAGGAATTGAGCAAGCTATCGACACCCACAGAGGAAAGCGGTCTTTGCTGGATATTGCCGGCTATCGCAAGGCGGCCACCCGCATTGAGTCCCCCCAGCCCCGTGGCAGAAACTTTGCCCAGGTTTACCTCAATCTTCCAGCAGTGACAGCAGCCATGGAACCGCCCCAAGGCACCACTAATCGCCCTCGGGGGAGCCTAGTTCCGCTGCAAGGCTCGCAGGGCATTGTAGCAACCGCAGTGATCGAATCGGAAGGTCTCCGTTTTCAGGGTACTAGCTGGCTCTCACCTAAAAATGACTTGGCCTACGGTGAATTAAAAAACGAAGCGGGGGAAATGCCCCGTCGTCTGCCCGGAGACACGCTTGTGACGATGTCAGGGAGTAATCTTCAGCAGTTTTGGCAAAGCTTTAGCGAAGGCAAAACCTCGCCGCCCTTCTTCCCCGATGCCCAAAATCTCAAAGCGGGCTTACTCACACAAACGGGCCTGGATATCGATGAAGACATCATGCCGTGGGCTGCGGGCGAATTTGCCATGGGTGTACTGGCCCCCGTCACTTCCGAAACGAACGGTACATCAGCTGAGCCGAACAGCACTCCGCCTAATGAAACTGGGGGGGCAGCAGCAGCCGACGCCAATACGCCTGCGATCACCAGTGCACCATTACTCATCATGGTGCAGACCAACGACCGGAAAACAGCGGAGTCGGTGTGGTCACAAATTGACGATGTCATGGTCAATCGCTATCGCTATCAGGTAGAGACCACTGAAGTCGAAGGTGGCTCCATTACCGAATGGATTTCACCCTTTCAGGGCGTCCAGTTCAGCCATGGCTGGCTACCGGGTGATGTCACTTTCTTCGCGGTAGGCGACGGCGCAGCTGAGTCCATTTTTCAAACTCAAGGGGAGAGAACCCTACCGTCACCCAGTGCGCCGCTCTCCAGCACTCGCCTTTTCCAAACGCTGACTAGCGCTGCCCCCACGCCTAACAACGGCCATTTCTATATCAATCTCGCTGAAATTAATGCGCAAGGGGGCGTTTTCCCACTGCCACAGTTGCCTACGGAAGGGCCAACCTCTGCGATTCAGGCAATTGGGCTGACCTCTACTGTGCGCGATCGCACCATGGACTACGACCTCTACATCAAACTAATCAAATCAAACTAACCAAATCAAACTGGCCAAATCAAACTGGCCAAATCAAACTTACAGAGCGTCAGCGCTCCCCGTTTCAACACTCCCCGTCTCGGGAGCTTAGCGAAGTTGAGTGCGAAACGTCGCCGCAGGCGATCACCCACGCCCCGACTCTAAGTAAACATCCCTATCAGTGCGATCCCTGATAAACTCGAAAGTGGCCCTAACATAGCGTTTCTTGGATGCATAACGCCTAAGGCGATGCAAGCAAACGAAAAACGCTAGTCACTTGGCCTGCTGTTTTATCAAGCTTTTACCAAGGAAGATGTAACTCAGCCAAGTGACCAAAGATAAGAGCTGAATAGGCTGATTTAAAGGCCCTTAAAAAAAGTTCTGATTAATACCGGCTAAATTCGGCAGTTTGGAGGATAAATAACCCCGTGGAAACCACCCTCGGTTTAGAGATTATTGAAGTCGTCGAGCAGGCAGCGATTGCCTCAGCTCGTTGGATGGGAAAAGGCGAGAAGGACATCGCGGATGAAGTCGCCGTAGAAGCAATGCGCGAGCGCATGAACCAGATTCATATGCGCGGCAAAATCGTTATTGGTGAAGGCGAGCGTGATGACGCACCTATGCTCTACATCGGCGAGGAAGTGGGCATTTGTACACAGCCTAACGCCGAAGAGCTTTGTACCCCAGACGAACTAATTGAAATTGACATTGCCGTTGATCCCTGCGAAGGTACTAACCTTTGCGCCTACGGTCAGCCCGGCTCTATGGCTGTCCTTGCCATTTCCGAAAAAGGCGGTTTATTTGCAGCCCCCGACTTCTACATGAATAAGCTCGCGGCTCCCCCAGCAGCCAAAGGCAAAGTAGACATCAGCAATAGCCCCACCGAAAACCTCAAGATTTTGGCTGAGTGCCTCGATCGCGGTATCGACGAACTTGTCATTATCGTTATGAAGCGTGAGCGTCATAACGACCTCATCAAAGAAATCCGCGAAGCGGGTGCGCGTGTTCGCCTCATCAGCGATGGCGACGTCTCGGCGGCTATTTCCTGTGGATTTGAAGGTACTAATGTCCACGGACTCATGGGCATTGGCGCAGCACCTGAAGGTGTTATCTCAGCGGCAGCAATGCGTTGCCTCGGCGGTCACTTCCAGGGCCAGCTCATTTATGATCCTGCCATTGTAAAAACAGGTCTTATTGGTGAGAGCAAGGAAGCCAACCTAGAACGCTTGGCCTCTATGGGCATTACCGATCCTGACAGAATCTACAGCGCTGAAGAATTGGCAAACGGAGAGAACGTTCTCTTTGCAGGCTGCGGCATCACGCCCGGAACTCTCATGAACGGCGTTCGCTTCTTCAATGGCGGTTACCGGACACAGAGCTTGGTCATCTCTAGTCAGTCTTCCACAGCTCGCTTTGTGGATACTGTGCACATGAAAAACCAGCCTAAGCGTGTGAGCCTGCACTAAGCTCGTTCCCAGTTAACAATCTTGTTAATTGGATTTCTTAACTTAAGAAAAGCAAGGCGCGGAGGGGATGCCTTCCGCGCCTTTTATGCTTGTTCACTACTGGTGTTCATAAGTCATATCTCTAAAGATGGAGTTTTGTTTAGTTTCCTTGAGAGTGCTCTGGATTATTTAATACTTTAAAGGAGAGCGTTGCTGCTCACCTGATTATAGATAGACCATCAAATAAAGGTCTGATGGAAGTGTTTTTAAGAAGAACACTTTTCATAGAAACCAACTAACCATAATCTCAATCAATAACAAAGAAGCCGAAGGAAGCCGAATGAATATTGCTGTTGTTGGGCTCAGTCATCAAAC
>JBCDAG010000362.1:0-7278 GCA_039186165.1 Cyanobacteria bacterium P01_F01_bin.53
CTCTGGCTATCGTAGCCAAAGACCACCAGGGACTAAGACCATGTACCGAGGCCTACAGCAGTTTGAGATGATGTTTGCTGGATGGAAATTGGCTGCGCCTTGAACTCTCGGACTTATGTGTACACAGGAGGTTAGGGGGGGGGTACGTAACCGCGCCCTAGCCTGTTGAAAATAGATTTTGGTGTGTCATCAGCCATTTGTCTTAATTACGGTTGAGTTTTGCCGTAAGCTGAGGAACCTCTCCTACGACAGGGCGCGTAGAAAGCCGGATGTAGAAACAAAGTTCATCTAATTTTTACGGAGAAAGCACCAGTCCACACAAAAAACATTTACCGCTCACTGTAAATTAAGGGGTACCAACAGGGTTGCGAATCGTTTCAGTTACAGGGTCATCAGTAAATGGCCGTAGATGGCTAGCGTTCAGTAGCACAGTAGAACGTCTGGCATCTTCCATTCCAAGCCACCAATTGTTAGGGCAGACTATCCAGCCAAAGTTTTAGAGCATTTATTCAGCTCTTAGTTTCTAGTCAGGGTTTTAAACACCACAATTTTTAAGGCCAGTTTTTTAGACCATAGTTTTCGGACCAGAAAACTGTGGCCACAATGAAATGTGTTTTGAGCCATTAAAAATCTCTTCTCTGACAGCGGCGCTAAAGACACTACAGGGCATCATCTACGCATCGTTAAAACATGCCTTAAAGAGCGCATACAACAGATTTTCTTACAATATTCATGAGTTATCAAACCGATACTGCTTTTGACACCACTCAATCAGAGTCACTATCACCCAACGTCCTGATAGACAGCAGCGCCGCCAACCTCAAATCCAACGATATTACACGCACAGACACCCGTAATATCGCCTTTGTTGACGCTGGCCTCAGTGATATTGACACCCTTATTCAAGGGCTTGAAAACGCCCAAATCGTCCTGCTCGATTCCCAACAAAACGGCATCGACCAAATCACATCCGTACTTGCCGAGTACAACGAACTCGGCAGCGTCCATATCTTCTCCCACGGCACCCAAGGCTCTCTTCAGCTCGGGAATACGGACCTCAACAACAGCACTATTGAAGGCTACAGCAACCGCCTATCTCAATGGCAATCAGCCCTCTCATCAGAGGCAGATATTCTCTTTTATGGTTGTGACCTGGCAGCCGGTGATGCAGGCATGGCCCTGACTCACCGCATTAGCCAGCTCACAGGTGCTGATGTTGCAGCCTCGAATGATCTCACCGGAATCGGGGGAGACTGGCAGCTCGAAGTGACTGTGGGTGAGGTGGAAAGTGCCATTGCCCTCAGTGTCCAGGCACAAGCGACCTATAACGGCACCCTTGCACTCCTCTCGAACGGTGACTTTGAATCCGATCTCAGTGCTTGGGGTTCCTTCACCGGCACTGAAACAATCTCTACCACCGAATCTTTTTCCGGCGGGAAATCTCTTCAACTCTCAGCCGCCGGAAGCGGCGCTAGCCAAACCCTCGATGTTATTGCTGGTGAAACCTATACCTTTACGGGAAATGCCAAAACCTCTGCTGGTGGCTACAACGCCGTTGGTATTAACTTCTTTGATGAAGACTTTAACTTCCTCGACGGTAAAGCTGAACAGATTACATCTACGGATTGGAGCAGCTATCAGCTTGAATCTCTTGCCGTTGCAGGCAGCCGATATGTGCAAGTTTGGGCCTACAAAGACGAGAGTGGCGGCGATTTCTTCGTTGATAACCTCACCTTAGATACCGATGCCGTCGCACCCCCACCGCCGCCAACCGGCAGTGAACTTCTCAGCAATCCAGGCTTCGAGAGTGGTGGACTCGATAGCTGGTTTGGTTTCACGGGATCTGAAACCGTCTCTGATACTGAATCATTTGCAGGCGGCAATGCCCTACAACTTTCTGGTGCCGATAGCGGCACGGCCCAATTCCTTGACGCAACAGCTGGCACAGAATACAGCTTCAGTGGCTATGCAAAAACCAGCAGTAGCGGCTACGTGGGTGCCGGTCTGAATTTCTTTGATGCAAACTACAACGCCCTCGGTGGCAGTATCAACAAAACAGTCACAACCGCAGACTGGCAGCAGTTCCAGGAGACATCGACAGCCCCTGCTGGAACACAATTTGTCCAGATATGGACCTACAAAAGCGACGCCTCCGGCGATGCCTTTTTCGACGAGTTTTCGCTGACGGTGAATGACGGCACGCCACCACCGACCGATACCACCGCACCGACTGCGGCCCTCAGTGCCACCCCTCTCACTACAGAGGGCACCACTCAATTCGACTTTACCCTTACCTACAGTGACGACACGGCAGTCGATGTCGCCTCACTCGATAGTAGCGATATTCGGGTCACTGGCCCCAATGGCTACGACCAAATCGCAACGCTGGTGAGTGTCAATGACACGACCAATGGCACGCCCCGCTCTGCGGTATACCGTATTACGGCCCCTAACAGCACTTGGCAAGACACGGACAACGGCACCTACACCGTTGCCCTGCGAAGTAACCAAGTACAAGACACCTCAGGCAACGCCGCCACCGCCGCCAACATCGGCACCTTTGCGGTCAACATCGACTCAACGCCGGTCGAGGCAGGCTTTATTGCCCTCCAAAGCAGCACCATCAGCGTCGATGAAGATGGTGGAAATGCCACACTGACGGTACAGCGAACCGGCGGCAGTGACGGCACCATCACCGTGGACTACAGCACCGTTGAGGTCACGGGCAGACCTGCCACAGCCAATGTGGACTACAGCCCTCGCAGCGGCACCCTCACCTTTGCTGACGGCGAAACTGAAAAATCGGTTCTGGTCCCGATTCTCAATGACACGCTTGCTGAGGGCACGGAAACCTTTGGCTTTGCCATCGATAATGTGCAAGGCGGCGCTACCCTACTGGCCCCCCGCACCGCCCAAATCACCATTGCCGATGACGATACCCTCACCTACAACGGCAATCAGTACGTGCTCACCAATGGTGCCAAAACTTGGGAGCAGGCCCAGGCCGAGGCCGAAAGCCTGGGGGGCAATCTCGTCACCATTAATGCCGCCGCCGAAGAAACTTGGCTGAAGCAAAACTTTGGCGATACCGAACGCTTTTGGATTGGCTTAAATGACGTTGCCACAGAAGGCCAGTTTGTCTGGGCCAGTGGTGAAGCGGTTACTTACACCAACTGGGCTCCGGGCGAACCCAACAATGCCGGTGGCAATGAAGACTACACCGAGATGAACTTCGCTACCACTGGGCAGTGGAATGATATTCCATCCAGTTTTCAGCGACGAGGCATTATTGAGATTGGCGACAACAACGGCCCGGTGACACCACCCACCAGCCAGGGCAATGGACTGAAGGCGGAGTATTACAACAATTCTAACTTCACCAATTTGGCACTCACCCGCACCGATGCCACTGTTGCCTTTAACTGGGGGTCAGGTTCCCCTGATCCGGCCATTGGTGCAGACACCTTCTCCGTTCGCTGGACGGGGCAAATTGAGCCGCTCTATTCAGAGACCTATACGTTCCAAACCAACACAGACGACGGGGTTCGTTTGTGGGTGAACAATCAGCTCATCATTGACAAATTCATCGACCAAGCCCCCACGGCACATGCAGGAAGTATTACCTTAAACGCCGGGCAAAGATACGACATCCGCATGGAGTATTATGAAAATGGTGGGGGCGCTCAAGCTCAATTGGCATGGTCTAGTGCCAGTCAGGACTTTGAAGTGGTTTCGCGATCGCAGCTATATTCTGAGCCCATCAACAACGGCACCGTATCGGCAGAAACGGTGGTTTCGTCCCTAAACTCTCCCACCGCCATCGACTGGCGACCCAACAGCGACCAAATGTTCATCGCTGAAAAGGGCGGCAAGGTAGAGATTTTTGAAAATGGAACCCTACTGGCAACGCCGTTTATTGACATTTCAGATCAGGTGAATGGGACACGCGATCGCGGCCTGCTCGACATCGCCATGCACCCTGATTTCGTCAACAATCCCTATGTTTATTTACTCTTCACCTACGATCCACCGGAAGTATTTAACTTCACTGGGGATTCGGGTCCTGATGGTAAAAACAACCGGGCCGCACGCCTCATTCGTGTCACCGCTGATGCCTCTAATGGCTATCGCACAGCGGTCGCTGGCAGTGAAGTGGTGTTACTGGGTAAAAACAGCACCTGGAACAACTTTAACGGCCTGACCAACAGCACCGTTAACTTCAACGAACCCGAAGCCGGTGTCCTACCCGACGGCACCTACTTGCAAGACTTCCTTAACGCCGACAGTGAATCTCACACCATTGGTGCCGTAGAATTTGGCCCAGACGGTGCACTCTACGTCACCAATGGCGACGGCGCTTCTTACAACCGCGTCGATCCGAGGGCGGCCCGCGTACAAGATGTGGATTCTCTCTCGGGCAAAGTCCTCCGCATCGACCCCATCACCGGCAAGGGCCTCTCGGATAACCCCTTCTACAACGGCAACGCCGACGCTAACCGTTCGAAGGTGTATCAACTGGGCTTGCGTAATCCTTTCCGCATGACCATTGACCCAGACGATGGCCAAATCTATGTTGGCGATGTGGGCTGGACTCAGTGGGAAGAGATCAACGCCGCAGGCGCGGGCGCTAACTTTGGCTGGCCTTACTACGAAGGCGGCAATGGCGTCAGCAGCCAAACCGGTGGCTATAATACACTGCCAGAGGCCCAGGCCTTTTATAACAGTGGCACAGCCGTCACCCCTTCACTCCTCGGCCTAAACCACACCACTGATGGCATTAACGCCATTGTGTTGGGTGACCTGTACACGGGCAACGTGTACGACAACAAGTACCAGGGTGATTTGTTCTTTAATGATCTCGGCCAAGGCATCGTGAGGAACGTGAGCTTTGATAGTGCTGGCAATATCTCCGGCGTGGAGACCTTTGCCACCGGCGCTTCCTTTGTAGTGCAAATGGTCGAAGGGCCTGACGAGCTGATGTACTACGTCAACTTGGTCAATGGCACTGTTGGTCGCTGGGTATTTACATAAAGCGGCCTATAGAGACCGCACTTTAGGACCCACAAAATAGCAAACACGAAACGTCCGTTTAGCGCCTTAATTGCAGGTGTTGAACGGACGTTTCGCTTATCATGCTCAGAGTTCTAGGGCAAAGTTATGAATTGATACAAGGCGTACTCAACTTAGCTCCTTTGGCTAAGCTATCGAAGTATCGATATTTTTATAGCTATGCTCGAATATGCTGCACCCCCCATTTGGTTAAACGCCCACAGTCAAGATCCACGCATAACCGTCGGAGACTATACCTATTTTGACAAGCACATTAGCCTAGCCGTCTTCACGCCCAATGACAGGATTGAAATCGGCAAGTTTTGTTCACTTGCGCAGGATGTTGTTATTTTCGGTGGCGGGAACCACGTGATGACAAGAGCAACAACATTTCCGTTCAAATGGTTATCGACAGAAGCTGAGCCAGAGGAGCGTCACACCGACGCATCCAGCAAGGGTAAAACAACGATTGGGCATGATGTTTGGCTTGGGCATGGTGCGACAGTATTGTCAGGCGTTAACGTTGGCAATGGTGCCGTCGTAGGGGCTAAAGCCGTCGTCGCAAAAGATATTCCGGCCTATGCGATCGCAGTCGGCAATCCAGCAAAAGTCATCCGATATAGATTCAACCCTGAAACGATAGAACGGCTCATGCAACTAGCCTGGTGGCATTGGGAGCCCAGAAAGATTGCGGCGAACTTAGAGCTACTGTACGCCAATCCAGATGAATGGCCGTTAAACCTTCAGCTACAAGAATCACAAAAAGAAGGACTGAATTTAGTGGATAGGCCAGTGGCAGAACACCCCTAAGCCACTGGTGATTGAGACTGCCCACAAACGATATATTAAAAGGACTACTGTGACAGGGTGCTCATGATACAACACCAGACAGGCATCACCATCAACGCCTTTAATTCCTCCAACTGGGAGCCCGTGTGGGAAATATTAGAGCCGGTTTTTCGAGCGGGGGAAACTTACCCCTACGCTCCAGATATTTCAGAGGCAGACGCACGTCATAAGTGGATTGAGTTGCCCACTGCGACCTACGTTGCAACAGATAATGAGGGCAACATAGTCGGTACTTATTACATAAAACCAAACCAGCCAACCCTGGGCGCTCATGTGTGTAACTGCGGCTATGTCGTGAGCCCTAAGGCTAGAGGAAAGGGCATCGCGTCGCTAATGTGCGAACATTCTCAACAAGAAGCCCAGCGACTTGGTTTCCGCGCCATGCAGTTTAACCTGGTCGTTTCCACGAATCACATCGCTGTAAAACTGTGGCAAAAGCTAGGCTTTGAACTCGTTGGCACCCTACCCGGTGCTTTCAAACACTCAAAGCATGGGTTCGTCGATGCTTTTGTGATGTATAAACAGTTATGTAACTAACTCAAAAACGGTATTGGGAAACAGTGACCATGCTCCGAGAACTTGAGCAAGATATCTGGGTTGCCGAACAGCCCCTACGATACTTTGGCCTCAGTATTGGGGCTAGGATGACGGTTATTCGGCGGGAGGATGAAAAGTTAACGGTTATTTCGCCGATTCGAGTGAACAAGGATATGGGTACCAAGCTTGACAGCCTCGGAACGGTAACGGATATTATTGCACCAAATCTTTATCACTATTTCTTTGCT
The DNA here is from genome assembly GCA_039186165.1 of Cyanobacteria bacterium P01_F01_bin.53. Classification (GTDB taxonomy): domain Bacteria; phylum Cyanobacteriota; class Cyanobacteriia; order Phormidesmidales; family Phormidesmidaceae; genus Phormidesmis. The sequence goes on from JBCDAG010000362.1 coordinate 6,684, forward strand.
AATCAATTCAAGGCACGTTATCCAACAGCTACATTTTGGGCGGCCCCTGGGCTCAAGGGAAAAGAGCCGGACCTATTAATTGACAAGGTCATACAGCCACTTGAAAACAGTTCAACGTGTGGACTAGAGACAATATTTTTTGAAGGGTTTAGAACACTGGGGTCAGGCGGGTTTGAGTCGCTCAACGAATGCGTATTTTTTCACGCGGCAAGTCGCACCCTCATTTTGACGGATACGGCCTTTCACTTTGATGAAAGTTCTCCACTACTCACCCAGTTTGCGTTTAGGGTTACGGGTACATATAAACAGCTAAGCCCATCTCGCTTAGAGCGCATCGCCACGACAGACAAAGACAACGTGAGAAAATCAGTCCAACAGATTCTCCGCTGGGACTTTGAGCGGGTAGTGGTTGCCCATGGCAGCATCGTAGAACGACAGGGAAAAGAGAGATTTAGGTTGGTGTCTGTAAGTTTTCGCCACCTTTTCATACAGGCAACTGAGGTATAAGCCAGAAGGAAAGCCCTTCAGGAATGGCCTCTGATGAAAAACCGCGAACGCGAAGTACAAATACTGCGAATTCAATCAGCCAGCTTCC
>JBCDAG010000363.1:0-7262 GCA_039186165.1 Cyanobacteria bacterium P01_F01_bin.53
AAATTCTGTCGTATTAAAACCAGTCAGGCTTTGTAACAACCGAGATCTATTCTGGAGCTCCGCGTAGTGCATTTTCATAGGTGGCTGCCGACGGTGTAACCTCGCTTTTGATTCTAGCGTTCTAATTTCCGATAAGGTCTTTTGTGAGTCCAGTCTCGCCTTTGTTAAACAACAGGCCTACAAGAAAAAAATTCAGATAGAGACAACGATCATGCCGGATTTGCCAGCGCTGATGTTGGACGAACGGCGCATCCGCCAAGTCCTAATTAATTTGCTGGACAATGCTGTGAAGTTTACTTCTGAGGGCGGAACAGTGACGTTTGAAACCAGGTTTCAATCTACTTCGCCCAGTCCACACAGCAATTTCGTGCAGATCTCTCCACCGAGCGATATTTCCCCTCACTCTGTCCCAGGTTATTTATACTTCACGATCTCCGATACCGGTATCGGGATCGCGCCGGAGTATCTAGATAAATTATTTCAGCCCTTTGTCCAAGTGGATAGTGCTTTAAATCGGAGCTATGGTGGGACAGGGCTAGGTCTTTCGTTAGTGAAGCGTATTCTAGATCTTCATGGTGGACAGGTGTTTGCGACCAGCACCCTAGATCTTGGAAGTTGTTTTACGATTGTTCTACCCTGTTACTTGGCGACTTCCCCTATGCCGACGCGGGATGTGCCGAAAAACGCTGAACGACGCTTGGCTAGTGTCACTGAACAAAGCCTCTTGCCCCGTATTTTGATAGTAGAAGATAGCGAAGCTAATATTGAGACGCTAGCCAGTTATTTACGTAGTAAATCTTACCATTTGCTTGTGGCACGTGATGGCAACGAAGCTGTTGCTATCACCCAGGCTGAGAATCCTGATTTGATTTTGATGGATATTCAGATGCCGGGGATGGATGGTTTGGAAGCTATTCGTAAGATTCGAACGCTACCAAAAATTGATAGCATCCCGATTATTGCACTAACAGCTTTGGCTATGGAGGGCGATCACGACCGTTGCCTCGAAGCGGGTGCCACAGATTATTTTAGTAAGCCATTTAAGCTCAAAAAAATAGAGGGACGGATGCAACAACTTTTGATGGATTCAATTCCTTAATTAGGGGCTCCATAATTCTATTGGGATAGCGGCGGAAACATACGCTTCACAGCATTAGGCGATTGATATTGAATGTTGGGGCTTGTTATAGCCTGTTGATACCCGTTGGCGGGGATGCTGCCTGCTGCATGCACTGCCCAATCACATCCTTTTTCAATGTTAAAGTACATGACGCCCTGTACCCCTGCCTCTTGCAAGTACTGATAAGTTTGATTTAGCCATTCGTCTTGGGCAGCTGGATGCTGTTCTGATTGAGGCATGCCGCTTGTTGTCGTTTGGGCCGTGAAAATAGGCTTGTCCGATACCATTTGTTCTATTGTTTGCTCTAAAATGTACAGCCACTGGGCTGTGGCTCCGCTTCGGCCAGCTCTGAGGCAAACTCGTCTGCAAGTGTGGTGGGCGCTAGGCCCTTGCCAACAATGCCCTCCATCGCTTGAGTGCTATAGCCATCGGGGTGCATGTGTACCCGTACAATTGCGACCTGATCGGCGTCTATAGTTACAGGACCTCCTGATCGGGTAAAGGGCTGCTCATCGGCATGGGAGTGGGCCAGAATACGGCGGTAAAGTAGTTCGCCTTCGGGGGTGACGACTTCCCACCAGTTGGCATACTGGTCGCATCCGGTATCTGGGCTGGCAATCGTGACCGCAAATTGATAGTTGCTGGTGCCATTAGGTGTGATGTCAACGGCAATAACCTGGGCTTCTTCTTCTGATGTGCTGGATGATGTGTCAGGTTGTGATGGGGTATCGGGAAGCGTTTCTGTTGGCTCTGCTTCTAGAGGGGGCTGCGACTGTTGTGAATTGCTCTGCGGAGGTTGGGCGGTGCATCCTACGAACAGTAGGGTGAGTATGGCGATTGTGCTTTTTCTCCCGAGACAACTTCGACAACTTCTCATTGGGGGGCTCCTTACGTTTTTTGACCTTACGTTTTTAGGTGTTCTTTATTTTGACTCTTCCTGCGCTTGTTTGTGAGGGTGCTCAGCGCGAATTTTGGTTTGTAATACCTTGCCAATTTTACGATTTGCTTCTGGGGTAAAGTGACTACCACCTAGGAAGTTTTTAGGATCCTCAGCGGGGACAATCTCGTGTGTGCTGACGATCAGCGCGTCTAGGCTATTGACGTGCTCGGCCAGCACATCGTAAAGGCTAGATCCATAGCCTTGATTGTTTAATAACAAAATAACGGGCGTTTGGTCAGCGTCTTTAACCTGTGTGACAAATTCAGTGAGGATGGCTTTGAGTGTTTTGATCTCAGGTGCTTCTGGATTAAAGCCACTTTCTGGGGTGAAGAGACTTTTCTCTCCGATGCTTCTGGCCCGGCTGGCCCATCCCCGGCGGATAAGCCGAATAATCGCTGAGCGATCGCTTAAATTGTGGTGGAAGACAAACGGATCAAAGGCTTGGTCATATTGTTTCATTTGCGTTTGCAGCTGCTGCCAATTGTCATCTTTACGGTTAAAAGCATCGACAAAGTCATCGGCGGTTGTGATGACCGGTGCGATCGCCGCTAGCTCATTTTTCTGGTTTAGGTAGTAGTAGGGATAGGTGTAGGGTGAAGGATGCTCATAGGTCCAACTTAGCCCTGAAAGAGAGTTCATGCGGTTAATGCTGGACGCCAAAATGCCGATCATCACAACGTCAGCATTTTGTCTTTGGGTGTCTGCTTTGAAGGCTGCCCATGAATGATTGGGCGGTGCGGAGGGTCCACCAATGTCGCGCATCGTGATGTTACCATCAACCTCTGCTAGTGCTTGCATCGCATCGTATAAATAAGACATGCCATATCCAGCCACTAAGAGGTCGTCGTCGCCTTGCGGTGCCTGGGGTAAATTTTCCCAGGACTCAGGATCGAGCCAGCCTGAATCAATGATCGCATCGCTGTTGGCAGCACTCTCTTGTACCATTCGATTTAACTTGCCTTCAATAGAGCGACCATAGTCAAAGTAGCGAGTGAGGTTGCTGGGCGTTGGGTTCACCTCTGTGGGGAAGGGGAATAGTAGGTTAATGCCTACATCTACTAAGAACAGCCAAAAAAACATCCATAGGCCGAGGGTTTTAAAAGAGTTCCAGGGGGCTATTGGCTGCGGGGCCACAGGGGGTGTTTGAGGCTTGGGTGGTGACTTAAGTAATTGGGGCATGATAGGGGCTTTGTGTGCTGTCGGTAGTGCTGAGGTCAGTAGTGCTGAGGTCAGTAGTGCTGAGGTCACTTAATGAGCGTCAACCTGAGCTGGCTTAAAACTGAAAGTAGATAAACGTTGTTCCCGTGTTGGAAAAACCCATGATCATCACGACCAATAGGGCTGAGTAGAGTGCTGCTTTGATCTGTACAGGCCAGCGGCGATAAAAGGTCGCATCCGTTGCCAGGTACTGGGCCAAATCTGTCCCAAAGATGAGCAAAATGCCCAAGAGTGCTGCCAAAGGCGGTTTCGGAATCGTTGGGGAAAGCCAGATAGGGTGGAAGAAAAGACGATCGGTAAAGGTGCTGATTTGCTGCCAAGACGAGGCCCGAAATAAGAGCCAACCATAGGCAACGATCTGGAAAAAGGCAACAATAATGAAGGCTCTGCGGAGGGCATCGGTGAGTGTAATGACCGGTTTTATGGTGGGTTTTGCCCCAGCGATGAGGCGATGCAGGCACAAAATACTTCCCTGATAAATGCCCCAATACACAAAGTTCCAGGCAGCACCATGCCACACGCCACCTAGCACCATCGTGACCATCAGGTTTCGGTAGGTTTTGCCTGTGCCCCTGCGATTGCCTCCTAGGGGGATGTAGAGATAGTCTCGTAGCCAGGTAGAGAGAGAAATGTGCCACTGCTTCCAAAAGTCGCTGGGATTGACGGCGAAGTAGGGCGTATTAAAGTTCACCATCAGGTCAAATCCCATCAGCTTGGAGACGCCCCGCGCAATGTCAGAGTAGCCTGAAAAATCGCAGTAGATTTGAATGGCGAATAAGTATGTGGCGAGGATGATATCTAAGGTGCCGACGATACCTGTGCTGTTGTAAATGGCATCGATAGAGCCGGCAACACCGTCTGCGATCGCCACTTTTTTAAATAACCCAAATAGAATCAGGTAGCAGCCTCTGCCTATTTTCTCCAGGGTAATTCTTCGCTTAGCAATCACCTGGGGAAGAAAGTGGCTCGCTCGTTCAATCGGGCCTGCCACGAGCTGGGGAAAGAACGCTACAAACAGCGCAAAATCTAAAAGATTATCAACCGGTTTGAGCTTTCGCCGGTAGATATCAATGGTGTAACTAAGCGTTTGAAAAGTATAGAAGGAAATACCAACGGGGAGAATAATATTGAGCGTTCTCCAATCGGGTTGGAGCCCGGCAGTGCCCAGTAAGCTGACGAGTGAATCGGTAAAAAATCCGAAGTACTTGAAAAATCCCAGAATGCCAAGATTCACCACCAGGGAAAGGGTCAATAACCCCTGCCGTTGCCGAGGCGACTCGCTGGCGTAAATGCGCTTACCTAAGACAAAGTCGAGTAGGGTAGAGAGCCAAATTAAACTTAAAAAACGCCAGTCCCATGAACCGTAAAAGTAATAGCTAGCGGCCAGCAGCAGTCCATTCTGCCAGCGTCGATTTAGTACGCTATAGAGGCCATAGACGATCGCAAGAAATGCAAAAAACTCGATAGATGCAAAGTTCATTTGTATAGGTCATGGTAGATGCAGTGAGATGAATTCGGCGCAATGGGTCCAAAAGCATTCGGGCCAGTTGCGCGTCGCCTATTTTGCTGAGTAGCTGAGTCACTTTACGTTGGTTCCCCTTTGCGTTGGTCACCCTGCCTTTAAAGTCATTACAGCTACTTCATGGTGTCTTTATGGTTCATGTGACGTGAATCGATGCCTATTTGCTCCCGATGCCAAAAAAAATATCGCATGATGTGAAGAAGCCGCTTACTTATCCAACATAGCCATTACAATTTTTGCAGTCGCAGGTGGGTTGCATCTGTGGTGATGATGATTTAAGAATGTCATCGTCTGAGTTTAATCGCCTTATTTTTGGAGCCCCTATGAGTACCATTAACTTCAAGCAAACACCGGTTCAGTTGCTAGGTGAGTTTCCCAAGGTGGGGCAACTGGCGCCTGATTTTAAGCTGGTAAAGGGTGATTTATCCGAATTGACGCTGGCTGACTTGAAAGGGCAGCGGGTTGTTTTGAACACGTTCCCCAGTGTGGATACCGATGTGTGTGCGCTACAACTCAAAACGTTTAATCAAAAGGTGGCCGATATTGATAACACCGTCGTGCTCTCAGCTTCGATGGATTTGCCCTTTGCCCTAGGCCGGTTTTGTGGTGCCGAAGGGGTAGAAAACGCAATCACGACGTCTGATTTTCGCCATCGGAGTATGGCTGAGAGCTATGGCGTCGGTGTGGCTGAAAGCCCCCTGCAAGGTCTCTATGCTCGCTCGGTGATTATTCTCAATGAGAGCCACGAGATTATTTACGCTGAGCTCGTTTCAGAAGTGACCACTGAGCCGAATTATGACGCGGCGCTGGCGGCCCTTGGCTAATTCCAGCTAGTGAGGCCTAAGTGCAGTCAATGGCTCCTAGACGGGCGGTTAGGGGACGGGCGGTTGAGAGCTTGACGGCGAACTTGACGAGGCATTGACGAAAATGGCTGCTTGGGTGCGATCTCGCAGCGCTAGCTGGCTCAAAATCCGAGTCACATGGTTCTTGACCGTACTCTCTGAAATGCATAGCTCCGCCGCGATTTCCCGGTTGCTCAGGCCGTGGGCAATGAGGGTTAACACCTCCCGTTCGCGGGGGGTGAGTGCGGCCAAAGCAGTTTGTTGTTTGTGGTGTTCTTCTTCACTTATTTGGGCAGTAGACGGTGTGGCCGCATGGGCGATCGCCTTAGAAAGCAGGCCAGGTCCCATGTGTGTATAGCCCTGGCTCACGGCCCGAATAGCTTGGGTCAAGGCCTCAGGCTCGGTATCTTTTAACAGGTAGCCAATGGCCCCAGCCTGGATGGCTTGTCCTACCGACTCATCTTCATCAAAGGTGGTGAGAACAAGCACCTTGGTCTCTGGAAATTGGGCTGCGATGGTTCGTGTTGCCGCGACGCCATCCATCATAGGCATGCGCAAGTCCATCAGAACCACATCTGGTGTCAGCTCGGAGACTTTTTCTAGGGCGACTTTGCCATTGGCGGCCTCACCCACCACCTCAATATCATCATTGAGTTCTAGCAAGCTTTTGAGTCCTTGGCGAATAATGGTTTGATCATCAACCAGCAATAGGCGAATCATGGCATTGTCTCCGCTTGCATGCCAATGATGGGCAAGCGCCCTGAAATTTTGCAGCCTGCGCCCGGTTGCGTATCAATGGTTAACTGACCGCCAAGGGCTAAGGCGCGCTCTTGCATGCCCCGTAGGCCAAATCCACTTGTATTTTGACTCATGTCAAATCCCTGCCCATCATCTGTGATCATAAGCCACAGCTCGGTGGGACGTGTTGATGGGTTGTTAAGTGCTGTTTTTTCAGCAGACACGTTTAGCGTCTGCGTCCTCACTTGCAGCGTAATTTTCTGGGCTTGGCTGTGCTTATACATATTATTCAAAGCTTCTTCCACGATTCGATATAGGGCTCGTTTTATCTCGTTGGGCACCGGGACATCTAGCTGAATCTGCTGTTGAACTTGGAGCCCCATCTCGTGATTGAACCGGACAATCAGTTGGTGGAGTAATTGTTCTAGTGAATAGCGTTTAAGCGGATCGGAGCGCAGCATTTTGAGTGAGACCCTCAACTCTTGCAAGGCCTCTACCCCAAGTTGTTTCCCCGCTTGAATAAAGTCTCTGCCTTTGGTGTTGGCAGGAGCTGAGGGTAAAAAGGCGAGGGCATTGTTGAGCTGAATTTTTTGGGCTGTGAGCAGGTGGCCCAGCGAGTCATGGATTTCACGGGCGATGCGGTTCCGTTCTTCGAGGGTGGCTTGGTCTTCAATGCGCAGTGCGTATTGGCGAAGCTGTTTGTGTGCGATCGCCAGTTTTTGTTGCCCTTGGCGCTCAGCCGCGAGAGTATTTGTTAGGAGCAGTACAAAGCCAAGGACTACGCCAAAATAAAGCATTCTGCCCAAGCTTTCTTGCATCATAAAGGAATATAGCTGTGACTCGGTAAACGGTGGCCCCATGGTTTCTGGCCAGTCTGGAAAT
>JBCDAG010000364.1:0-7257 GCA_039186165.1 Cyanobacteria bacterium P01_F01_bin.53
AGCCTGTGGGCTACACAATTTCAGGGTCAGCTATCGGCAACAGGCTGCTAGGCCAATAGCGGTAGCTGCTTAATTCCTCAGAATCGCAAAAGTAGGACCACTTGCGTGAGCACCCGTACTATTTCCGATAAAGTCTATTAAAAGAAAAAACGCGACTTTTGATGCCATATACGTCTCCCACCTCAGACGCGCCAGGCAAACCTGTGACATTGCTTTGTCCGTAAGCGATGTGCTCAACTCACCCAATATTGAGCCTGAGATGGATCATCGACTCGGCGAAAAGTCTTTTGGTATCTTTGCCCATCGCAATAAAAATTTGTTACGGCTTGCCCTCGGCTATGACGGCTATGAAGAGTTTTTGCACTCGCATAATGAAACCCCACCGTCAGGCGAGAGCATCACACAGGTGTATGACCGTGTTGCCGAGTTCTATGAGGAAAAAGTTGTTCCTCATTTAGAGCGTGGAGAAAATGTTTTAGTCGTCTGTCATCAATATGTTTTAGAGCCGCTGGCACTTTATTTAAATGGTCTTCCTGCTACGAACTATCACCACCTCAAACTCCCCAATGGCAAAGCACTCAGCGGAGATGAATTAGTCGCTTTTCAACAAAAAGAATCCGGTGGGGTGGCCTCCTTCCGCAAAAAAATTAATGACTTAGCTATTATGCGCGGCGTTTGGCTCAATGCGATCGCCTTCATTATCGGTATTGTTCTAAAGTGCACGGCCCTCGCTACAGCCCTGCCCTCTACTTTATTCACTGCCATCATTGTTATTTGTCTGGCAGTCTCTACCTTTTACTCTTATCTCGATATCGACTTTAAAGCAGGCCGTCAAAAAGTCTCCACAATGGTCTCTTCAGTGGTGAACGGATCAATGGCCTTACGGTGGGTAGTCGGTGCCATATTACTGCTCTCAGGCTGGAGCTACCAGGGTCCAGAAGATCTCTACAAGGTTCTGTGGGTACTGTTTTGGATGATGCCACCCGCCCTTACAGCGCCTGTGCTTTCTAGCCTATGGGGCGGCAACTTGTATCCTTCAGCCGTGTTATCTCGCACCCTCTCTATCGTTATCTCAGCTGGGCTGATTGGCTTACTCTCCATCGTCATGTTGCCAATTAGTCCAGCCAGTTTAGGCTTTTTCTACGTGATTTTATTTCTAGGGCTAGGTCTACCAGGGGCCTTGGGTCAGACATGGCGCTGGCGCTCCCCGATTGAATCCAACCACCACAGCAAAAACTGGAAATTCATTGGTATTTTCGCAGGTGTCCTAATGGCCTTCATCGCAGGCTTTCAGTTCACACCCGCTCATCTCGTTTCAGACATTTTCTTAGGGGCCAGTCCAGAAAGCTCAATCGCCTGTTTACAACAACTTGGCATTGCGCTCTTAAGTCTGTTGTTTATCCGTATCATAGCCGCGAGCACTATCTTCTTCTCAAAACATTGGTCCAATAAAGCCGAAACCCAGGACGCCTACATTTTGTTAGTCACACCCAACTTTTTCCTCTGGGCCGCACTCTTTAGCGGTATCAATGGTGTCACCAATCAGGCCGTCCTCAACTACGCCTTATTTTGGGCAGCGTTGGGATTCTTTATCCTTCCCCTAGTCGAACAAATCACATTCATGGGCGCATTCACTCGCACCATGCTAAGAGAATCTATGCGCTCTTCCCGAGTCGCTACAGATGAAGCCCATAGACTCTTTCAAGACCTAGATGTTGATGGAAGTCGATCTTTAGATAAGCATGAACTCACCGCCCTCCTACCACTCATCGAAGAAAAAACAACCGGCCAACGTAACGCTGAAGATATTCGTCCCTATCTAACAGACCGCCTGTTTGAAACCCTTGATGCCGATCGAAATGGCTCAATTGATATTTATGAGTTTGAAAGGTACCTCTCTCAGCACGGCCTAGTCGTTAACCTGAATGTGGCCTAACGCTCGAAGGTAAGTGCTTCGGGTTGAGACTGCCATTAAAAGCCCGCCTAGAACGTAACGTCTAGGCGGGCCTAATAACTTTCTGGTTCATGGAGTGACCACTCTACTCTGCACAATTCTCCAGGTAAGACGCTGTGGATGCGATCGCAAACCCTACCAAATCAACTTCAAGCCAATCATACCGAGCAGCGACAGCACAATTCGCTTAAAGCTCACGGCATCAATTTTCTTAGAAAGCAAAATGCCTAAACCCATACCTACCGCAAAGAAAGGCAGACAATAGAGCGCAATTTTCCAAAGCTCAGGCGTCAGGTGGCCCTCAAAATAATGGCCGGTCAGCGCAAAGGTAAATGCCACAACATACACACCCGGCAAGTTGCCCTTAAACTCCTCTGGACTCCAACCTTTGGAGTTCGCATACATCACCAAGGGCGGACCGCCAGTTGTAAAAGCCCCTGTCAAAAATCCAGAAACCCCACCAAACAGGTAGGCCCAACGGGGAGAGGCTAGCTCAGGCGTATCAAAAACAGGCGTCACCAACCTAAGCACGTCGTAGGCTACATAGAGCACGATAAAACTGCCTAACACTTTGCGAGCCATATCTTCCGAGACATAGTGCAAGCCCACTAGGCCAATCGGAATAAACACGAGTGTAGAAAGCACTAAAGGCAAAATTGCCCGCCAACTGAAATTGTCACGATACACTAACCACAACCAAACGCTGCTGAGCAAACACATCATCAGCACCAAGGGAATGGCAAGCGAGAAGTCCAAAAAGAAGGGTAGGAGCGCGATCGCAACCAACGCAAACCCAAATCCAGCCAAGCTCTGCACAGCGGCAGCCAGACCAATCACCCCACCGACCAATACGATATTTTCCAAAAAACCTACCTCCGCCAACGGTGGCGGTTATAAAATAATTTGCCTTCCTCAACATTATTAACTTATATGAAAAGTCCTTTATTTTCTACACATAAAGCAATCCAGCTTAGAATTTCATAGGATAAGCACGCTTACTAACAGGCTTAACAAAGCTCCAAATCAACCTCCGTGCAGATATAAATCATCACTCACACAGGTTGTATAGCACCGTAAATCATCCTGAACAAGGCATTACAAAGGCTTTTGAGTTCATCAAAAATTGGCGGAAGTGACATTTAAGTTGTATATTCAACCGCACAGTTAACCAACGAACAGCGCACCAACGCAGACACGCTTGTCAACTGACGTTTACCCACTGTTACGCGCCACCGTTACGGGTGGTTCTGCTCAAGATGGTTTCCACAGTAGAGAACACCCCACGCAGCGCTCAGCAGCAGACCAGAGCACAAGCCCGAGAGGTTGCCCAGCAAATGTCCCATGAGTGCGTTGCTCGCAGACTCCGGCAGGTCAATCGCACCGTCACCCGCCTCTACGACGAAGCCCTGCGTCCCCACGGCCTCACTGTTAACCAGCTCAATATCCTCGCCGTCATTATCAGCGAAAAGCAAATTCGCCCCGGCCAGCTCGGCCAAGCCCTCGGCATGGAAAAATCTACCGTCAGCCGCACCATTGATCGCATGGTCGGCAAAGGCTGGCTCAAAGTCGCCCCCGGCAAAGACAGCCGCACCCAACTGCTCACCGTCACCGCCAAAGGCAATCAGCTATTACTCGCCGTCACCCCTGTGTGGGACACCCTCCAAGCAGGTATCCTCACCACAGGCGAAAACAATATTTTGAATATGCTCACCGTCGGCGACATGGGTGAAAACGGTGGTCAAGGTGATGACCATACCGCCACAGAAGCCTCTGCTTCACCCTATGTACCCATCACAAAATACGAGCCCGCCTATGTGGACGAGCCTGTTTCAGCAGACGATTTCTACCTGTAACTCAATACCTGTCATTCAATAGTTATAAGCAATGTTGTACGCGTGGGCACACGTGCAATGGCTACAAGTACACTGACTCCAAGTACACTGGCACTGAAAACTCTCATCTAAGAACTCTTATCTAAGAACTTCGAAAAGCTCAGTTCGTTCACACGGTTCCAGCCCTGCACAGAGTCACGGAAGGCTTTCCAGCCCTCATACACTTCCTTAAATGTGGCATCTTTGCCAGCATTTTCTTCAAATAATGCCGTCGAGGCCTCGGAAGCAGCTTTCAAGATTTCATCGCTGTAAGGAATCAGCTGAGTACCTTGATCAACTAGGCTTTGCAAGGCAGCACCATTCAGCGCATCGTACTTGGCCAGCATATTAATATTCGATTCGTAGGTCGCCGTTTTAAAGACTTCCTGATACTCCTTCGGTAGAGCATTCCAAGCCCCTAAATTCACGGTGGCATCTAACGTTGCACCAGGCTCCCACCAGCCAGGATAGTAGTAGTAGTCCGCAGCATTCTGAAGCCCCAACTTTTCATCGTCGTAAGGCCCTACAAATTCAGCCGCATCAATCGCACCGCGATCGAGCGCTAAGAAAATCTCACCACCTGGTAACACCTGCACATTCACCCCAAGCTGGGCCATCACTTCACCCCCTAGTCCAGGGATCCGCATTTTTAGCCCCTTCAGGTCACCCACAGTTTGAATGTTGTTTTTAAACCAGCCACCCATTTGTACGCCGGTATTGCCTGCCGGAAAGCTAATCACACCAAAGTCTGCATATAGCTTGTGCATCACCTCTAAGCCACCGCCGTGATAGAACCAGGCATTTTGCTGCTGGGCATTCAGGCCAAAGGGCACGGTAGTACCGAAAGCAAGGGCCTGATTTTTACCAACGTAGTAGTAAGCAGCACTATGCCCACATTCCACGGTGCCTTCTTGCACAGCATCGAGCACCTGCAAGCCAGGAACGATCTCACCAGCTGCGAAAGGATCAATGGTGAAGCGGCCATCGGTGAGGTCAGAGACGCGATCGCTAATAGTCTGGGCACCGCCATAAATGGTATCGAGCGACTGCGGCCAGCTTGTCGCCATCCGCCACTGAACCCGAGGCAAGTCACCACTGACCGCACCGCCACCCTGCTGTGGAGAACAGGCAGCCACCGCCGAGGCACCCACTGCACCCGCGCCATATCCTAAGATTCGTCTACGTTTCATAGGCTTCGATCTGCCTCCCAATATCGGCGGCAGGCTCCTTAAAAGTGTGTCTTTTATTAAATCACTCGGCGAAGGACAAACGCCCCTCAAGTAACAGTCAGTAACTACTCACCCACCATCTTTGATAAGGAGGTGCTAAAATCTGAATCGATTGACATCGGCGTTAGTGACATCGGCGTTAGCGTCTTACGAATATCAATCGCCACCAAGTCAATCACGAACAAGGACATGTAGCTCAGTTGGATAGAGCATCAGATTCCGGTTCTGAGGGTCGGGGGTTCGAATCCCTCCATGTTCGTTAATCAAAAAGCCCACGCAACTTGTTGAGTTGCGTGGGCTTTTTGATTCATTTTTATGGTGCGTTTTTTATTAGGTATTTAACGCATCATCAATATCTTTCTTTTTGTCGCGCACACCCTGCACAATCCGAGAAAGCTCGCTTTTTTCAGTGTTGGTCACCCGCCTTGGCGAGCCACTAATAATACCCTCTAAGTTACGGAAGGATTCTTGAATTTGTGGGCCGTCCTTATCAATAATGTACTCACGAATCGAGTTATCGTGCCAAGAGCCACGCATCTTGAAGACGTTAATCGCCCGCGACATTTCACCGCGAATCTCCACGTATTGCAACATCAAAATGGTGTCTGTAATTGTGGAAATGTGAGAGTCAGTGATGGAGTGAGACCCCATGAACTGCTCAGTCGTATTGGTGAAAAAGCCTGTAATTTCTTCCTGTTTGGCATAGCCCGTCACACCAATGACAAACTGACGAAAGGCATTGTTGCTCACACCACGGTCCAGCGCAGAAAGTGAATCGATGGCAATCCGAGAGGGCTTAAACTCAGCAATTTGTGACTTAATAATCTGCAAGTGGTCTTCAAGGCCAGCAGATTCTGGATAGGCACAAATAATTTTGAGCAGGCCCCTTTGCTCCATATCTTCGAAGTCAATGCCCCAGGAAGACGCATTACGCGATAGCTGCGATCGCGATTCCTCATAGGCAAACAAAATAGAGCGCTCGCCATTTTCACAGGCATTCGCCAAAAAGTTACTCACCAAAAGGGTTTTACCCGTGCCCGTAGCCCCAGTGGCCAAAATAATTGAATCCTTGAAAAAGCCACCACCACACATTTTATCGAGGGTGGGTACACCCGAAGAAACTCGCACATTGGAGGATCGCTGGGTCAAACGCATAGCTCCCAAAGGGAAAATACTAATCCCCTGATCGGTCATCGTGAAGGGATACTCACCCTTCATATGAGTAGTCCCCCGCAGCTTCAAAATTTCAATCGTGCGACGCCTACGCTCAACTTCTAAGGCATTTCGAACAATCACAACATTGTCCGACACAAATTCTTCCACACCAAAACGCGCCACCGGACCATATTCCTCGATGCGCTCAGTGGTCATCAGGGTCGTCACGCCCATCTGCTTAAGCCGTGCTAGCAAACGGAAAATTTCTCGACGCACCACCTCAGCCGCATCGTACTGATGAAAAACCGCCGTAATAGAGTCAATGGAAACGCGCTTAGCCTTGTACTTGCGAATCGCATACTGAATGCGCTCAATCAAAGCTGATAAATCAAAGTTACCCACCACCTCTTGACCTTCAGGATCAGGGCACGCATCTAAAATAAATAACTTACCGCTATCGATCAGGGCCTGCAAATCCCAACCAAAGCTATAGGCATTGGTAATAATATCGGCAGGTGACTCTTCAAACGTAACAAAGACCGCAGGCTCATCAAAATAGGTAAGACCATGATACAAAAACTGCACCGCTAGAAGCGTCTTACCCGTACCCGAGGTACCACTCACTAACGTAGAGCGCCCTACGGGCAAACCACCATGGCTAATATCATCGAATCCTTCGATCATGGTGCGGATTTTCTGCACCCCTTTTGAGCGGGTTATCGCTTCATTGTCTGCCGAAGATAAAGGTTGCTGCATAACGGTTTTTAAAAGCTGGCCAAAAAAATTTATAAATTAAAGACAGGCAAAACTTCAGGGGTTTTCCTATTGGTCGAGCTAACTCAATAACCCGTCCTCCTGAAGTTCATCATAGAGAAGATCGAGCCCAATCAACACCCTCTCACGATCGGAAAGATCGCCAATAATTTTCCTGACAGGTGGCGGTAATATTTTGGCCAATGTAGGGGTTGCCAAAATCTTGTCTTCTTCCGCCAACTGGGGATTTTTGAGCACATCGATAACCTTCAGTGCATACACACCCTGAAATTCC
>JBCDAG010000365.1:0-7251 GCA_039186165.1 Cyanobacteria bacterium P01_F01_bin.53
GAGGTACATTCCACAACTCAAAAGAGTTAGGAAAGCGTATTAGAGTTAGCCGTTGGGGCTTTCTCTTCACGCTTGACCCCATTAAAAACAGTAGGCACTGAGGTTCTGTCGACGTAGAACCGTAGGAAGAAAGATTAATAGCTGAATTTTGCCTGATCCCCCTGGAAGTTTGGCCGCAGGCGTTTCAAAAACTTCTAGGAAAAGTCGTGACAATATCTGGTTTATGTTGTTTTAATTTCGCTTGAGCTTCAATTAGGCCTTGTTCAATTGAGACCACTTTGTGCAACTCACAATCTCAGTAAACCTATTATTGGGCTTAAAAGAAATACTATGTTTTCCGTCACCCTCCTGTTCTATTCAACTTTAAAAAGCTCCGCTCAAGCCCTTGAGGACATCAACAATACCTGTGATGAGAAGGGACTGCCACCGGCTTTTAAGATAAATGCTGGCTTCTTGATTAAGGACAATACAGATTATTCTTTATTTAAAGGCTTTGGGATAGCCATTTCTGGCTTGCTGCCCGCCCATAAAATGAAACGACATTTACGGCCTCATCCCAACTTTGATGTGCTTTACCTGAGTTGACGCTATCTAAAGGTTCTTCCGTAGACGGTAACTGATGAGAAAGCCCGCTGATAACATTCCGAAAATTACTTTTGGTGACCTTTTTGCCAAAAAAACTAGCCAGGAGCTTCCACAGCTGAGCACCTATGTCTTTGATATAACCATGGTCATACCCAGTTGCGATCGCAATTCCCACATACGACTGCCCCTCCCAAGCCTTCTGAAAAAACACGACTTGAGTCTGACTCAAATACTCCGCATCCAGCATGCTCTCCAATACAGCCAATCCTTCAGTCAGCAGTCATCGAGTGCTCTCCCTTGTTCAATATGGGCACTGTTAGGCCATATTGACGAAAAATTAAGGCTGAATACCACTTTAGATCTAATGAGCGATACCTTAACCAGCAAAATCTGAGTAAACAGATAAGATTCAGCCTTATGTTATGGAAAGAAAGCAAACTTCAGAATGCCTAATACAATAGAAGCAAGATCGTTATCGCCAACCCATGACAGCCACTATCCCCTCCCACTTGGCAAAGTATGAACCCGATGACTTAGAACGTATCTTTAATCGCCTGGTTCAGTCAGTGCTATCAGAAACGCGATCAGAGTCGTCTACCCAACGTATTTCGATTCACCCAGCTTATCAGCAGATTATTGGTCTGGGACAACCTGCGGTACCCCTGCTATTGAGAGAAGTGGAAAGGCGCTCTGGTCGTTGGTTTTGGGCTTTGAAATCGATTACCAGGGAAGACCCTGTACCTGCGGGCGATCGCGGCAAAACGAAAAAAATGATCGAGGCCTGGTTAGCTTGGGGAAAGCAGAAAGGATATCAATGGTAGGCAATAACGCCTGGAATGCTTACGCCAAAGAGCATCTGGAGCAGCAGTTTCCCAACTTGGCCAGTGAAGGTTACACCATCACCAGCCCGGACACTATTGACTATAACTGTGTCGCCTGGGCCGCTGATGCCGAAGGCGAATGGTGGTGGCCGGATGCAATGGGTCAGGAATACTGGCCCGAGGGCATTTCGCGCGAAGAAACGCTATCAGCTTTCACAGCCGCATTTAGCACCATTGGTTATGAGATCTGTGACGACGGCTCAATGGAAGCTGGCTTTTTGAAAATCGCCATTTATGGTGATGCCCAGAAGGTGCCAATGCATGTTGCCAGACAGCTAACCAACGGTGAGTGGACCAGCAAAATCGGCCAATACGAAGATATTCGACACAAAACCCTGGAAGCCTTGTCAGGCGAAGCCCCCGCATATGGCACAGTTATTCAGATTATGAGGAAATCCACTAAGCTGTAGACTACGGATCAGTGAATAAGCACGACCAACGAAATCTTCGGAGTGGCTGCTTAATACAGTGCCAGATATACCGTTCCTTACCCTAAAAAAATCCGCTTAAGCACTGTCAGGCAAAGTGACTTCCGCCCATGTAAGCCCAACCTGCCGTGCGAGTGCCCTTGCCCCCTCAACATCTCCCTGAGCCACCTTAAACCGTGCCAACCCAAGTGCAGAGTCCAGCTGCTCCTGCTCGGACCGCTCGAACGGGCTTCGGTTCCTCTGTTGTTCCTGGGCCAGCAGCACATCCACCGGCGCTGCCGCTCGTGTTTTCAGTGCCTGGGCTTCATCACAACGCAGCGTCAGGTTACCCCAGTCGCCATTGCGGAGCATGTTGTTGATAAATGTCTTGGCATCGCCGACCCCATCCGGCTGCTGACACTTCCGCTTGCGATTTCGGCAAGCTTGAATCAAGTGTTCATCAAAGTCATTGAGCCCAGGCCCAACCCACCAGTGCCCCAGCCCATGGGCCACCATATCAAGGCGCTTGTGGCCGGGTGCAATTTCCCGCAGCTTTGTTTTCGCCAGCCCCAGATTCGTTGCCCACAGCTCAGAAAAATCAATCTCCTCTGGCGGCTGCTGATACACCACCATCCCAAAATGAAGAATGTCTTCTTTCGTTTCTTCTTTTGTTTCCTTTGACGGTTCTCTAGAAGGTTCTTTACGGTTAGGGTGCAACGGGCTGCACCCCTCCTGCACGGCTACTGCACCCCTCTCGCACGGGAACTGCACCCCTCTCGCACCGCTATTGCACCCCTCCTGCACGGCTACTGCACCCCTACTGGCTGTATTTTCTAGGGGTGCAGAATTTGCACCCCTCCCTTTTCCGCCCTTCTTACCTCCCTTTTTCCCGCCTTTTTTTGGAGCCACAAACTTATCAAAAGAAGGCTTGGCTTTTGCAGCCCCCCACTCGAACCGATACTCATTGGGTGTGTTATGCGTAGCAGGCACCGAAATCACCAACACGCCGAGCTGCCGTAGCTGAGCCATGATATTTTGCACAGAGCGCACCGAATAGCCTGTCTTCCAGGCAATGCGATTAATCGACGGTCGAATGCCGGTGCCATCTTCATGGGCATGGTCCGCCAAGGCCAACATAATTGCCTGATGCGGATGAGAAAAATCATGCTCCCAAACCTGCAATATCTGTCGGATACTCATGACTCACCTCGTTTCGGCACTCTGCTGGGAAACATCGCCTGCAAGTACACTTCACTCACCGCCTGGTCGCACACCCCATTCTGGAGCAAGAACAACGACAGGGCGCTGCAAATAATCCGCTCCTGCGTCCAGCCAGGCCGTTCCAATAGGAACAACTGCAAGTGCTGGGTAATCTCATCCGGCAAGATATCCACAATCAAAATCCTCATAAACAAGTCCTCCAGGAACGAACACACAAACAAACAAACGGAAAAGAACAAAAAGTAAGCACTCCACACTGTCAGCTCCGCCACATGGATGAGCCGAACAGGTGAACTTAGACGAACGCCTCCATCAGCGCAGGCCTGTCGCACTCCACTGGCCTGCCGCACTCCGTATTGAAGCCGTTCTGTTGTTAAGCCTCCTTTTCTGTCAACAAACACTGCGCTCTACAGAGGGCAGTCGCTAGAGTCGCTTCCCCTAGGAACTGCCGTCTTGGGCTTTACTCTCGCTTGAAAAAAGCCACTCCCCATTCCCCCACTTCTCCAATCGGCTCCCCTGCCGCTGTCAGTGAACTGGGATAACACACCCCCAAATTGCGCACCTCACGGGGTTCAATCCGTGCATCGACCGGGCTGGCAACGGCAGTCTCACCAAAGGAGCCATCCTTGCACTGAATCCGAGCGGGAAACTTCAGCGTTACGGTATCGCCGGGCTTGCCATACACGACCTGCTCTGCGCCGATGTAGGTGGTATCCAGATGAATCAAATCGGCTTGCCGCACCGCTGCTGAGGTAGTGGCCTGCGCCTGTCTGGCCGCTTCGTCTGTTAGCCGGATTGCCTGTGCTTCCGCGTCCAGCCGCAGTTGTTGGGCCTGAGATCGCTCCTGCTCAGCGGCGACGAGTGCCTTGTCTAGGGCATTTTCTTTGGCCGCCCGCTGCAATTCAGTAAAGTCTTCTGACCCTAAGAATTGCCACAACTCATCGCCGACTTGAGGCCTGCTGATCGGAGAAGTGTTTATGGTGGTGGCAGGCGGAGGCATCGGTCCCTCCAGCGTAGCGGTCCAAAGCCCTAGCCCCACCGCCGCTGCCTGGGTGATGCCAAACAACAAACCCAGCAATCGCCCCCGTCGCTTGGAGAGTTTTGCCGGACGGTCAAAGGGATCTCCTTGAAGTGTTAGTTTGCGTGACGTTCCTCCAGGAAACGTTGCAATGCCAGAGGCTGGCTGGCAGGGTTTTAAGTAGGGCAACCCCGTTCTGGGCTGAGCGTGCTGAACAACAGCAACCATCTTGTGTTCTCCAATTCAACAGTGTCTAATTCAACAGGTTAAAGAGATTCTTTGGGTAAAGTCTTTTTGTACTCTCGCCAGGGCACTCGCCGGGCTTTTCCTTCCCCGTAAAGTTGTTGCGCGGCAGGTACTGGGCAATCAGCGGTATGGCCCAGATGCCGCTTACAGTAATGGCAGTGGCCCGTATCACTCACGGCTGTCTCCAACAGCTGATGCATCCTGTCCAAGAGTCTGCGGCATTCAATCTCCAGGTGAATATCACTGGCATGTTGTGGCGGGAGTGCCTGTTCCAAATTGCCGCATTGCGTTAGCAGCCAGTGTGGGTTAATCTCCCCGAGCAGCACCCCAGAGAGCGCCCGAATAATCTCTTGCTGCATCACCGCCAGCCGCTGCCGTGAGAGCTGCCAAAGCTCCATACTCAACGCGGAAACTAAAGACATCCCAACCCCCACCCCCATGCCAAAGACCATGACATCGCGGCCCTTGCCCACCAGCGCCATCACAGCACCACTGCCCGCAATCACGGCCACCAAGGTGAGGGAAAAGAGGGCGAGATAAAGGGGCCTGCGCATTAAAACCATTGACTCATCCCCAGATAGTAGTGCGGGTTGATGTGGTGGCCATCCACCGTCACTTCAATGTGGACATGGGGGCCAGTGATGGATTGGCCACTGTCCCCGGTGCGGCCAATCAGCGTGCCTGCCTCGACGCGGGTATTGAGGGCCACCACGCTAGACGACTGGCAATGCTGGAAAATAAGAGATAGCTCTGGCTGGGCCGCTGGGCGAAAGCTGAGAGAGTAACCGTCTTTGGGATCGTAGTCACTGCGGGTAACTACCCCCGCTTCAGGGGCGACAATCGGTCCTCCCATCGCGCTCTCAAAATCTTGCCCCCAATGGGTTGCCCCACGCCAAGCCTGGTAGCCCATGGGCGCGATTATCTTTGTCTTGGTGCCCAGTGGATGAACAATCTTGCGACGGTAGCCCATCTGTCCCCAAAGCGCCCACTGAAATTCGCTCCAGAGCCACCATAGAGGGCGAGTGTGCTGCCCCGTGGCCTCGCCAATATTGGCTCCTGGCAAGCTGGCCCACTGGTGACTGTCGCAGGAGATCGCGCGAGTGAAAGCGTCATAAGTCACCGTTAGCCGCTGGGTGAGTTCTTCTACCTGCACCCCTGCCATCAGGGCCGCATGACCACCGGTATCGCGGTGCAAATAGAGAAAGCCCAAGTCCTGATTGGCAGGCTGAAAAGTTGGCCCGTCATACCAAAAGTCATTCTCTTGCATGAGCTGGTCCCAGGTGGTGCTGATGAACTGGGGCCACCCAGCCGCATCACTCACCTTGCCCGTGGGCCGTCCGTCCCTATCCAAAATCGGGTGAGCCCGACGGGGGTGATCGCTAAAGTCGTCAAACTGGTCGTAGGTGTAGATCACCTGGTAAGGACTAATGCCAAAAGCATTGCCTACGGTGCCTTCGGCTCGTCCCACCGTGTGCATGTAGGGCCACATCACGGACCAGAAAATATCGCCTTTACCCAACTTTCCAGTCCCCTCAGTTTGCGCCTTTTGGGTGGCGGATGCTGCTGCTGCCGCCGGGGTAATTTGCCGGTCAAGAAACTTAAGCCACGCCTGGGTACGACGCTGACGGGTAACGTCAACAGAAATCATAGCCCCTGCGCTGAGTAGGGCCAAAGCTAGAAAGTCTCTGCGTCGCATGGGTCTTTTCATCAGCCCCTGGCCTCCAGTGCATGTTGATAGTGGGCGAGCAGGTCTTGCGTCAGGTAACTACTAAAATTGCCAAGTCTTCCCAGCCGGGGTACCCCATTGGGGGTAAAGACCACGGGATAGGCCAAGGGCTTAATCGCCGACATCATCTCTCGGAAGCGACTGCGGTCATGGGGGGAGGGCAACAGGGCCTTATCTTCAATCGCTTGGTCAATCGCCCGGTAGCCACCATTACGCCCAGCGCTCACCCGTCCTAAAAAGAACAACTTAGTTTCACCCAGGGCAGTGGCATCGCAGAGAGCGCGGTTATGGTCTCGGGCCGTGGCCACACAGGAGATGCCGACGGCGGGTCCGTGGCAAAGAATAAAGCGCAGATGGCTGGCACTGCGGCTAAGCACCTCATCTTTACTGCGCCGGTCGGCACTCCAACCGGGCAGTGCCCCATGCAGTTCACTGAGGCCCTCGATCAGGAACAGGTAGGGCGGCTGTGGCTCAGGGGTGAGGGGGTGTGCACGCTGTTGCCGCTGGCGACGTTGTACTTCACTGGCCATGGCGCTGAGCTTTTTGCCGATGGGCTCAATGTCATCTGGATGGGTAATCGAGAAGAAGTGCACCAGTTGGCTGCCCTCTTCACCACGAATCTCTTCGAGCCCGCCCCACTGCCCATTATGAAAATCGAGAATGTCGAGCAGGGTGTGGGGAGATTTTTCAATCCGGTCGTAGGCAAGGGCTCTGAGGAGGGCACTGGTACCACTCCGCCGCTCGCCAAAAAACAGGGCGGAAAAGGCACTATTGGCCACCAATTCGCTAATCAAATTGCCGGGATAAAGGACGATGCAATTTGGTTCCTGAGCCTCGCCCAAGAGTTGAGGGAGCTGGCCGTAGCTGTTGGCATCTGCCTGCGTAATAGCCTGAGAAATGGCCTGCTGCTGAGCGGCCAGGGTCGGGGGTTCAGCAGCTACGGCCACAGGCTCATCCTGCTCAGGAAATCCGCATTGAGCGAGAAAGTCTAGATAGGCCTCAGCCGCCTTGCGCTCGCCTTGATACAGCTCTAGAACGGCCAGCCGCACATCTGACAGACTCACCTCAATCTTCTTCAGCTCCCCGGCGAGCTGCCGGGTAACCAAGGTGGTATCGGTATCACTAAATTGAGCCTGCTCCATGGCTCGCTCAATCAGGATACGGGCC
>JBCDAG010000366.1:0-7221 GCA_039186165.1 Cyanobacteria bacterium P01_F01_bin.53
CGGGGTTGACGCAAGCTAAGCTGGAAAGTAGGGGTCTTTCAATTTTTGACATGGGAGATAGTTTGGTTACTGACTCCCTAATAGACCCCTTTTCCTAGTCATTTGGTTGCAGGGGGCTGAGATAATCTCACCTAACTACCCGCCCAGGCCATGCTCATCATGCGATCTCTATCTTGTGAATGGCCTGTGTAAAGTAGTGCCCTATTAAGGACGTTTATGGGGCGTTTGTCATTAGCGGCTGCAAGTGCAAAAGGCCGTTTTGAGGAGGAAAACGCTATGAGATATCAGGGATTATTGTTTTCTTCTGCTTCTGACAAGGGAATCCTGGATCAAAAAAAGCCTCGATCCAGTGTTCACCGCCGTATTCACGGATAGCCCCTGTGAAACCTAGCCCTATGACCCAGCAACCTGCCCGTAATGATGCAAGGATTAATGGGGGATTTTTAAGCCAGTTGAAGGTCGGAAAGCGGGTGAGTTTGGGCTTTTTTGCGCCATTGGGCATTGCGTTTTTGGGGACGTTGGTGGGCGTGGTGGTGGGTGAGTATTACGAGCGTGGGGCCAGTGAAGTGCTTGGGCAGGCTACGGTGCAGAGCCGGTTATTGCTACAGGCGAAGGAAAGTATTTATGACACCAGCATTTATCAGCGGGAGCTGGCTTACTTAGTCGATAATCCCCAGGCGCTGGAGAATTCTATGGCTGCGTTCCGCCATAAAAAAGAGGATTTCTATCAGGCTTTTGGCGATTTTCAGTCGGCTTACCATAACGCTGCGCTAACGCCTGACGAAGCAGCGGTCTATGAGAGATTGTTAGAAGGCTATGAGAGCTTTGCTCGGCCCTATTTTCGGACGGTGCAGCTACAGCTTTTGCAAGTTGAGTCGTTGGAGTTGGCCGAGGAGGGCTCGCCCGATCGGGAGATCGCCCGCCGCCTATTGCTCGAAGCTGGCAGTGAGCCGTCTTTGCTGGCGGCCCATGCATTTGCCGATACGATTCAGGAACTGGCAGACTTGCTAGAGGCCGAGCGCGCTGCGGCAACCAATGCACTGGTCGAGGCGGCTACGCTCAGACGCAATATTATTGCGATTAGTTTGGCCCTATCGGTTGCAATCTCAAGTGCCCTGGCCTTCTTGATTAGCCGCTCGATTGTGCGTCCGCTGAGGCTGGTGGAGCAGGTGGCGACCGCCGTGACGGTGGGCAAACGCTTCGACCTGCAAGCGCCCGTGACTACCCAAGATGAAGTGGCGACCCTGGCCACAGCGCTGAATCAGTTGATTAACCGGGTGCGATCGCTCCTGGATGACGAAGCCAAGCGTACCCAGGCCCTTGCCAAAGCCAACGATGAGCTGGTGTCTACCCAGGCGCAAATGGTTGCGCAAGCAAAGCTGGCATCCTTGGGTTCACTCACCGCAGGCATCTCCCACGAGATTAAAAATCCGCTGAACTTTGTGAATAACTTTTCGGCCCTCTCCGTAGAGATAGTCGATGAACTGACGATGGCCCTTGACGCCGTTAGCGACCAACTTGAGTCGGATGCCCGAGAAGAAATAACAGATTTGATCGGGATGCTCAGAGTTAACGTGAGCAAAATTGAGCACCACGGCAAACGTGCCGACAAGATTGTTAGCAATATGTTGTTGCACTCGCGCAACGGCAAAACTGAATGGTCCCAAGTGAATGTGAATGAGCTGCTAGATGAGGCTCTAAAACTCGCCTATAACGGGATGCGGGCTAAGCAATCGGCCTTTAACTTAAACTTTGAAACTGACTACGATGAGCACCTCAATCCGATTACCGGCTGTGCGCAGGCTTTAAATCGCGTGTTCCTCAATATTGCTCATAATGCCTGCTATGCCATTTATCAGCGACAGCTTAAATCCGGCCCAGATTTTCGACCCCAGCTTACCGTGCGTACCCGTGAGCAAGAAAACCAGGTAGAAATCATCATTCGAGACAATGGTACGGGAATGCCACCAGCGGTGAAAGACAAAATATTCGATCAATTTTTTACCACCAAACCCACCGGTGAAGGCACCGGCCTAGGACTTTCTTTGAGCTATGACATTATTGCCCAACAGCACAGGGGAACTATGGAAGTGAATACTGAGGAGGGATGTTACACCGAGTTTGCCATCACGTTGCCTAAGCAGCGTTCCCAGCCGCCCCCGCAAGAGATGGTTATCCCAGAGTCCCTAGAGCCGTCTCCAGAGGTGCCTCTAAAACGTACCGCTGTTATGCCATAGGTGTCTGACCTCTGTGAATCTCTGACATGTGAATCTCTGAATAGTTCTCTGTTCAATCAGGCCAGTTGTTGTCATTTCGACGGCGGTTAATCGTTCTTTTGTCGGTTGTGCCCGTGCCTTTTATTGAAATCCCTCTAGTAAAATCGTTTAGAGCTAGAATCCTGTGACTGCCCAAATTTTAGTGGTTGATGATGAACCCGATGTTGAGTCTTTGATCTCTTTCAAATTTCGACGTGAAATTCGTCAAGAAAAATATGCCTTCTCCTTTGCCAGTAATGGGGCTGAGGCCTATGAAAAGGTGGTGGCAGCAGCAACGAATGAGGCCGATATCGATCTGGTGATGACGGATCTCAACATGCCGGTCATGGATGGCTTAGAGTTGTTGAGCCAGCTCAATGCGCTGACACAGACCCCTCGAACGGTGGTAGTGTCAGCCTACAGCGATATGGATAACATCCGAGCTGCGATGAATCGGGGCGCCTTTGATTTCTTAACAAAGCCTCTCAATTTTCAGGATTTGGTGGTCACCCTTGAAAAAACGCTGGCTGCGGTGGAGGCCGATAGGCAGCAACGGTTGCAGCTAAAGCAAACTCAGATGCAGCTGATGCAATCTGACAAAATGTCGTCGCTGGGGCAAATGATGGCGAGTGTGGCCCATGAGATTAACAACCCGGTTAACTTTTTGGTCGGCAACCTAGAGCCTGCGAAGGAATATATCCACGACTTGTTGCGATTAACCGCGCTCTATCGAGATCATGTTGCTGAGCCTTCACCCGCGATTGAATCCTGCATTCAAGAGATCGATCTCGATTTTTTGCGCGCGGATTTGCCTCGACTATTTACGTCCCTAGAGATGGGCACTCTGTTGATTCGAGAGCTGTCTCTCTCTCTGCGTAACTTTTCCCGTGTGGATGCTGCACAAAAGCAGGTTGTTGATATTCACGAAGGGATTAAAAGTACCCAGGTGATTTTGAATAGTCGGTTAAAGGCGAAACAGGAAAGGCCTGCGATTGAGCTTATTCGAGACTATGGCGAATTGCCTGAGGTGAGTTGTTATCCCGGTCAGCTCAATCAGGTCGTGATGAATTTGTTGGCCAATGCTATTGATGCGATAGAAGAACAAACCCAAGGGCGAACCTATGAGGAGATTGAGGCGTCGCCTAACACGATTCGGATTTGTACTGAGGTAATCAATGATGACTGGGTGCGGATTGCGATCGCAGATAATGGCCCTGGTATGACGGAAGACACCCTTGCCAAGCTTTTTGAGCCTTTTTTCACAACCAAGCCCATAGGTAAGGGGACAGGGTTAGGTTTGGCCATTAGCCAGCAAATCATCGTAGAAAAGCATGGGGGCAGGCTCTTTTGCGAGTCAACCTTAGGTGAGGGCACCCGTTTTATGATCGAACTGCCGGTGGACGCGTAATGCCTTGTCCACGGGGTTGGGAAGTCTGCTTGGCGTCATGCTTGATAGCTAATTAGTTTAGGCGGTTTAGCCCGAAGCCTGGATGGCCCTGAAGCCTGGATGGTCCTGACCTGAGTGGAACTGTGGCTTGAGACTTTTTAAGCACGCGGCCAATTTTGATGTCTCCGGCGGTAATGTGAGGGTAGACTTTTTCGCTTGAGCCGATTAAGCATTATGGCTGGCTTTGCCGATTCCCCTGCGTCAGGAAACGTTCAATTCCCCTTTCAGTTCCCTTTTCAACTGGCTGGCTATCGTTGTGATGAGCTGATTTATCAGGGTGCGACGACAGCGGTTTCTCGGGGGATAGAGACGGCATCCCAGCAGCGGGTCGTGCTCAAAGTTCTGACCCAGGAATATCCGAGTTTTGAAGAGATTGTTCGGTTTCGCAATCAGTATGCGATTGCTCAAAACTTACCCATTGAAGGCATTATCCGCCCCTTGAAGCTGTTGCCCTGTGGTAATGGGTATGGGTTGGTGATGGAAGATTTCGCGGGGCAATCATTGGCGCAATATGCTCAGCGACAGCCTTTGGGTGTGGTGGCGGTGCTAGAGATTGCGATTCAGCTGGCTGAGATTCTTCATGGGCTGCACCAACACTGTGTCATTCATAAAGATATTAAGCCTGGTAATATCTTGATTCACTCGGCATCTGGGCAAGTCAAGCTGGGTGATTTTAGCATTGCTTCTCGGTTACCCAAAGAGACGCAGTCGCTCCAAAGCCCCAGCCGTTTAGAAGGGACCCTGGCGTATCTCGCACCGGAGCAAACGGGCCGGATGAACCGGGCGATTGACTATCGGACAGATTTTTATGGGTTGGGGGTGACGCTGTACGAACTGCTCACGGGGCAGCTGCCGTTCTTGAGTACGGACCCCTTAGCTTTGATCCATAGTCACATAGCGCAGCGCCCACCGGCTGTGGACCAAGTGAATGTTGCTATACCGGCGATGGTGTCACAGGTGGTGGCAAAACTGATGGCCAAGAACGCTGAAAATCGCTACCAAAGTGCTTTGGGCCTAAAGTGCGATCTTGAAACTTGCCTGGCGCAGTGGGAGAGCCAAGGGGCTATTGCCGAATTTGAGTTAGGAACGCGGGATGTGGGCGATCGCTTCGTCATTTCTGAAAAGCTTTATGGTCGGGAGGTAGCGATTCATACCTTGTTAGCGGCCTTTGAACGTGTTGCTCAGGGGCAAACTGAGCTGATGCTGGTTGCGGGGGAATCTGGGATTGGTAAAACGGCTGTGGTTAACGAAGTCCACAAGCCGATTACCCGTCAACAGGGCTACTTTATTAAGGGCAAGTTCGATCAATTTAATCGTGACGTTCCTTTTAGTGCGTTTGTTCAAGCACTGCGCAGCCTGATAAATCAGCTGTTGGGGGAAGGGGACGCCGCGCTGGACCTTTGGCGATCGCAAATCATGGCGGCTGTGGGTGAAAATGGCCAAGTGCTGATCGATGTGATGCCGGAACTCGTTCACATTATTGGCCCCCAACCGATCGTTCCAGACCTTCCGAGTGAGGCGGCTCAGATCCGATTTCATCGCCTGTTTTGTCAGTTTATTCAGCTTTTTACCACCCCCGCGCATCCACTGGTCATTTTCTTAGATGATTTGCAATGGGCAGATTCGGCTTCTTTGGATTTGTTGAAGGTCCTCATAGGGGAAACTGCGGCCGGTTACTTGCTGCTAGTGGGTGCCTATCGCGATAACGAAGTGTTTCCTGCTCATCCGTTGATGCTAACTGTCGATCTGATTCATCAACAAGGCATACCACTCAATACCCTGACACTACGGCCTTTAACCCAACTGGATATCTATCAGTTAGTGACTGATACCTTATCTTGCGAGTGGTTGTTAGTGACTCCGCTCTCGGACTTGGTGTATCAAAAAAACAAGGGTAATCCATTTTTTACAACCCAGTTTTTACAAGGCCTCTACGATGATGGAGAGATTACCTTTGATCCGGATGCTGGACTTTGGCAGTGCGATCTCAATTCAATCCGCCAGTTAGTGCTGTTGGATGATGTAGTTCCCTTTCTCTCGGCGCGCCTGCGCAAATTACCGCAGGAAACGCAAGCTGTTTTAAGGGTTGCCGCTTGTTTGGGGAATCGGTTTGACTTAGAAACGCTATCCGTGTTGTGTGAGCGGTCTTTGGATATGATCGCTCAGGATTTGTGGCAATCGCTTCAAGTCGGCTTGGTGAGCCCTGAAAGTCAAACCTATAAATTTTTTATGGGAGACGAGCCACCCCAAGCAGTCACCAAAAGTGTGACCTTGCGTTATCGCTTCTTACACGACCGTGTTCAACAAGCTGCCTACGCCCTGATTGCAGACGAGGATAAACCTGCACATCACCTTAGGATAGGTCAGATGTTGTTGGGGCATCGGTTATTGGCCAACCGAGATGAACCCTCTGATAAGAACGACCTTTTTCAGGCTTTGAATAATCTCAACAAAGGCATTGCGCTGATCGAGGATAGTGAACAACGATTACAGCTTGCGAGCCTGAATCTTGAGGCCGGCCAATCGGCAAAGGTTGCCATGGCCTATGCTGAGGCGGTTACTTATTTTGAGCAAGGTCTGGCTCTGTTGTTACCGGATGGCTGGGAGAGTCAATATTCACTGGTGGTAGCGCTGTACTCAGAATTGGCCAGTGTCCAATTTTTGCGGGGAGAATTCGGTGCTGTTCAAGCGGTGAGTGATAGCACGACGGGCCATGTTCGAGAGTATGCTGATGCACTGCCGATTTATATTGCTCAGATTTCTAGTGAGTTATCACAAGGGAATATGGCTGTTGGTTTTGAGCTGGGGCGTAAAGTTCTAGATTCTCTAGGCGTTTACATTCCGGCGGAAAGTGGTGATGCTCAGATCCCCCAACGACTCTCCCATATCCGGACAGAATTTAAGGGAAAAACACTTGAAGATTTCCTGGCTCCTGGGCCTAGTGAAGATGCTCAATTCCTGGGAACTCAAGAGCTGTTGACGTTGATGCTGGGCTTTGTCTACAAAGTAAAACCTGATTTATTTCCCCTCGTGATTTGCGAGCAAGTATCTCTGTCGTTGCGCTATGGTAATACGCCAGCGTCGGCTTCGATTTACGCTGCCTACGGCATGCTGCTGTGTGGCTCACACGATTTTAAGGTCGGTTTTTGGGCAGCAGAGGTGGCACTTGCTATCAGAGAAGCCTTCCCTGAAAAACAGTTTGAGATGCGGGTGCGGAATTTCATCTATTCCTACATCATGCCCTGGAAGCAGTTGCTCAGAGACTCGCTCACGCCCTTGAAACAAGGCTTTAACCTGGGCTGGGAGGTAGGAGATCTGGAATATACAGCTTATGGTGTTAATCACTATGTTCAGTTTCTCTATTTTTCTGGGGGGCATTTAGGAACGCTCAATAAACAACTGTCGGATTTTGCGGAATAGCCTTGTAGTTCCATTTGGGTAAGAACTCATCGGCAACGATTTTTAGATTTCGCTTGATTTCGTCAGTGGCATTACGGCCTGCCAAATACTTTCGATGAA